>NZ_BFAY01000011.1:701804-1052707 GCF_003112675.1 Leptospira johnsonii | reverse complement strand
CTTCGCCGCTCGGACTGGCTCTCTGGAATATTCTTTTATCTTTTTCTTGGGAACTAAAGGAAAAGAATCCTTGGTCAACTTTTCTAAGGTCTCGAATAGATCTTTTCTACCTATGATAGAGTATTCTTCCATTTTAGAAAGATTACAATCGTACACGGAGCGATCGATCCGGATCTTTTCCTCAATTGATAACTGGTCTCGAACTACATAATCCGGCTTGAGTCTGGAACAAGTTTGTTTGAATTTTTCTCTCGAGACCTGAGGAATTAGAAAATCTTTTATTTCCGGATCTGAATTTGGAGAGAGTTGCTCTTTTATCTGAACTGAATAGATTCTAGTCGCGTAAAACTGGCCTAATTTTGCCAACTCATACGGCTTTTCTCCTGTTCCTTCTAAGGATTGAGGAGCTTGTCCTTCCCAATTTCCAGGAAGAAAAGCAACCGTCGTCGCTATTGCGTCGCTAGCCGCCAGAGTTAGCAGAACAAAAAGATAATTTTGGAAATTTTTTGACAATTGTGCGCTGCGAATAAATATTTTTTTACCAAATAGTTGGCTGCTTTTAATTTTAAACGTATTCATTAAAAAATGGCTTGCGGAATCCGTTTAATGGATATATTCCTCAATTCCATCTGATCAAGGAGAAAATGATGATCAAGAAAGTAATCGTTATTGCGCTGTCTGCTGCATTACTTACCTACTGCGGAGCAAATACCGCTCAAAAAGACGCAACTTCCGTTGGTGACGGAGGATGGTCTTTCGAAGGTTGGGGTGGACCGCCTGAGCAAAGAAACGACGGTAAAACTCCAAGAGATACCAACCCGAAAGACTATTATTACATGAAGTTCGCTTCTCGTGCATCCGCTAAGGCTGTTGCGAAAAAAAGTCTCGCTATGATGCAGTCTACTTGCCGCGAAGCTTCTCGCTTGCAAGGTGCTTCCGACGTTGTTAAAAAAATGGTCGGTGAGACTGTTGAATCTGCATCCGGAGTTTCCGACGGTGAAGCAACTGCTTCCGTTATCGTTGGTACTTCTGCAGGTATCGTTAAAGGAGTGGGAGTTTACGAGTGTAAAGCTACCGGTCCAGGTTCCGATCCTAATGATGTTTCTAAAGACAACTGGGAAGAATGCCAGTGTGTTATTTACGCTAAATTTCCAGGTGGACGCGACGCTCTCGTAGCAAAAGCTCAAGAAATCGGTAAATAATAATAATTCAGTTCGAGTTTTTACTCTAACTGGAATGGAAAACCCCGCCTGATATAGGTGGGGTTTTTTATTATTAAGTCTTATTGTTCGGTTGGTTGTTGTGGTTCGGACAGCGTTAAGCCGAATTCAGTCGCAATAGAATTTGCAGATTCTTGATAGATATCCCCTTTCTCTGAGACAGTCTTTAACGCGGTGGAAGCAGACTTTTTCAATTCCTCTTGTTTAGCTGGATCCGAAGTTTTATTGAGTTCAATCAGTTTTAAACTGGCTGCTTTTAGATTACGAACACTATCACTTAAAAGTGGATCTCTGGAAATATTAGAAGAAAAAGGCTGGATCCAAATATCATACAAGTTATTTAATTTCCCGCCTTTTACAATGGAACCATAACAACGTACTTTAGAGAATTCTCCGCTTGCTTCGGACTCGAAACAGGACATTCCTTTTTCTAGTTTTCCCTTAGAAGGAGAAGTGAGAGAATTTTTAGCAAATGCTGTGTCTCCATCACCTACAACAAATAGAACTGCATCATAAAAGTTTTTCAGAAGTCCGAATCCTTCTTTTCCATCTACTGTTCTGAGTTTCAGGTATTCTGTGACTGTTTTCTTTCCTTTAGGATCAGTTGATTCGTGAGAAACGATTTCAAGTCCGTTGACTTCTTCGAATTCGTAAACTAGAGTAACTTGTTCTGATTTTTCTCTGGTTCCCGGATTTTTATAAACGTACTGATCCCCGCCAGAATATTTAGTTCCTACGATCTGTTCTATCGGAGCTTCTTCTTTCTTTTTATCGCAAGCGAGTAATACAAGTATAGTGAATATGAGTGCAATGGCTCTCATCAAATTCCTCCTGAAAAGGAATTATCAGCCTATTTTAGAAAACCTTTGTCAATCTCATTCCTGACGGATCAAGAAACCAAACTCATACTGTTTTGAGCATCCTGAAGAATGGAGATCAATTTTTCGGGATCTTCCATCTTGAGAAGTTCTAATCTCATCGGCTCGACTTCCTTTCTGGATTGTATATAACGCACCAAATGTTTTCTGAGGAGGATGAGTCCGTATTTGTCTCCAAAGGTTTCTCGCATCAGCTGCAAATGACTTAGAGTAGTTGATACAATCTCTTCGAAACTTAGATCTTCTTTTTTGATATTTGAGAATATCCATGGATTTCCGATGGAATTCCTACCAACAAGCACTCCGTCCACTTTGGATTCTTCCTTTCTGCGGACAGCTTCTTCATAACTACTAATATCTCCGTTGCCGAAGATAGGCACCTTTCTTTCGGATTTTATATCTGCGATCGCGTCCCAATCAGCTTTTCCGGAATAGCCCATTTCTCTGGTTCGACCGTGAACTGAGATCGCCATCACTCCGGATTCTTCTAAGATCCTGGAAACTTCCATATAGTTTCTGGAAGAATCGTCCCATCCTAGGCGGATCTTTGCAGTCACCGGAATATCCAGTGCCTTTCTCATTTCTTCTATTATCTTTCCCGCATATACAGGTTTGCGTAGAAGTCCAACTCCGGACCCTCTCATAGAAACATTTCGAGCAGGGCAACCCATATTCAAATCGATGATATCGGGATTTAGTTCGCGGATTCTTTTCGCCGCATCTACTATGATTTCCAGTTTATTGCCGAAAATCTGAAAGGTGATTGGTCTTTCTTCTTCACGAAAACGTAATAGAGATAACGCTTTTTTAGAACCTACCGCGAGGCTGTCGGTGGAAACGAATTCAGTATAGGAAAATGCAGATCCGTATCTGCGAGCCATGGTTCTGGTCGGGCTATCACTGATCCCGGCCATCGGCGACATGGCCAACCAACCGGGAATTTCGACAGAACCGATACGGATCATTTTTCTTTGTTTTCTCGAATCACAGTACAATCTTGGACTTTATCATTGTCCTTGATGTCTACAACTCTGACTCCCACTGCGGTTCTTCCCATTTTAGAGATCTGGTTCGCTTCCGTACGGATGACCATTCCTTGCTGGGTGACTAAGATGATCTCATCTTCTTCTCCCACTGAACTGACTGCTACTGCATTCCCGTTTTTCTCACCCACTTTCAAGAAGGCCATTCCTTTGCCTCCTCTTCCTTTGGTGCCAAACTCTTCGAAGCCGAGGCGTTTTCCGTAACCGTTCTGTGAGATCGCGAATATGTCGTCGCCTTCTACCACTTTAGAAAGGCCTACGATCGCATCTTCTTTGGAAAGTCTCATCCCGGTTACACCTTGGGCAGTTCTTCCTTGGGCGCGGATCGTATCCATTTCGATCCTAAGTGCAAGTCCGTTTGCGGAGAAGATCATTACATTGTCTCCCTTTTCGACGGAAATTACTTCGATGAGTTGGTCTCCGTCCCTAAGGCCGATTGCGATGATACCCGATTTTTTAACATTGCCGAATTCGGATAATTCTACTCGTTTGATAAACCCGTTCTTGGTTACGAGTAATAGATCTTTTCCTTTGTCTTCTTCTTTGAATGTGAAGATTGCGGAAATGGATTCGTTCTCTCCAAGTCCTATGATTGCCTTTAAGGATTTTCCTCTGGCTTCTTTGGAAGCTTGAGGAAGTTCATACGCCTTCATCATATAGACTTTTCCGATATTGGAAAAGAACATCACATTGTCGTGGGTCATGGCGGTTTTCATGATCTTGACTACGTCTTCTCTTTTTTGAGAAAGTCCTTGGATCCCTTTTCCACCACGTCTCTGTCTTTTGAAAGTATCCAGAGGAAGTCTTTTTATGAATTGATCATAAGTAATTTGTAATACTACTTCTTCGTCGGCAATCAGATCTTCCGCATTGAAAGTAGAAGATTCCACACTTTCTAAGCTGATATCTGTCTTTCTTTTGTTACCGAATTTTTCAGAAACTTCGGACAATTCAGTACAAACTATGTCAGACACTCTTTCAGGTTTTGCGAGAATATCTTTCAGATCCATAATTAGAGCTCGAACTTCTGCCAACTCATCGATCACCTTCTGGACTTCTAAAGAAGTAAGTCTTTGGAGTCTCATCTCAAGGATTGCATCGGCTTGGACATCGGAAAGAACGAATCGAGCCATCAATTGTTCTTTCGCTTCCGGTGCATTTTTAGAAGCACGAATTACTTTGATCACTTCTTCTATGTTTTCGAGAGCGATCTTCAATCCTTCTAAGATGTGGGCGCGTTTTTCTGCCTTATCTAGGTCGAATTGAGTTCTACGAACAATTACTTCTTTCCTGTGGATTGAATAAGCAACCAGGATCTCTTTTATGTTAAAGATCTTTGGCTTATTATCCAAGATCGCAAGCATTGTGATCCCGTAACTTACTTGAAGTTGAGTAAGTTTCAGAAGTTGATTCAGGATTACTTGCGCATTTGCATCTTTTTTAATATGGATCTCTACTCTGATCCCTTTTCTATCCGATAGATCTAAAATTTCAGAAATTCCTTCGACTTGTTTTTCGTTAACAAGCTCGCCAATTCTCTCTAGAAGAGTCTTTTTGTTTACTTGGTAAGGAATTTCTGTAACTACGATTACTTCCCTGCCTTTTTTGTTCTCTTCTATTTCTACTTTGGAACGGATCCGAATTGAACCTTTACCAGAATGGTATGCAGATAATAAACCTTCTCCGCCGATGATCGTACCACCGGTTGGAAAATCCGGTCCTGGTATTATTTTAAGAAGTTCTGATATACTTACGTCAGGATTTTTAATTACTGTGATAACTGCTTCAATCGTTTCTCTCAAGTTATGGGGAGGAATGTTTGTAGCCATCCCAACCGCGATTCCGGAAGAACCGTTTACTAGTAAGTTCGGAAAATTTGCAGGAAGGACATCGGGTTGTTGTTTGGTATCATCAAAGTTAGCAGAGAAATTTACCGTTTCCTTTTCGATATCTCTTAAAAGTTCTTCTGCAACTTTCGCGAGTCTTGCTTCTGTGTATCGGTATGCTGCCGGGTTGTCGCCATCTATAGATCCGTAGTTCCCTTGCCCGTCAATAAGAGGAACTCTAAGGGAAAAATCTTGGACCATACGCACTAATGCGTCGTAAACTGAACTATCTCCGTGCGGGTGATAATTACCTAATACTTCTCCGACGATCTTAGCACATTTAACGTAGGGGCGATCACTTCTCCAGGCCCTTTCATTCATTGCATGTAGAATACGTCTGTGAACCGGTTTTAAACCGTCTCTTACGTCAGGCAAAGCCCTTCCTACAATTACGCTCATCGCGTAACCAAGGTAGGCCTCCTTCATTTGGTCTTCGATTTCGACAGGAATTACCCTGACGCCATTCTTCAATGCATCACCAATATCAGGACGGGAAGAAAGGCTGAATCCTAAAGTTTTTGTTTCGTTCTCTAGCTCTTCGCTCATTTGTATTTAGAATTTCCTATTACCAATATATTAAAGATCAAGGTTCGCAACTTTGGCTGCGTTGACCTCGATAAAGCGACGTCTCGGATTTACTTCGTCACCCATAAGGATATTAAATGTATCTTCAGCTTCCACATAATCATCGAGTTTTACTTTTAGAACGACCCGCTTTTCAGGATCCATAGTTGTCTCCCAAAGTTGCTCCGGATTCATTTCACCCAAACCTTTATATCGCTGGATGACTGCCTTTTCCGTTCCAAGAGATTTTAAATATTCGTCCTTCTCTTTATCAGAAAATAGATAAGCGGATGTCTTACCGTGTTTAATCAAATACAGTGGAGGTTGTGCAACATATAGAAACCCTTTTTCAATGATGGGTCTCATATAACGAAAGAAGAATGTAAGAAGTAATGTGCGAATATGAGAACCGTCTATATCCGCATCCGTCATAATAAAAATCTTATGATAACGGGCTTTATCTACATTAAACTCATCTTCGCCGATTCCAGTGCCTAATGCAGAAACCAAAGTACGAATTTCTTCGTTACCAAGAATTTTATCTAAACGTGCTTTTTCTACGTTCAGAATTTTTCCTTTTAGAGGAAGAATTGCCTGGTAATGTCTATCTCTTCCTTGCTTAGCGGAACCACCTGCTGAATCTCCCTCTACGATATAAAGTTCAGAAGCAGCGGGATCCTTTTCGGAACAGTCAGCCAATTTTCCAGGAAGACCGCCACCCTCTAAAACTGATTTACGACGAGTTAAATCACGAGCCTTACGAGCGGCCTCTCGAGCCTTAGCTGATAATATACATTTTTCTAATATCTTCTTAGTAATTGCTGGATTCTCTTCGAAGAAAAGAGAGAGACCTTCTCCACTTAGAGTTTGCATGATCCCTTTGATCTCTGCGTTTACTAATTTTTCTTTTGTCTGAGAGTTAAACTGAGGTTGAGGAATTTTTACTGAAATTACGGCCGTGATCCCTTCTTTCAAATCCTCTCCCGACAATGCAGTAGGTTGTTTTTTTACGAGCTGCTGATCTTTTTTTAAAAAATCGTTAAGTGTTCTAGTTAAAGCAGCACGAAAACCTTCCAAGTGGGTTCCACCCAAGTTATTGTTTATATTATTGGTGAAACAAAAAATATTTTCAGAATATGTATCTGAATATTGGATCGCGATTTCTGCGACCACATCATCTTTATTTCTTTCGAAATGAATTGTTTTATGAAGTGGATGTTTGTTTTCGTTTAAATATTCAACGAAAGAGACAATCCCTCCATCAAATATGAACTCATGCTTTTCGGAGTCGGGCTTTCTTTTGTCTTGAACAATTAGTTTTAATCCCTTATTTAAAAATGCTAATTCTCTAAAACGAGAAGTTAACACGTCAAAATGGAATTCAGTAGTTGTGAAGATACTCGCATCCGGCTTAAAGCGTACAACAGTTCCTCTTTCGGGAGACTCTCCAATGACGGAGACAGGACCTTGAGGAATACCTCTGGAATATTTCTGATGATGGATCTTTCCATTTTGGTAAACTTCTACTTCTAACCAATCGGAAAGAGCGTTTACTACGGAGACCCCTACACCGTGAAGACCACCGGAAACCTTATATGCATCGTTCTCGAACTTACCACCGGCATGCAAAATGGTCATAACCACTTCGATTGTGGAGATATTTTTTTCAGGGTGAATGGCTACTGGAATTCCACGCCCATTGTCCTTCACTTCTATGATATTATCGGGAAGAATGGAGATACTGATCTCGGTACAATGACCAGCCATTGCCTCATCTACGGAGTTATCAACAACCTCGTAGACCATCTTATGAAGACCTGTCTCGTCTTGGGTCCCGATATACATTCCGGGGCGTTTGCGTACGGCCTCTAATCCTTCTAGGATCTTGATCTGACCTGCACTATAACTGCTATCTGGTTGGCTCATCCAATCCTCCGGGATCTATGAATAGTTTTCCTAAATTAGCTAAGGAGGCAAGGAAATTCGGAGGTATTTCAATAAAGAATGTGTTTCTTAGAGATATTCGATCAGCTCTAAAAGTCTTTTTTTCGCGATAGGATCGGTTTCCTTTTCGGCTAAAGAAACTAGGTTTTGTTTGCCCTCCAATCCGGTTTTATCTGCAGTATATGAGGGGGACTTTTGTCTTTTAGAAACGAGATTGCCGATCCTAATTTCAATTTTCTTTACGACATCTCTTCCTAAGTAACGTGAACAATAACTTAAGATCCTCTTTCTCATAAAAAGAAGTTCCTGTTTGTATGCGGAGTGAACTGTTAAGATCACCAATGTGTCATTGTGGACAGCAAATGGTTCGGAATGATTTGCATATACCGGGCCGATTATGTCGACCCAACGTTTTGCTAACGTTTGGACTGCAATTTTCTCAGCTAAACTTTCTTCTGTTAAGCCTAAGTTTTGAAGAACGTTTTTGAACTCCTGAGGATCAATTTTTTGTATTTTAGATTCTTCTTTCATTGGTAAGGAGTGACTAGTCCGTTTTTTACTAGAAAGATCTGTTTTTCATCTTCTAGTCTTCCCACATAATCTGAGATACCCTCTAGGTCGGTAGTGGTAAAAAAAGCCTGTCCCGAATTCAAAACTAGATCTACAAAATATTCTCTTCTTTTTACATCCAATTCACGGATCACATCATCGATTAGAAGAATAGGGGTCCTTCCTAATTTTCGACGATAGTACTCAAATGCGGCCGCTTTTAGAGAAATTACAGTACTTCTCTTCTGGCCCTGAGAAGCAAAATCCATTATATCACGATTGTCTTCTCCAATATACAAATCGTCCCTATGGATCCCAACAGAAGTATAACCTAATTTCCTATCTCTATTAATATTCCTTTGTAGGGTTTCCTTAAAATCTTCCAGATTGGAAAAACTGGGTCTGTATTCCAGAGTTAGATTATCTTTTCCACCGCTTAGTTTTTTCAGATTCTCTCTGTAGATAGGATCAAATTCCAAAATGAATTCTTTTCTTTTATAAAAGATGCTTATCCCTTTTTCGATCAGCCTTTGGTTCCATACTTCATAAAGACCTGGATCGGAAGATCCGCTTTTTAAGAGTGCATTTCTTTGTTTTAAGATACGATTGTATTCTATCAGATCATTTAAGTAAGAAGGATCTAAAGAAGAAAGTAGACTGTCCAAAAACCTTCTTCTTTCAGAGGGCCCACCTTCCACTATGATTAGATCTAACGGTGTCATTAAGACACTTAGGAATTTTCCAACTAAGTCGGATCTTTTTTTGACTTCTTCTTGATTGAATTTAAGTTTGCGACGACTGATCGGTTTTTTAGAAAAACCTAATTCATAAATTTCTCTTTTATGATCTCTATCAACTTCACCTTTGATATAATATCCGTCGGAGTTCCAACGGATCAAATTTCCTTCTTCCGATTCTCTAAAACTTTTCAGCCAAGAGATCATGGAGATAGCTTCGAGTAAGTTTGTTTTTCCTTCTCCGTTTTCTCCCACAAAGAAAATAAGCCTGGAATGGAACTCCAGGCTTATCTGTTCGTGATTTCTAAAATTGAGAAGCCTTAGGCTTCGTAAAAACACGGATCTTCTCTTTAGATTTTCATCGGCATGATTACCGATATGAAATCAGGATCGGATGGATCTTTAAATACAACAGGAGAACTTGAATCGCTGAATTCTATTCTAAATTCATTATCGTCAATCGACTTGAATACATCGGATAGATATTCACCTTTGAATGCTACAGTTACTTCGTCTCCAGAATATTCGATCGGCATATTAATGCTAACCTCGTTCACTCCTTGTGTTTGAGCGTAGAAGTTAATATTATTTTTAGAGAATGTTAAACGTATCTGACGTGTCGGTTCTTCTGCAGCGATCAATGCTTGTCTAAGATAGATCTGGAATCCTTCTTTTGGAATTACTGCATTGAATTTAGACGACTTAGGAATTACTTGCTCATAATTCGGGAAGTTTCCTTCGATCAGTTTACATAGAAGTTCTATCTGATTTGCATTTACATAGATCTGATTATCAATGATCCCGATCTTTCCTGTTTCTGCAGTAGCAATCATTTTAGAAATCTCTCTGATTGCCTTAGAAGGAATGATAACTGAATCTTTGAATTTCAATGTTGTAGAAAGAGGTCTTTCAATCTTACATAACCTTCTACCGTCTGTGACAGCAAATACAAGCTTATCTCCCTTAGGGACCATAAACAACCCGTTGAAGATATATCTTTGGTCTTCATGAGCGATCGCGTAGGAAGTCTTACGGATCATCTCTGCAAACATAGCCGTAGGAAAATCCGAGATATTAGAAGCATCCACTTTAGGAATGGTCTTAATCTCTTCCGCATCCATTCCGTTCAGTTTGTTTTTATAGTCATTCTTTTTAGTAGCGTCAGTGATATAAGTGATACTGGAATCAGCATCGTTATCTTCAGTAGAGAGTAACGCTTCTTCAAAGTGGATGGTTTTAAAAATACTGGATAATTGTTTTGCAGGTAAAGAAATATCTCCGGACTTTTCTACTTGAGCATTTAATGATGTTTTAATAGATATTTCTAAGTCAGTCGCGGAAATAGATACGGAAGCAGTTTCAGCTTCTAATTTTAAGTTGGAGAGTACTGAACGTATCTCTCTAGCAGAGATTACTCCCTCTACAGCGTGAATCGCTTTTAGAAATTCAGATGTGTTCACTTTGATCTTCAATTTGCATTCTCCATTTATATAGGTGATCTATATATAGATTCTTATATATGTACTGTTGTAGTACTTGTACCTGTGCATATGTAGATAAGAGTCATAACTCTTTAGATAAGGGAAATATGTCGCATATATATTGAAAAGTACAATTTCCAGGAGCCGGAAAAAACTCCTTCATATCTGCTATAATAACCTTCAAAACTAAAGTCTTAAGGGACAATAATTTTGTGTTATGTCTTATTTACTTGTTATAGATAGGATATTAACTATTTATTTACAGTTTATCTATAGGTCTATGTCGCTTACAGATAAGAGTTGAAACTAAGTTTTTTATTGGAAACGGAATCGATTCAGAACTTCTTCTACTTTAATGGAAAATTCTTTATCTTCTTTTATCTTATTTTCGATGTTACGGACCGCGTGGATCACAGTCGTATGTTCGGCGGAAAACATTCTTCCAACCTGACTTTTGTTCAGTCGAAAACCTTTATGTAATACGTACATAGATAGATGTCGAGGGATTACATACTCAGGTTTCCTGCTCTTTCCCATCACCTCATTCGGATCTAAGTTATAAAGAGAAGAAATGTGTTCGATGACCTTATCTTGGCTGAGTTGAAAATTCTTTTTACGGAAGATACGATTTTTCAGTATATCTTCTATCATTGTTGTGGTGAAGAATAGATGTGAGAACGCTCTCTTATGAAGAGCTAGATCGTTCAAAGCACCTAAAAGTGCGCGAGTATCATCTTCAATCAGATCAGCAATAAATTGGATATGTTCTTGAGATAGACCCAAATTCAAAATTTGACAGTTTTTCTCTAAGATCCCAACTCGAATCTCTCTATCAGGAGGTTGGATATCCGCCTGAACGCCGGTTACAAATCTTGATTTTAATCTGTCATGTAAAGGAAGCTCGGAACTAGGACGATCTGATGCGATCACGATCTGTCTTTTTCTTTCAAAAAGAAAGTTAAAGATAGAGAAGAACTCTTCTTGGGTCTTTTCTGCTCCTGTATTTAGAAGTTGGATATCGTCGATCAATAGACAATTATATGATTGGTACTTAATCTTAAAAGATTCGATAGAATCTCTAGATTGCAGAGCGAATAAAAACTCGCTCATAAAAGATTTTATATCTATATAATGTACTGTTTTCCAAGGTTCCTTTTTAAGAATTTCAGATCCTATAGAATGAAGGAGATGGGTTTTACCCACTCCCACTTTTCCGAATAAGTAGAGAGGATTGATCTCCGCCGGATTTTTTACACATTCCATGGCGGCGCTGAAAGCGAGACGGTTGGTATTTCCTACGATAAAATTATCGAAAGAGTAATCAGCGTTAAAAGAGTAAGACTTATCTTTGAATTTTTCCTGGAGAACTTCGTTTAAATTAGAAGGTGCTTCAAGAATGATCTCGACTGGGACTCGATTTCCACTAGCTCTGAAGATCGCTTCTTCAATATGGTTTTGGTATTTTTTCTCCACATGTGTCTTTATATTCGAAGACGGAGCTATTAGGATGCAACGATCGTCTGTTAAACTCTCTAGTTGTAAGGTATATATAAACTTATCAAAGTACGTTGGGGGAATTTCCTTGGAAACTTCCTCTAATACACGCTTCCAACTAGGGTCCAAACAAAACTCCAAAGAAAAAAATCAAGAACACGCCGACGACTTTATAAATACGAAACTCGTATTTGTCTCGGAAAAGAAAAAACTGAATTAGGAAACGGTCCGAAGGACCATCCGACGAGATTACACTATTTTTCTTCTGTCGGTCGCATACAAATGAAAATTCGGAAATCGAAAAAGAAACCTTAGGAAAAACACAGTAGATTAGTGATAAATAAATCATTATGTCACTTAGTGTAATTACTAGTATTTGATCGTTTAATCATTGTTAAGCGAAGTGATTGATATGAAATTTAAAGAAAGTAAAAAGAAATTTTTATTTTTGTTCTAGTAGAGAGAGTTCGTGAATAAGTAAAGACAACGCAATATTCTCTTGCCCATGCACTCTTTCGTGTAATTTTTCTTTAAACCGAAAGATTGCTTCCATCTTAGGAAGATTGGAATCGAAATCCGATTTAGAAAATTCCTGTAATAATAATAATCCAATCAGATCTAAGAAGTCTTTAAAGGAGAAATCCTCTTTCCAATCGGGATGTTCTTCTTTGTATTCTAGTATCCATTCTTCTAATCTAAGATAATCCAACGGTTGTCTTAAGTTTCCGTTTATTCTTTGGGAAATTTGTTCCAACACGATAGGCGGACAATCGAAGGATACCATACTTCCTCCTTTTGCTGGGAAGTAAGGTATTGAATTTTTATTATGTAGTTCCTTGATCACTTGTTGAGGAAGATAACTGAAAGGAATACAAACCGCTCGACTTACGATTGTTTCCTTCAATTGTTCCAAATCGTTTACTATAAAAATAAAACGAGTGAAGAAGGGAGCTTCTTCTAAAGATTTTAAAAGAGCTGTCTCCGCTTCGTTCCCGATCAAGGAAGCATCAGGTATGATAATGAATCTTGTCTTAGAAAGGTGAGGTCTATAATAAAGCCTTGTGCGGATCAACCAGCGGATAGTGAACTCTTCAGGATTGTCTTCTTTTCCGATGGCGATTTGTTTATTCTTCTCTAATGGAAACCAAACTATATCCGGATGAGAATGGTGCATGAATGCCCTGCAAGAAACACAGTGCCCGCAAGAGGTTCCTTCTAAACAAAGAATATGTCTGATAAATCTTTCGACTGCGGATTCTTTTCCGGTTCCTTCCGGTCCGTGAAAGATAAGTAAGGGAGGAAGAAGGTCAGGTTGAGACGAGTATTTTTTTAAGAATACTAAAGCTCTTTCCTGGCCTTGGATTTCCTCGATACCGAATGCAGAAGACATGTTCCTTTTATTAAGGTTTAATAAACAGGAGTCAACCAGTGTTTGTAGTTTTGGTTTTTTCCAACTACTAGATCGAAGAATGTGGACTGTAACTTTTTAGTGATGGGTCCCATTTCTCCGTTACCGATCTTTCTCTTATCCACTTCGCTGACCCAAGCAATCTGTACTCCTGTTCCGGAGAAGAAGATCTCATCTGCGATATAAAGTTCACTTCTTGTGATCTCTCTTTCGACGACTTCGTAACCAGCATCTTTTGCAAGTTGTAGAACCGAACGTCTTGTAATTCCTTCGAGTAAAGAAGAAGATATAGAAGGAGTGATGATCTTTCCATCTCTAACTAAGAAGATGTTTTCCGCAGAACCTTCGCTTACGAATCCTCTTCCGTCTAAGAAGATTGCTTCGTCATATCCGTTCTGAACTGCTTCCGATTTTGCAAGAGCTGAGTTTACATATCCGCCGGAAACTTTGGAGAGAGTAGGGATGACAGTATCGTCGAACCTTCTCCAACTAGAAACCATAGTAGTCAGTCCACGTTTGGTATCTAAGTAATCGTCCAACTCTAAAACATAAATTGCAAGTTCAGTAGGAACATCATGAAACCTAGGAGAAAGTTGCAGAGCGGAAGTATAGATGAAAGGTCTAAGATATACGTTCCTTCTGTATCCGGATTGTTTGAGTAGATCTAGGGTTATGTCACGGAGTTCTTCTGGAGTTTTTGTGAATTGCAACTGCATGATCTTTGTAGAATTCACAAGACGTTTATAATGATCTAAGATCCTGAAAACGTATAAGTTATCTGAATTAGAATCATAATATCCTCGGATACCTCCGAAGACTGTAGTTCCGTATTGTAGCGCGTGAGTTTTGATGTTTATATTAGCTTCGGACTCCGGGACTATTTTTCCTTCGAAGTAAGAGAGTTTCTTGATGGATTCGGGCATGTACAGGGAACCTGAAAGTGATACTATTGATTACATGATTCTAAGCATAGGCTCTACTGTCGACTAATGATCGATGTTGTGAAGCGCTTATGCAGGAGTGCTAGGTCTGAATGAATTCTTCTTTTTTTCCCAATCGTTTTGATTGTGTGGTGGTCGGTGCCGGTCATGCAGGTTCCGAAGCTGCCTATGTCTCATCTATCGGAGGCGCTAGAACTTTACTCATCACAATGAACTTAGATACGATCGGACAAATGTCTTGTAACCCAGCTATTGGTGGGATTGCAAAAGGACATATGGTTCGAGAAGTAGATGCACTTGGTGGCTTGATGGGAAAGGTCATCGATGCAACTGGTATCCAATTCAAAATGTTGAATACATCTAAAGGTCCTAGTGTTTGGGCACCTAGAGCTCAAGCCGAGAAGAAGGAATACCAACTCAAAGTAAAACATACACTTGAATCCATCCAAAACTTATCCATCAGACAAGATACTGTAGAAGATCTTTTGATCGAAGGAGATCGTGTTGTAGGAGTTCGGACAGGAAGAGGTTTCGAAATTTTCACCAATCATTTAATCTTAACTACCGGAACATTCTTATCTTCAATTGTTCATATTGGAACTTACCAAAAAGAGAACGGTAGATTCGGAGAACCTACAGTTAAAGGTCTTTCTCATTCGCTTGCTAAGTATAATCTGAAATTAGGAAGATTGAAAACAGGAACTCCTCCTAGAATTCATAAAAATTCTGTGGATCTTTCTGTAATGAGTGTGCAAGAAGGTGATCCGGATCCTTCTCCTTTTTCTTTTTCTACAACCAAGATCACTCGCAGACAGATCCCTTGCTATATCACTTACACGAATGAAAAAACTCATCAGTTGATCAATGAGAACATTCATCTTTCTCCTATGTATTCGGGTCAGATCAAATCTACTGGGCCTAGATATTGTCCTTCTATAGAAGATAAGATTGTTCGTTTTGCAGATAGAGAAAGGCACCAAATCTTTTTGGAACCGGAAGGTTACGATACACAAGAGATCTATCTAAATGGAGTCTCCACTAGTCTTCCTGAAGAAGTGCAATGGAAACTTGTACGTTCTATTGCAGGTCTAGAAGAAGCAGAGATCTTAAGACCTGGATATGCGATCGAGTACGACTATGTAGATCCAACTGAATTAAAACCAACCTTAGAAACTAAAAAAATCAAAGGTCTTTATCATGCCGGACAGATCAACGGCACTACCGGTTACGAAGAAGCAGCGGCCCAAGGTTTGGTTGCTGCTTATAGTGTACTTTCTTCATTAAGAGGGGAGGAGCCGATGTTATTCTCCAGAGGAGAATCATATATCGGAGTTCTTGTGGATGATCTAGTTCATAAAGGTGTAGAAGATCCATATAGAATGTTTACATCCCGTGCGGAACATAGACTTCTTCTGAGACAAGACAATGCGGATCAAAGACTCATGAAGTATGGATACAAGATGGGTCTAGTCTCAGAAGAAACCTTCAATGAGATGACAGGCAGATACAAAAAGATCTCTGAAGTAAAGGAGAAGATACAATCTACTCCTCTCAAACCTATACCTGAATTCGAAGCTTTATTAGAAAGAAAAGGCATCCAGAGTTTGAAGTATGGAGCAAAGCTAGATTCATTTTTAAAAAGACCTGAGATTTCTCTCGAAGATATCAAATTCCTTTTGCCTGAGTCCGAAGAGCTGAGTGCTCAAGACAGAAAGGTCATCGAGATGGAGATCAAGTACGAAGGTTATATCAAAAGAGAACAAGATACTATCGATTGGAAGAATAGATATCTTACTACTCCTATTCCTGAGACGATCGATTACTCTTTAGTGCCTGGTATTAAAAAGGAAGCCATCCAGAAACTTACCAAACATCGTCCTTTAAATTTAGAAAAAGCAGCTCAGATCTCAGGTGTTGATCCAAGTGATATCGATATGCTCCTTTTCTATATCAAAGGAAGAAAGCCGAGTCCGGTTTAAGTTTTAAGATCAGCGGTTGGGTTACTTTCTGCTTGTTGGAGTTCCTACGTTTCACGTGAAACGTTTCGGGTGATTCCGCCGCTATCTCTTGGCTCATATTCTACTGTATTCACTCGCGTGTTGGAATTCCCACACGCGGTATCTAAAATCTTCCCTCTCTTCTCTATACAACTCTAATGAATTAAAACCAAGTAAAAGGCGCGCAAGGATACGAAAGTCATCTACAAGAGTATATTAAAGTTACAGTCGCTGTTGATTTTTATGATCTATATGAAGACATTCTACCTTATATTCTGAAAGAGAAGTGCTTTGCTTTAGATCTCGGTGCTGGAATTGGAATAGATGCTTTTGTCTTTCCGAAGATATAAAAAAGGGAGAGCAAATGCTCTCCCTTCTCTCTGTTTCACGTGAAACGCGGCGATTATTTTCCGTAAACAAGCTCGTGAGTTTTCTCCACGGCCCATTTATCTCCCTGCTTGATCAAAAAAGTGAACTGCTGTAACCGATTGTCTTTGTCCCAGAGCAGTCGGTTCATTCTTTCAATCGTTCCTTGAACATTCATACGACTCAGAAGTTTTCCGCTCGAGTCGAAAGTAAGAACAGTAGATGCGGCCTGTTGTTTATCTTCGTTGTAGATGTTTTGTTGGAATAGTCCCGGCTTGTTCGGGTCCTTAATGATCGCAAATCTTTCAGTAAGTTTTGCATCTGCCCATTCAGTCTGAGCTTCTTTCACTAAACCATTTTCGCCCCAAGAGATGATCGTGCAGGTAAGTATATTCTTTCCATTCTTATCTATTAATTCGATAGAAGAAAGAACTCCTGCTTTATTGTATCCGAAGTTTTTGGATTCAAGATTCACCCCATCTTTATTATAGAGTTCTTCTTTTAGGATTTTTCCATCTTTGTATACGAACTTGGTGTAACCATCAGGCTTTCCATCTTGTCCGGTATAGTTTTCTTTAACTAGTTTTCCGGAAGGGTCGTACTCATACTTAGCAGTATAGATCAAATTACCTTTTGAATCTTTTACTAGTTCTTGGGTAGGTCCGCCCTTTTCAAAACCTAAAATGATCCTATCAGTGTGAGACCATTTTCCAGGAGTGAAGGAGTGGATCGGACTGATGCAGAAGATAAGAACGAAGGAGAAGAATACTCTTTTTAACATGGAGATTACCTCCTTCTAGACATCGACTATTTGGGAAAAATGTTAAGAGTCTTTTTAGGAAATTTGAAAGGGTTCCTTCCATAATGATACCGGATCAAGATTAGATATTGGGGGTTTTTCTTTTTGTAATACCTGTACGACTCTTGGAATTTCATTTTGTTTCAGTCGGAAGACCTACATAAATTATAACATTCCATTCTCGGAATCAAAGGAAAACTCCTTGCAGAGGTTCAATGACGGAATAATTTTTTACGGGCTTCTACACCTAAAACATTAGAAGCCAACATAGAAAGACTAGTGGAGAGGAAATATGTCCCTCAAAAAATTCGGGATCACGGTCCTTGCTCTTATAGCGATCTTCGTTCTTTATACGATTGCATTCACTGAAAAGGGGATCAAACCCATCCAACCGGAAGCAACTGTTCCGAACTTAGATTACTCTGCTCTGAGTGAAGATGCCGCAAAAGATCTACAAGCTTATATCAGGATCGCAACGATCAGAGGTAGAGAGAAAGAAGGAGCACTCTTTTTAAAATCTATCTTAGACAAGAGAGGAATTCCTTCTCGCATTATTGAATATCCTGGCAAGCCGGACAGAGCATCTCTTCTTGCGGAGTTAAAAGGTAAAGATACAACTAAAGAAGGTTTAATACTCACAAGTCATATCGATGTTGTAGAAGCTGATGCCAAAGATTGGGATATTCCTCCATTCTCCGGAGTAAGAAAAGGAGATAGAATTCATGGAAGAGGTGCAGTTGATGTTAAGGGTCTTGGCATCATGCAGCTTTATGCATTTTTACTGATTCATGAGAAGAAGATCCCATTAGAAAGAAACTTAATGTTCCTTGCGATTGCGGATGAAGAAAGCCGTTCCGAACACGGAGCTAGATTCTTAGTAGATAAGCACAAAGAAATATTCAACGGATACGAATATGTTTGGAACGAAGGTGGGACCGGATCCAAAGACATAGCGATCAAAGGTTCTAAAGTATTCAATATACAACTCGCAGAAAAAGGCGCAGTGTGGTTGGACTTAAAAGCTAAATCTATTCCTGGACATGGAAGTACTCCTCCTGTAACTTACGCTGCAAAGTCCATGGTGGATTTTTTACAAGATGTGCAGAACATCGGAAACAAAACGATGATCAAGGATGAGACTGCAGCATTCTTTTATTCATTAGGAGCCATCAGTAATTTTCCGGATTCATTTGTATTAAAGAGATCTAGAAACCCAGTACTCTTTTTGATCTTAAAAGGTGTGATCAACTCTAACAGACATCTTAGGGCGATGACTAGAAACACTGTGAGCTTAACAGGTATAGATAGTCAGCCAATTGGAATGAATGTGATCACTTCTGAGACAACTGGATCTTTAGACATTCGTATTCTCCCCGGACAAGATGAGAAAAAGATCTTCGAAGAAGTAAAAGCACTCGGAGAAAAATACGGAGTAGAAGTTAGCGCACGTCACTTAGAGTCCGGAAGTATTTCTCCAATGGATGGATTATTATTTAGAGTTCTTGCGGGAACTGTGACTGCCGTTGAACCGGGATCCATAGCCGCTCCATTCTTATCACCTGGAACAACAGACAGTTCATATCTCAGACAGATCGGATTAAAATGTTACGGACTTATTCCTGCATTACTTTCCTCTGAAGAGATAGATGGAATTCATGGTAAGAATGAGAGCATGAGCGTTCCTCAGCTCAAGATGGGAATTGAAATTTTATTCAAAGCCATCATAGAATACAACCACCAAGTCACAAAGTAGAATGATAGAAACAGAGACAAGCCATCCGGACTTCAATCATGATCCGGATGGGATCCAAGCCGCGGTAAAATTTAGATTTCCAAAAGACGCAGAGCAGATCCTTCCCCTATTCGATTGGGAACTTGTCTCTTTATTCCTATCGTTTCTAAAAGATAAGAACCAAGCAGGCGGATTTTTCTCCAAAAGAGATACAAACGAGATCTTAGATCGCCACGTTCTAGAATCTATCTTTCACCTTTATAAGATCCATAGCATACTTGGGTCGTTTAACAAGATGAAGGTGGGGGATGCAGGCACTGGTCCCGGCGTCCCGGGCTTCTTCTTTCGTTGTTTAGTGGAAAAGGAAAGGCCTAAGTTAGTTCTATTAGATTCACAAAGAAGAAAGCTTTCTCACACGGAAAACTTTGTAAAAGAAAACAAGATCTCAGGTGTGGAGTTCCTTTTTGCAAGAGCTGAAGACTGGAAAACCGATTGGAATCTAGGTGTTTCTCGGGGCTTTGTGCCCTATCCTTGGAGCGCAGAAGTCTTAAGTAGATGTATTATAAAAAATGGATATTATGTCCCATTTATAGGGAAAGACGAGTTTGATGCAAAGCTTGAAAAGAAGATCTTAAATGATAGTGGTTTTGAAGTAGAAAAAACTGTCTTTTTGCCTGAACTCGACTTTTTAGGCATGCGACATATTAAATTCTTGAAAAAGGTCGGATCGGCAAGGCAAGGTATCCCTAGAGCTTGGAAGCTCCTCGAGAAGGAGAGCAAAGAATTCTATGGGAAAGATAGTATCCATAAGTAATCAGAAAGGTGGCGTAGGAAAGACTACTACCTCTATTAATCTTGCAGCAAATCTAGCTGCGATCGGTAAAAAAGTGCTGATCGTAGATTTTGATCCGCAAGGCAACTCAGGATCCGGTTTAGGATTTGAGATCAATACTCTCCAAAATACTTCTTATGAACTTTTGATCGGAGAATCTTCTGCTGCAGAATGTATCAAGAGGACTGATATCGAAAACCTTCATATTATTCCTTCTAATATCAATTTGTCCGGAGCAGAAGCGGATTTATTGGGAGAAGAGAATCGTGAGTTTCGTTTAAAAAATGCGATCGGTCATTTGAGGACAGAGTACGATTATATCTTGATCGACTGTCCTCCTTCTCTTGGTGTTCTTACTATCAATGCATTGTCAGCTGCCGACAGCGTAATGATCACTCTCCAAACGGAATATTTCGCTCTGGAAGGACTGACTCAACTCATGAAGATCATCTCTCTGGTTCAGGAAAAATTGAATCCGCCTCTTGAACTCGAAGGTGTGTTACTGACAATGTTCGATAAGAGAACCAATCTTGCTCAACAAGTGGCAGAAGACGTTAAGTCTTACTTTAAAGAAAAAGTATATACTACCGTTATTCCAAGAAACATTAAACTTTCGGAAGCTCCTTCTTTCGGTAAGTCCATTCTTTCTTACGATCCGGAAGGGATTGGCGCACAAAGTTACAGAAGTCTTGCTATAGAAGTCGCTGGTAAAAATTAATGAGTGCTAGCGCAAAACCGAAAGCATTAGGAAGGGGACTCGGGAATTTAATTCCTGTTTCGGAGGAAAGATCTTTCAAAGAAGCAGGTGGAGAAGGTTCACTCAAAGAAGTAAAACTTTCCGAGATCCGTCCAAATCCCGATCAACCAAGAAGAACTTTTAACGAAGAATCTTTGCGTGAACTTGCAGAGACTATCAAGGCTCATGGGGTCATCCAGCCGATCGTAGTAAAAGATACCGGTTCAGGATATGAGATCATCTCAGGAGAAAGAAGATACCGTGCATGTAAAATTGCAGGTTTCATTAAAATTCCGGTCGTAGTTAAAAAAGCCAATGTCCAACAGACTTTGGAAATGGCTCTTATCGAAAATATCCAGAGAGAAAATTTAAACCCGATCGAAGAGGCTTTAGCATATAAGACTCTTTCTGAAAAATCCGGATTAAAGATTACCGATATCGCATCTAGAGTTGGTAAAAACAGAGCCACCGTTTCCAACTTAATTCGTCTTTTACAATTGCCTGATTCTGTAATGGATCTGGTAAAGAACGGAAGAATATCCGAAGGTCATGCGAGACCTCTTCTTTCCATCGCAGATCGCAAAAAATCAGAACAGCTCGCTTACCAAATCGCAGAGAAAGGTCTGACGGTCCGCCAAGTGGAGGACATTGTCGCGAATCTAACGGAAGAAGCTCCGGTCCGAGAGAAGAAAAAATCCAAACGTAAAGAAGTGGATATTGTAGAATTAGAGAATAAGTTCCGTAAAAAGTATTCTATGAAAGTAGATATCACTCATAATTCTTCTTCCGGAAAGGGAAAACTCAGCATTGCATATCCAAGTTTGGATGCTTTACAAAAGGTTTTAGACGCCTTAGGCTTATAAGTTCGTTTAAGAATTTTGGTTATCAAAAAGTGCCGATGAGCTCAAACGATTCAGAATTCTATTACATTCTAAGAGTACGTTATTCCGAAATCGATGCGCAAGCAGTAGTATTCAATGCACATTATCTTACGTACTTTGATACTGCTCTGAACGAGTACATGAGATTTCTGAAGTACGACTATAAGGGCGAATTAGAGAAAAATGGCCTGGATTTTGTAGTTACCCGCTCATTGATCGAATACAAATCGCCTGCAAGATTCGACGAAGAACTAAAAATTTATGTAAAAGCCGGGGAGATCAAACCGGCAAGTATCCAATGGAATATACAGGTCCGAAAAGTATCAGACGATAGTTTGGTTTGTAACGGAGAATTGACCTGGGCGTTTTTATTATTGGAATCCAGAAAACCTGCAAAACTTCCGGAAGTGTTTAAGAACTTAGGCTCTAAAAGCTGATCTTAATTCATAAGGTCTACTAATAGACCGCGAATATCTTCCATTCTTTTCATCAGATCAAAAGTAGAATTTTCAGGATGAACTATAAAGTCCGCGAGAGTTTGGATCTTATCATCTACGATCTGGACCACTTGGTAAACTTTTTCAGAACCACCTCTTGCTCTGGTGCGTAAAGTTTCTAAACTTGTATTTCTATCTAGAACTTCTTTCAAGATGCCTTGAACAATCCTTTTATAAACTTCTAGATTTGCATAAGTTGGGGATTTTAAAAAATTTCTTTCTGCGTCCGGAAGATCTCTGAGTAAAGAATTTAGATCTCTTGTCCTTTCCTGATTATAAGGAAGAAGATGTTCCACTAAGTCGAAAAATTCACTTTTAGAATCAGGGATCTGGGAATCGGATACGGAACTTGGTACAGGTTGGTATAAGGAAGACTGAAGAGAGAGTCCGAAGTCTCTTTTTCTACGTGATTCTGTGCGAGGGTCTTTTTGGGATTGGATCTTCAATGAGTGGTCGGGTTAATCTTGCAATTTCCCTCGAATTGTACTCCCTCTTCCATAACTACCTTAGGAGTGATGATATCTCCTTTCATACGGCAGCTAGCGAGTAGAGTCACTCGTTCCGACGCGAATATATTCCCATTAATTTCACCGCCGGCAACGACAATACGAGCTTTAATATCCGTATCGACGATTCCGGTCTTTCCGATTAGGACTTTTCCGTCGGTTTTTATAGTTCCTCTAAAAATACCGTCAATACGTAGAAGTCCGGAAAGTTTGAAGTCTCCGCTGAATTCGGCGCCTTCGCCGATGATGCTATTTACTGCTAATTGCTCTTCTGTATGGGCCATCAGTCTTGGATCTGGTTCAAGAATGCAAAAGGATCGATCGCTCTGGTACCCACATGAATTTCATAATGAAGACTGTACTGAGGACTATTTTCCGATTTTCCAACGAAACCTAATACTTCGTTTTTGGAAATTTGCTGGTTCGCTTTCACTTTTACACGATCTAAATTTGAGTAAATCGTTTTCCAGCCGAACTTGTGCGCCACTTTCACAAAATATCCTGTGTTACGAGTGTATCCTATCTCGTAAACAGTACCCGGTGCGGTTGCCACCACTTCGGATCCAGGGAAAGCTCCGATGTCTAATCCGTTATTGAAGTCCCTGCGAGCGGTAATCGGATTCAGATATTCTCCGTAAGGATAAAGAACATATCCTTTTACCGGCCAAATCGACGGGGTTTGACGGATTAGATTTTTACGTTTTTTTAATATACTTATGATTTCTTGAGTAAGTTCGTTCGCTACTTTAAGATTGTGAACATCTTCCTTCAGTCGGAATACTTCGGCACCCGGTGCTAAGTTTTTATCGGAACCAATAGAGAGTTTTTCCGCTCCACCGATCCCTTTTGCAACTTTGGAATTGTCTCCGGTTAATCTTCCGTAAAGGGAGCCTACATGATTATGATAGTATTCAACGTGTTCATGAAGGCTGTTGATCTCCTCCTTCATTTTTGCCGACTGACGAATGAAGTCTTGGTTGGATAAATTTAACTCTGTAAGCTGATGAATAGATCCTGAGTGACTGAGAACGTTAATAGAGCTGATAAGAAGAAGGACCAAAATAGTCCCGATAAAGATGGTGATCGCTCTGTAAGAAATATGAAAGTTGATCGTCTTTTGTTCGGAGTGAGGGATCACCATGACGGTGAGACGTTCTTTACCCTTCTTATTCCAATTCGCTATTTTGATATCTAGCTTAAGCTTCAGATCTTGGTATTTGTATCTGAGCCTATAATAAAGTAGTGCAAGATAGGATTTTAGATTCAAGCTATTATGTCCCAAACCAACGAGTTTTCCCGTTCCGTCGTTATGCAGTAAGGATTCTAAAAAATTCTCTTTTCAGTCAATACAAATCGCGAAAACTGCCTTTTAAAAGCCGTTTTCAAATGTACTCCATCATCGACACTCACTGCCACTTAGATATAATACAAGAGCAAGGGCAGGATATTGCAGAATCACTAAAAAAAGCAAAAGAATCTGGTATAAAAAAGATCGTTCAGATAGGGATCGACCTTGAGAGTTCAATTAGAGCGAAAGGTTTATCTGAAAAATTTTCAGATGAAGAGATAGAAATATTTTATTCGATCGGTTGCCATCCAACAGAGACTCATGAATTTCCTAAAAAAGAGGAAATTTTGACACTAGTCAAAGAAAATGTGACGGACCAAAAGTTATCCGCGATTGGAGAGATCGGATTAGATTATTATCACGATGCATCGACTAAGACTTATCAGGCGGATGTGTTGCATTCTTTCTTAGAAGCTTCTTCCGAATATTCTCTTCCTGTAGTTATTCATTCCAGAGATGCAGCAGAAGATACAGTTTCTATTTTAAAAGAACATAGAGACAAGGCATTCGGAGTAATCCATTGTTTTACTTACGATTATCCGACAGCGAAGAAATTAGTGGATCTAGGATATTATATTTCTTTTTCGGGAATACTTGCTTTTAAGAACGCAAGAGATATCCAAGAAGCTGCGGAAAAACTTCCTTTGGAAAGTATGCTCATCGAAACGGATGCACCATTTCTGGCACCACCTCCGTTTAGAGGAAAAAGAAATGAACCTTCTTATACTAAATTTGTTTTAGAGAAGATGTTCTCTCTTAGAAAAGAACCCAATGCCCAGGTAGAAAAGACTTTGTATAATAATTCCTTAAAATTCACGCAAAGGAAGGCGTACCATCATGATTGATCTGAAATACATTACCGATAACACTGAAGAACTGAAATCAAATCTAGAATTGAGAGGGTTTAAAGACCTAGCAGTTTTGGACCAACTTGCCGACATCATCCAAAAGAGAAAAGTCCAGCAAAAAGAGGCGGATGTACTCCGTGAAGAAAGGAATAAAGCAAGTAAAGAGATCGGAAAAGTAAAACAAGCAGGCGGGGATATTGCTGCTGCTTCTGCTGCCGTGAAAGAGATTGGAGACAAGATCAAAAAGATAGAAGACGATCTTGAATCTCTGGAATCCAAGCTGTTAGATATCAATTTAGGTCTTCCTAATATTCTAGATAAAGACGTTCCTGTAGGTAAGAACGAGCACGATAATAAAGTTTTGTACGAAATAGGAGAAGTCAGGGATTTCAAATTTACTCCTAAACCTCATTTCGAATTGGGAGAAGCATTAGGCTGGTTCAATTTTGAGAAGGGAACAAAACTCGCAGGTGCCAGAGCTTATACTTATTTTGGTCTGGGTGCTAAATTAGAAAGAGCACTGGCCAACTTCATGTTAGAGACTCATACTACTGAGCACGGTTATACAGAAGTTTGGGTACCGGTTATGGTAAACGACGAATGTATGACCACTACAGGACAGTACCCAAAGTTTAAGGATGAATATTATAGATTAGAAAGAGATGAACTCAATCTGATCCCTACTGCAGAAGTTCCTTTAACCAATTTGTACAGAGACGAGATCATTCCGGAAAATTCTCTACCTATCTCTATCACTGCTCATACTTCTTGTTTCAGAAGAGAAGCTGGTTCTTATGGAAAAGATACTAGAGGTCTAGTTCGAGTTCACCAATTCCAAAAAGTAGAACTTGTAAAGTTTGCTCGTCCCGAAGATTCCGAGGAAGAACATAAAAAGATGCTCTCTCATGCGGAGAATATCCTGAAAAAATTGGGGATCAGATACAGAGTGATGTTATTATGCAGCGGGGATATTTCTGCTGCTTCTTCCAAAACGTATGATCTGGAAGTTTGGATGCCTGGTTTGAATCGTTGGATGGAAATTTCCTCCGTTTCTAACTTTAAAGATTTTCAGGCAAGACGTGGTAAGATCCGCTACAAATCCAAAGAAGGCAAAAACCAATTGGTTCATACTTTAAATGGTTCCGGTTTAGCGATTGGAAGGACCTTAGCAGCTGTCATTGAAACTTATCAAAAAGAAGATGGAACAATCGAGTTCCCAGAAGTTTTGAAAAAATATCTCTGATTTTTTCTTCGAAAAAGTATCAGGTTTTTCTCTAAAAGACAGATAGTTAGAGTATGGCTTCCGAAATCCATACTCAGTCTTCTACTTCTTTCAAAAGCATTTATGTCTTACTTTGTTATTTTGTGTTCGCAGGATTTTCAGTATCCGGTGCAGAAGATTCCTCTTTAAAAGGTAAGGTTGCCCCTATAAAAGGAGAGATTAACACTTCTTTAAATGAATTCGGGATCAGTCTTTCAGAAGACGGAAATACATTATATTATTATTCCAAACGTAAGAATTCCAACTATTCAGATCTTTTAAAATCAGTAAAAACCAAAGACGGTTGGAGCTCAGGTGTAGAAATTTCAGAATTGAATTCTCAGTATGACGATCAAAGTCCTTTCATTATAGAAAATGAAAAGGCGGTCATCTTCTCCTCTAATCGAGACGGTAGTATTGAATTTAAATTAGGCAATGGTAAGATCGGAGTTTCTAGGGATCTTTACTTTGCCACAATGAAAGACGGATCTTGGGACAAAGCGACAAGACTCCCTCAAGAGGTGAATACTCCTGCAATTGAAGAGAATCCTTTTTTAGCTGGAAGCTATCTATTCTTCACCCGTTATCCTTTTGGAAAAGTGGCAGAGTCGGATATTTATATTTCAGAATATAAGGATGGTTCTTGGAGAAAGGCGATCCGAATGGAAAGCCCGGTCAATACGGAACATGCGGAGATCGCTGCTACTTTGAGTAGAGATAGCAAGTATTTG
The DNA here is from genome assembly GCF_003112675.1 of Leptospira johnsonii. NCBI lineage: Bacteria > Pseudomonadati > Spirochaetota > Leptospiria > Leptospirales > Leptospiraceae > Leptospira > Leptospira johnsonii. Next base: position 1,026,028 of record NZ_BFAY01000011.1, on the reverse strand, counting down.
TATTTTTCTTCCAATCGTCCTGGCGGCTATGGTGGATTAGATATTTATAAAGTAGAGATCAAGGAAGACGGAACCTTCTCCCCTGCAGTAAATCTTGGACCGGTCATTAATTCTCCCGGGGACGAAGCATTCTATACAGAAACTCCTGATGGAAAGAATGCCTACTTTTGTAGGCTTGTGAAAGAAGGGGGAAATTACGATATCTTCGAATTTTCTTTAAATGAATGGGAAGAATTGAAGAAAAATAAAAAGATCTCCTTGGAATCCATTCACTTCCGGACCGGGTCTTTTGAGATCGAAGAAGAATCCTTTGAAATTTTGGATCGACTGGTCTCTTTCTTAAATGAAAATCCTTCCATAAAATTGAAAATCACAGGACATACAGATTTACATGGGGATCTGAGCGACAATTTGGAATTAAGTCGTAATCGGGCCGCTGCTGTGAAGGATTACCTGGTCAAAAAAGGAATTTCTGTCGGTAGATTTACTACCGATGGAAAGGGAAGTAAAGAGCCGATTTATCCGGAAAAAAACCCGGAAACGGACCGCAAAAATCGAAGGACCGAATTTCAAATTTTAGAATAGACTAAAAACTCCTTTAACAACCGGAAGATGCCGATAACCTAGGTATCATGAAAATGCGGAAGCAGTTTCAGTCGGCAATTCTTTCGGCCCTTGTACTTTTTATCTCTCTAGACTTATATTCCCAAACCAAATCTATGTCTTCCAGATTGGACTCTGTCCTTTCTAAGAAGGAATTGGTGGTCGGGGTCAATCGTGTTTACGAACCTTTTTATATCCAAGATCCGAAAGAAGGCTTTCCAGGTTTCGATATGGAACTTGCTAAACTGTATGCGGATTATTTGGGAGTTGCTCTCAAAGTAAAACCTCTCAAAACTTTTCGTCAATTTTCGGATGAGATCTCTGCTGGCACGATCGACATGGCAATGGCGGGAATGTCCACAGATCTTAGTCGTGGAAAAACAGTTACCTTTTCCGATCCGTATCTTCTTACAACTCCTGCAGGCCTTATTCATAAACGTTCTCTCCCTCCCGAACCGGAAGGTAGTATAGTAACAACTAGGAATTTCAAATCTTTGGAGGACTTGGCGGTTCTAAACGCTCTTTCATTTTCCGTTAGATCCAATACCACTAATCATAATTATCTTTTGAGAAGGTTTGGTAAAAACCAAATTTACAGTTATCTTTCCGATTCTATCGCCATTGATGCATTAACGAAAGGGAATGTGATTTGTTACGTTGCAGATAGTTTGTACATTCTATCCTTGTTGCAAAAACAACCGAGTCTAAAAGCGAACTATGTGGCTCTTGTAAATCCTGTCATGGATGAGTATATTAGTGCTGCATTACCTTTGAACGATCTAGTACTTGCGGATAATTTTAACTTCTTTGTGAAAGAGTTAAAAAGAACAGGAGTGATAGAAAGTCTACGTGCCAAATATTTTCTAGGAAACGGTTGGGTAAAATAATTCGTGTTGGACTCTCCGATTCAAAAGATCAGAATTCTTGCCCTCGTTATCTTTGTTCTTGCAGGCATTTCTATCTCTGCCCAGGAAGTGGAGGAAAAAACAAAAATAGATTTCCAAGGAAACTATCGGGTGCGTGGTTTCAATTTGGGAAGAGATATTTACACTTCCAGACAAACTCCGGTAACTCCTTATAATCGTTCTGATTTCTTACAACAATACAATAAAGACACTCTCACCAAATATCAAAATGAGTTAGCCGCTAGGGAGAAAGGGAATCCAAGTACTCTCACTCCGCAAAAGGAAGACACGACTTATTACGATACTAGGATGACTTTGAATATGAACTTCTCCACTTCGAAATATTTCGAAGCATTAGTGGGCGTTCAGATAGGGGATATTATCTTCGGGGGAAGAGGAGTTAATCAGAGTTCTAGCATAGGGCCTGGACAAGGTGGAGAAGCTACCTTCAGCTCTGCAGTGAACATGCAAACTAACTTTTTATATCTTAACTTCAAGTTACCCGAGAAAAGTTTTACTGCAAGGGTTGGTCTTCAACTTTTCACGTCCGCACAAGGTAGAGTCGTGTTCGTTCCGGGAACTGGAGTGAATTTAACCAAGGACATCAGGGATTGGAATACTACGATAGAGGGCGGTTGGTTCGTAGCTAAACAGAACAATCTCACCGACTTAGATAAGAATACGTTCGCTGATAAAAATTATCAGGGTTCCAACGTTTATTTTTATAAGATCAAGACTAGCTTCTTCAATAATGCTAAGCATGAATTGTACAGCTTTTACTTGGACGATAATCTAAGAGATGTTCAAGACGTAAGCGGTGTATATGGGTTGGTTTCCAGGACCAGTGATGCAAATCAACTATTCTGGCATGGTCTATTCAACGAATTCAATTTTTCCGATTTTACATGGACTATCCATGGGATCTACAATCATGGAACCGTAAAGTCTTTGAATCCATATAGAGATGCCGATGGTAATGAGATCCAACAAAAGTACGATCGATACAATATCAAAGGTGGATTCTTCGATACGCAATTATCTTATCGCTATAATGAATCCGTAAGTATTACCTCGATGATTTCTGGTTCTACAGGACGGCCAGGTTATGAGAAAGATGGGACCAGATCCAACTTACACGGGAATGGATATAGAACTTTGTTCCCAGGATATTCACTTTCTAACATTGCTAACGACTTCACGGGAGGTTATGCGTTATTCTCCGGTAGAGACATGAGCGGTTTGTATGAGTATGGAATTTTTACCGATATAGTCGTATCTGGTCCTTTGGTTTTAACTTTAGGTTATTACAGATTGTACGGGACCAAGTCTCCTCTTATAGATAATAATAGGTTTTACAATGAGGAAAACTTCTATCATACCTCATCATACTTCGGCCAGGAATATAACCTGAACCTAAGATGGAGTGCATTTCGAGATATGCAGATACTTTTACGTTCCGGCTATTTTATAGCGGGCAATGGATTAAAGGCGTATTTGGATACAACCCAAGGAACAATCTTGAGAGAATTGTTCGTAACGGCAGAGCACAGATTCTAAAGTTTGAGTCGAGAGCGGATTGCTCTCCCTAAAGTGTATTGGTCTGCAAGTTCTATGGAACCGCCCACTGTGATCCCATAAGCGATCCTAGTAACAGATATATTAAAATTCTTTAATTGATGATTTAAATAATCCGCTGTCGCATCCCCTTCTAATGTAGGGTTGGTTGCAACTAAAACTTCTTTTAGGTTTTCCGGTTCTATTCTATTTAAAAGTTCTCTGATGCGTAGATCTTGTGGTCCAACTCCTTCCAAGGGAGAAATGACACCGTTGAGGACATGATATCTTCCTTTGAATTCACCTGTGTTCTCTATAAAGAATACATCTTCCGGTTGTTCTACAACGCAAACGGTATGACCGTCTCTTTTTTCGGAGAGACAAAGATCGCAGATCTCCTCTTCAGAATAAGAACCGCAACGAGAACAGAAACGGATTCTACCTTTTACTTCTGACAAACTTTGGATGAATCCGTTAAAAACCGCGGGGTCCTGTCTTAATAAATGAAAACTGATACGATAGGCACTTTTTCTTCCTATACCAGGAAGAGAAGAAAGTGCATTTACCATTCCTTCAATTAAATGCTCAGCCAAGGTTACCGCCGAATAATTTGGAAATTTCGGAAAGATCTAAGCCGCCTGTGATCGATTTTAATTCGTATTCTGCGGCTTGTTTTGCTTTTTGGATGGCGTCGTTGGTCGCTGCCATTACCAGATCTTCTAACATTTTGTTATCTTCAGAATCGAATAATGCGCGATTGATCTTTACATCCACAATCAATCCATCACCGGTAGAAGTTACTTGGACCATTCCGGCGCCCGCGTCACCCATGACTCTTAGGTTGGAGATCCTCTTTTTGATCTCTTCCATTTTGCCGCGCATTTCTCCCATCTTGGAAAAAATTTCGGATGCATTTTTTAGATTTTCAAACATGGCTTTTACCCTAGAGTCCCAGCTTGGGCACCTTGGAAGGATCTACATCCGTTCCTAAAAATTCGTTTTTGAAAGATTTTTCCCATTCTGCATCTTCGGAAGAAACATCTTTGGCCATATCTTCAAGGGAAGAAAGCGGACTTGATTTTTGTCCTTGAGGGATTTCTTTCTTCTCATTAGACACAACAGGAGCCGGAGTCGGGGCAGGAGTTTGTATTTCTTTTGCCTGCTGCGGCGGAGCTTGCTTTTTAGGAAGCTCGAATGTAGAGGCCGGGGAATTGGAATCCTGGTCTTGGATCATCAGTATGAGATGATTGATCCGATCTACGAGTCCTGCAAGGCTCGGTTTTGCAAGATCTTCTGCGAGTTTTTTGATCTGTATCTCTATGAAAATTTTGATCTCAAAAGAATTTCTCAAACGAAGAGTTTTAACTTTTTCGAATAACTCAAAAAGTCGGAAAGAAAGTTTATTCAATGCGATCGGATCTACAGATTCGAAGTCCTTTCTCATCTTGATCAGATCTTCTCTTGGATAGTTTACTGATTCGGAATCCGCAGCGGAGTCTTTTAATAAACATAGTGTATGAGTGAACTCTATTGAATCCCACAGGAATTTGAATATGTCCTGACCTTCTTGGTATAAGTTCTCTATGATCTGTAATGACTTGGAAGAATTTTCGGAATCGACCAAACTTTTGATAAAATCGGCTAAGAAATCGATCCCATGGTAACCGATCATTTTTCGGATCTCTAATCCTATGAGTCGATTGTCAGTGAATACAAGAGCCTGCTCCATAAAGGAAAGCATATCTCTAACAGAACCGTCACCCTTCTTTGCTACCCAAAACAATCCTTCCGAATCGTATTTTGTTTTTTCTTCCTTACATAAACTCTCCGCATAATCTTGGAGAACAGATAAAGGGACTTTTTTAAAGATGAAGTCTTGGCAACGGGATAGAATGGTCTCCGGGATTTTATGATACTCGGTGGTAGCCAGAACGAAAACCACATGAGCTGGAGGCTCTTCCAAAGTTTTTAAAAGTGCGTTGAAGGATTGATCGGTAAGCATGTGCACCTCATCTATGATGTACACCTTGTATTTACCACCCATCGGAGTGAACTTTACGTTATCTCTGAGTTCTCTGATATTCTCGATACCTCGGTTACTCGCGGCATCTATCTCTAGAACATCTCCAGAAATCCCTTTAGTGATCTCTTGGCAAGAATCACACTGATTACATGGTTCATTATCTACTGGATTTTGACAGTTAAGCCTTTTTGCAAAAATCCTAGCGATTGTAGTTTTTCCTACACCTCGAGGGCCGAAAAAAATATATGCGTGACCTATCTTGCCGGATTTAACCGCGTTTTGTAATGCGCCGATTGCAAGATTCTGATGAATTACATCTTGGAATCTTTGAGGGCGATATTTGCGGGAGAGAACTTCGTGATTTCCGGCCATAGGATTGTAATTTTACCAGATAGCCTGAGACAAGAAAGGAGGAAAAGCCTAAAAGTCCGCCTAATTTCTCTTATCTTTGAAGAAAGTTTTGAATAACTCTGTGGTCGTTTCTGACTTAATTAGTACGAGTTCTGGAAAGAAATTTCTGCTATAAATGGTTTCTAAAGGAAGGGAAGAAATTCCTTCTCCTAATTTTGCAGGGACCAGATATGCTACTTTAGGGATTCTAGAAAGAAGAATAGAACCTCCGCACATCAAGCAAGGCTCTAGTGTGGTAATGAGGATACAATCAGTGAGATATCTTTCCTTACAGATCCGTTTTGCTTCGGAAATAGCGAGAACTTCACTATGTAAGGAAGAATCTTCCGAAATTTCCACTGAGTTGAAAGCTTCGCAGATAAGATTTCCGTTTTTGTAAATTTGTGTGAAACTCGGGATCTCATCGGATTTTTGAGTCCGAATTTCCGCAAATCGGTCTAAAAAAACCGTAAGTAATAGCTCCGTAATTTCTTGGCTCATTTTCGGTTTCTATTTCCGTTTCTCTTTTAAATTCTTCTTGCTCTTAGCGTATGTAAATGGTTTTTTCAAGCGCATGATTCTTTCGGCCAAATTGATGAGACCGGCCGGTTCTTCCGCAAAGTCCAACACTCTACTTGTACGTTTAAATTCTCCTACGGGACCTGCATCCGCGCAAAGGCAACCTCTAGTTTTAGGCCTGGCCCTGGACAGAAGTTGGTCCATGAAAGGAAGTAAGATGGATTCTGTGATCCAGGCTTCTTCTTCCTTGGTCAATTGGTTGACCCGTCGTGATTTTTTAACAGCAGTTGCCTATGCAGAAGACGTACAGGTAATCCAGCCTCTAGTTCCTCTGGCCGAAAAAAATTCAGTCATTCATAGATTGAATTCTATTCAGGTGGGTACTTCTACCAATCTAAGTGGTGGATGGCTTCATGTGCTTAGGACATTGGAATTACATCCGATCGCAGACGGTTATAAAAGGGTTATACTCCTTACCGATGGAAATCCAACATTAGGTATTAAGGATCCAGTGCAGTTGATCCAAATTGCAGCTGATGCATATAAAAAAGGGATCAGCACAACTGTTATCGGTTTCGGTAACGACTTTAACGAAATACTTTTAAAAGAGATAGCAGAATCTGGAGGAGGAAATTTCTACTATGTGGAAACTCCAGAAGAGACCGGCGATATATTTTTCAAAGAGTTTGGAGATATAGGGACCTTATACGCTCAATCTATAGAACTGAAAATAGATTTTCCGAAAGGAATCGATTATTTGGATCTAGTTTCAGAAGTTTCTTCTTACCAAGAACCTGATCCTGAAGAGACAGGACGTACCAAGACATTAGTGTTGGAAGTCGGAGACATGAGAGCCGATGATGTAAAAAGCCTAGTAGTCCAACTTCGTCCAACCAAAAAAGATACTCCTCCGAATATTAATATTTCTGCAAGTTATTACGAGTTGACAGATGGTGCTAAACTCGAACAAAAAACGATAGATATTCCCTTGGATTGGAATGACGACTCTGCCAAGGAAGACGCGGACGTAGTGGTAGAAGCTACTATCGCCAAAACCGGAAAGGGTTTGAGAAAGGCCGGAACACTTCTGAAAGAAGGTTATACAGACGAGTCCATCGCACTCTTAAACGATCTGATCAAAGATATTAACGAAAAGGAAGAATTAGCTCCTGAAGTTCTGCAAACTCTCGGCTTTAGAGTAAGTTCTTTAAAAAATAGGATCTTGGAAAATTCTCCTACTGCTGCGAAACATTTGGTGGCATCCGCTTCCGAGCTTCAGTACGGAGCTATGGAAAACTTTCCGGACGATGGAGTGGAATACCACGATCAGATCTTTGCATATCGTACGAATGAAGATATAGATCTTTATAGATGTCCTGAGATCAAAACCGCCATTCAAGAAAAGATGAAAGAAGGTTACAGATACATCGTATTCAATCTGGCCAAATCTTCTTATATAGATTCTTCCGCGATCGGTATGTTGATACAGGTCGCAGGTTGGCTCAGAAAAAGAGGCGGAGAATTGATCGTAAGTAATCTAAGATCTTCCGTAAAAAAAGTATTCTCGATCACTCGATTGGAATCCCATATCCGCGCTTCCGAAACGGAAGAAGAGGCTCAAAGTTTATTGAAGGCCTGGATAGAAAGTAAGGCGGTTTAGCTTAATAAGCTTTCCGCCGCTAATATTGCGTCCTTTACTTCGGAGTATAATCCAACCGGGATCGCGATACCTTTTTGGGTAGGTTTGTATTCACCTTCGCTGTCTGTGTACCAAACTCTTAGGTTCAGATATTTATTTCCTTTAAATTCTGAAATTTCAACTCGGATGATCTCGCCTTTGCCTTTATCGATATCTCGGACTACACTCATAGTTTTCCCTTCCTGACGGCAAAAGACTAAATTCCCGGTTTTGGATTTCCAGTCGTTTTCCAAATAAAAAAGGCTCCCGTGGGAGCCTTTTACTTAGAAAAAATTTAGAAAATCGATCAGTAGGTTTCCACGAACAGTTGGTGGGCGCCTTCCAGATGATGTTTATATTCTTCGTAAGTTCCGGAGTTTCCGTCGATCTTTTGGATCTCTTCGATCACCCCTTTTTCCATTCCTTTCGGACCTCCGCAGATATAGAAACGTCCTCCTGAAGAGAGAACTTTTTTCACTTCCGCTTCTAACATTCTAACTCTGTGAGAGATATACATTCTTCCGCCGTCGAAAGGATTATTTTCCTCTCTGGAGATAGCGGTAACTAATTTGAAATTAGGGAACTTCTGCTCTAATCCTTTTAGATAATCCATCAAGACTAACTCATCGGAATAAGGCGCTCCGTATACCAGAGTGACATTACCTGTGAAGTTGATAAGTTTATGTTCGAGAAGTTCTTCGCTCATTCCGACGAAAGGAGCGATACCTGTTCCAGTTGCTAGGAACATGATGTCTCCGGAAAAGTCGGTATTCGGAAGAAGGAATTTTTTTCCGGAAGGTCCGGTCATTACTACTTCGTCGCCTTCCTTCAGATCGCAAACATAGTTGGAGCAAACTCCTTTGAACTGAACGTTTCCGTCCGCATCGTAAACATTATCCCTTTTGATAATGAATTCGATCGTATCTTCTTTCATTCCGAAAGAGTAACTAGGAGAAGCGATGGAATACAAACGTACTGTATAAGCCGCGTCTGCGAGTCCCTTTGCTTTTTTTTCAGGATCTTCTCCTGGAGGAATGATTCCACCGGATTGTCCGATCAAATAAGGATACTGACTATGATCGATGGCTAGAGTGATTCTATGAATTAAGGACTCGCCTTCTTTTTTAGGTCTTTTACCTTTTCCAGGCTCTGGTGTAAGACAAACATTGCTTATAACCTTTGCTTTCAGCGGGTTTGACTTTTTGAATATATTGATTTGCGGCTCTCTAACGGGCTTCATGGGCGGGCTGGATCCTGATGTCGATTTCTAATGTATTACAGAATTTTTTCGGAAGCTAATTCGTCAAACGGGATATTTATAAAGGAAGAAGGGTGATTCTTCCTTATTATGTCTTCTTTATCTCTAATCCTTAGATAAGTCCTAGTCTTAGATATTCATCGGCCTATGCGAGTAATTCATCCTGAAATTTGGGATAGATCCGAATTCGATCCACGGATACGTTGGCAGATACTAAAAGTCTAGAAAAGAGGGTCTTAATGGCTAGATATACCTTGGAAGAACTGGCTTCCAAAATTTCCGGAGCAAAAATAGAAAATTGCGCGGACCCCAAAAAAGTTCAGGTGGAATCTGTTTCTCCGGTAAACCCGGGAGTTACGAACAGCATTAGTTTTCTCGCAAATAAGAAAATGTTAAACGATGCAAAGAAGACCGCCTCTAGTATCGTACTGACTACTTCCGAGTTCGCAAAAGAATTAGAAGTACCTTGTTTGGTTGTAGATAAACCGGATCTGATCCTTGCTCAGGTTTTGGATCTGATCTATCCTCCTCATGTCTTTGAAAACAAAGTAGAACCGAATGCATTCGTTCATCCTAAAGCAAAGATCGGTAAAAATTGTTATATAGGAAATTTTGCATCCGTAGGAGAAGATGCCGAGATTGGAGATAACTCTGTCTTAGAAGATGGAGTCCGTATCGGAAGAGGAGCAAAAATCGGAGAAGGTTCTCATGTAGGACCGAATAACGTGATCCACCACGGAGTCATCATTGGAAAAAGATTCAGATCTTTCGGAAATTGTACCATAGGTGGAGACGGATTTAGATTCGTATTTGCAAACGGTAAACACAACAAGATCCCTCAGGTTGGAACAGTGATCGTGGGAGACGATGTGGAAATGGGTTCCAATAGCGCGATTGACAGAGGTGGTTTGGAAAATACTATCATAGGCGACGGGTGTAAATTCGATAACCTTGTGCATATTGGCCATAATTGTGTATTAGGAAAAAATGTAGTAATTGCTGGTTATACAGGTGTTGCAGGTTCCACTACGATAGGAGATAATTGTACCATCGGCGGTGGATGTGGTATTGCAGATCACCTTAGCATCGCAAGCGGAACTATCGTGGGTGGAGGGACTTCTGTCAGAAACACTCTTTCCAAACCGGATATTTATGTGGGTTGGGATTACGGACTGACTTTTCCTGAATTCCAAAAACTAAGAGTGAATATCAAAAACGTGGTTAATTTCCAAAAATGGGCCAGAAGAATAAAAGCTATCGAATCAAAATTGGGCATTAGCTCCGAGGAGTAGGCCTCAATCGTAAAGGGCCTGTCGTCCTTCTTCGCTTAGAATTGCCTAAACAGAGGGATTTACGCAGTTTCCAAAATCTTCCCGAATTATGTCCAATAGGCTTGACATAGTTCGGAGAAGGTTCAATTCTTCGCCTTATCTTAATTCGGAGGGCAGCCTTGAATACCCGACCCAATACTGAGGTCTTGGACCAAGTTCCAAACTCCCTGATTTCCGGGCGGGACTTTCCTCAAATAAATAGATTAGGAAAGTTGTTGGATTCTTATGCGGATAGTTTGCTAGAGCCACATTCCCCAAAAGTGGTGCTGCTTAGCGAGCTAAGATATACCCGCAATTAAATAAAAAACAGTACATTGGATAAGACCCGAATTTTCGGGTCCTTCCTTCATTCTCTTAAATCTATCAGGTAAGAATATTAAGATTCCTTAATTCTGTTGTGAGTTTTTCCTAAGAAGAATAGACAAGTCAAAGACATAACACCTGACATGGACATCACTGTGATCATTGGATAAGCACTTCCGTCGTGAAGGATGCTGACTGCCGCCGTAGAAACTGCACCGAATACCATCTGTAAAGCACCCATTAAAGCGGATGCACTTCCTGCATTCTTAGAGAAGGGTGCCATTGCAAGAGCAGAAGCGTTTGGAACGATAAGTCCGAATGCACTTACCAAGAAAAAGATCAAAATAAGCATAGGAACAAATCCTAAACCCAGGATCTCAAAAATCACGAGCAAAGAACAGAGTATCAGATAAGAGTAGCCAACGTATTTCACGATGATGGCTGCTTCGAATTTTTTGAGAAGGAGTCGATTGATCTGACTAGAAAGGATCAAACCGAAAGCGTTAAATCCAAAAAGATAACTGTACTCGGTTTGGGACAAGCCGTTCAAAACCATAAACACAAATGGAGAACCAGCTATATACGCAAACATCACGGCAGCGGAAAATCCGGAACTAAGTACGTAGGTTTTAAAGATCGGATCGGAAAATACTTCGATATATTCTCTGATCACTGGAGCTATCTTAAGAGAAATAGAAGAATCTCCTCCTTTGCTGTCTTGGAAGGTCAATACTGAACCAAAGAGCATTAAAGAAGAGATTCCAGTCAGAGTAAAAAAGATCCAGTTCCAACTAGCAAATTGAAGAAGAAGTCCCCCCACAGTGGGTGCCAATATCGGAGCAATCCCCATCACTAAAATGATCTGAGAAAAAACTTTGGCTCCTTCATGAGGAGAGAACACGTCCCTAACGACTGCCCTTGGGATCACCATTCCTGCACACGCACCTAAAGATTGAAGAAATCGGAAAAATATTAATGCATTCACAGAATTCGAAAATCCACAGGCCAATGAACTTATGATATATAAAGCCAGACCTACAAGCAAAGGAACTTTACGGCCAAAACGATCTACGATCGGCCCGTAAAATAATTGTCCGAAAGAAATTCCGAAAAAGAAACTAGTTAACGTTAGTTGCACATCTGAGATTGGAGCCCCAAGATCCTTTGCGATATCATTCATACCTGGAAGGTACATATCGATCGAAAAAGGTGCAATTGCAGTTAATGCCCCAAGTATTAGGATTAAAGTGCCGTTAGATTTGCTCACTCTCCTAAAATTGGATGCGAATACTAGAGGTCTATTCTTCTAATTGTTTTCTTAGAATTTTCTTATCGAACTTACCCACACTTGTTTTTGGGATCGCAGAAACCGACCGAATATCATCTAACTTCGGTAATTGCCAGTGTGCAAAATGTTCTTTAAGTCGATCATGGATTCCTTTTGGATCCACTTCTTTACCATCTACAGGGACCACAAAGACAACCGGAGCCTCGTCTCTGACAGGATCTTTTCTTCCGATAACTGCAGCTTCTAAAACATCCGGATCTGCCATGACTAGATTTTCCATATCAACGGAAGAGATCCATTCTCCTCTGGTCTTGATCAGATCCTTTTTGCGATCTGTGATCTGCATGTAACCGAATTCATCTAGAACGACTACGTCTCCAGTACGGAACCACCCATCGGAGGTAAAAGATTCGGGTGCTTCTCCACTTTTATAAGAAGCAGCAATCCAAGGCCCGCGTACTAAAAGTTCACCTGGAGTTTTTCCATCTTTAGGAACATCTTTACCGTTATCGTCGATTGCCCGAATCTCTACACCTGGAACAGGTACGCCTTGTTTGGCTCTATAAGAATATCTTTTATTATCATCGAAATTTTTCATAAAACCGCGAAGATGAGAAACGGTTCCAACGGGGGAAGTTTCGGTCATTCCCCAAGCATGAAGAATAGAGATCCCAAAATCTTTTTCGAAACCCTCGATCAGGCCTCGGGGGGCGGCAGAACCGCCTACCACCATAGTATGAAGTTTGAGGTTATATTTCGTTTTCTTTAAGTGCTGGTAGAGTACATTCCAAACCGTAGGTACTCCTGCAGTTAATGTGACTTCTTCCGATTCCAATAATTCCGCGAGTGCTGCTCCCAAAAGATGTTTGCCAGGAAAGACTAACTTGCATCCGGTCATTACAGAGGCGAAAGGTATTCCCCAAGAATTTACATGGAACATTGGAACTACAGGAAGAACAGTTTCAGATTCCTTTATACATAATGCATCTCCCATACATATAGACATGGAATGTAAATAAGTAGATCTGTGAGAATAAACTACTCCTTTAGGATTTCCAGTTGTTCCGGAAGTATAACAGATGCCAGCAGCCTCGAACTCGTCTATTGCTTCGAAATTTTCTACATCGTCTCCTGTTTTCAAAAAGTCTTCGTAGGAGATTGAATTAGGAAGATTCGGAAAGGGAATATTCTCTTTATCGTCTATGATAATAAACTTTTGTACATCATGAATCTGGCTCAGATTCTTTTCGATCGCGGAAGCTAAAGATTTATCTACGAAGATAAATTTGTCCTTAGCCTCGTTGATGATATATGTAAGCTGTTCTGGAAATAATCTAATATTGATCGTGTGATGAACTGCTCGAATACTAGGGATCGCAAAATATAATTCCAAGTGAACGGAATGATTTAAACAAAATGTGGCGATTGCTTCTCCAGGTTTCACGCCTGCTTTTCGTAATGCACTCATCAAACGGATCGTTCTTTTGTAAAATTCTCCGTAGGTCAGTCTCTGGATGGAATTATCATGCCACTTAGTTACGATTTCTTTATGAGGGTGAACCTCTTTCGCTCTTTTTAGAATGGAAGGTAAAACCAATGGATAGTCCATCATTGTGGAACGCATAAACTTCTCCGCATGAAATGTCGGGCAAAGATTATTGCACCGAATTCTGTGAGGTCAAGAAGAATCAGAGGCGTTCGAGATAAAACAATTCGTACTACCGATCTATGAACTTCTATATCGCATTTCTCAAACAGATAAACTAAGTTAGTCGGGCGATTACTTGCAGTACCCTGCCATAGTAAATCCCAATTCGTAAGCCGTAAAAATTTGGATATTGGCAGCCCAAGCTAGTTTAGAATCCGCATCTGTTAATCCGGAAGTTGCGATCGTAATTGGATTCAATATTTTTTGAGTAAATTCACATGGAGAGACAGGGATACCTTGGTCTCCTTTCATATATTTTCCAAGAGAGAAGAATAGAAAGTTTCTTACAATTTGAGACTTGCCATGTACTGAGTTTGCAAATTTCAGATAAGAGTCTAAATTTGTTTCGAGCTCTTGCCTTGCTTTCAGATCCAATGGGTTCGTTTTCAGCTTTGCAGAAGTTGCCTGAAATTTTTTTTCCAAGTCCAAACGGTATCTTTCTGCGCAAAAAAATTCCGTTCCTTCTTTCGCGCTCAGAGTCTCGTATTTGATCCTATAATATTCGAGTTTTCCATCTTTAGTTAGATGGAAATGCTTTCCTTCTCCAGCTTCCGGAACATATACGATTTGGCCGGTAAGATAGTTTTCCCGGATATCTTGTTCAGATATTTTATAGAGAGTATCTAGCATGATTCTTTCATTTCCGCCTGGATCGGATTTTTCAGAAGAAAGGAACTGCAGGCATGCCTTGTTTATGTCAGGATGATCCGTATAAACCTTTTGCATTCTTTGGGCCGAACCTACACAGGAAATTAAGAGTATAGAACAAAGACTAAAAACGGATTTCATCTCAAATAAAAGATCCAATCATAGAACGTATAATCCATTCTTTTTTATTGGAAGAAGTGTGAATTAGATATAGAGTTTTAGGAAAATCCTTGACACTCATGCATACCATACAGGGTATACGGTATGGAATTAGATGAAATAAGAAAACAACTAACTCATAGACTGCATAGGATCAAAGGCCAGTTGGATGCGCTCGAAAAGAGTCTACACAATAAGGACGAAGATTGCGAAAAGACTTTAATTCTACTCAAAGCTTCCAGCCAGGCTCTTAAAAAATTCGGAGAAGCTTATGTTCAGGAGTATATGGATAGATGTTTTTCAGAAAAAAAACCTTCCGCTTCTATCCAAAAAAACCTCAAAAAAGCGATTAAAGCCGCCTTCTCTCTATAAATACCTCCTTTAAATCCCTATATCTCTCAAAAACGTTCGGAAACTTTTCGAACGCTTAAATTTATTTTACCCTTATTATTTTGTTGACCCATAATATACCCCCATGGGTATGTGGAATTATTACATACCTAGGGGGGTATATTATATGGACACTACAAACACTCAAAGTTGGTATTTGGAAAGGGTGCTATTCCTGATTGCAGGGTCGGTTTCTTTGATCGGGTTATTGATAGCGAACTTTCTTAGTCCTTGGGGACTCGTTTTGAATCTATTGGTTGGGATCAATATGATGCTCTTTTCCTTGGTGGGTTTTTGTCCTATGGCGTTTATTCTTACTCGATTGGGCATTCCAAAAAAATGCGGATCAGATAGGTAAGTCCAATGCGATCTAAATCCGCTCTATCCTTGATACTCGTTGGGGTATTGATCACGATACCCCTTTCTGTCAAAGCTTCAGACGCTAATATGGATTTTTTCTCGGTCTGGGAAAAGGTGTCTGGGAATTCTCCTTCATTACATACAAAAAGTTTGGAGATAGAAGCAGCGAAATCCGCAAGCTCTAGAGCGGGTTTGCATTGGTTCCCAAAACTGTATACGGATGTTCGTACTTATCAAACGAACGATCCTATCTTAAATTTTACGGGAAAGCTGGGACAAAGATCCGCAACACAATCCGATTTTTCGACCGCGAGCAATCGATCCAATCTTTCTAATTTTTTGGATTCCAATAATCAACTTTACCAAAATATAAATCCGAACTCGGTAAATATTTTCGCGAAAGATACATTAAACCATCCAGGTTCCAATACATACTCACGAGGAACCTTGGGTCTGGAGTTTTCCGTATATGAAGGTGGATCCGGAAAGGCATTTAAGGAGATCAAGGATAAAGAACTTCAATCTTTTATTCTTGAATCTGAATATTTTAAGAAAACTTTATATATACAAACAGCCGTTGCCTTCCATTCCTCTTTGGTCTTTTCCGACGGGGTCAAGGAAAGAGAAAAAATACTTCGTCAATTGGACGTATTTGTAAACTCGTATAGATTGGATACTATTGGAAATCCAATCGGCCATTCAGGCTCTCTCGCATTAAGATCCGTTCAACTTAGGGTTTCTTCCGAGATAAAAGAGAAGGAATTATATCGAAAAGAATCTCTAGAATCGATCAGAATATTGTCGGGAGGAGTTTTGGAGGATCTTCGACCTTCTGAAGTTTCTTCTTCGCGTTTTTATCAAGAAGTTTTGCCTTTACCATCATCCGAATCTGAAAGGCATACAGCGATCTCGAAAATTTTGGAATCTTATTCAAACATCTCCAAACAAAAAGTTACGATGGAGAATTCTAAATTTCTACCTAAGGTGGGAGTTTATGCAGAAGCCTATGGATATAATGGAGATAGGAACTTTGCAAATTCATATAATGCAGGAGTTTTTCTTCAAATGAATCTTCTGAATCCGACGGATATTGGTTCCAAAAAAGAAGCAATGATCCAAGCAAATGCTGCGGAGACAAAAGCAAAAGAAGCAAGATTAAAGGAGAACTCGGAGTTTAAGATCCTTTTAGAAAAAGAAAAGGTACTTTCGGAAAATCGAAAAGATTCTGAGCAATCCTACCGGATCCAGTACGAACAACTTCTTCTTTCCCAAACATTATTCAAGAGAGGAAATATTCCAGCTTCTACTTTAGCTGAAAGTTTTTCCAGGACTTCAGATGCATTGTCCCGAAAGGAATTTCTGGACTTGGAATATTTAAAAACGAGAGCGCAGCTCATCCTTTATTCAGAGGAAAACAATGAAGGAAAATAATAACCAAGAACAAGTCGAAGGATTCGCCGGAATACTGGCGGGAAAATTTATCCGCTCCAAATTGACCCCGATATTTGCGGTGGTTAGTATCTTCACTGGGATCCTCTCCGTGTATCTGACTCCAAAAGAGGAAGAACCTCAGATCTCCGTACCCATGGTGGATATTTCCTTTTATTCTCCTCAATATTCCGCAAAGGAAATGGAGAGAAAAATTACGGAACCCGTGGAAAGATCCGTCTGGGGATTAGAAGGAGTTGAATATGTTTATTCGGCAACCAAAGATCATTACTCCTTAATTACTGTGCGATTTAAGGTGGGCGAACCTTTAGAACCTTCTTTAGTAAAGATCCATCATAAAATTCTAGAGATCAGAGATCAACTTCCTCCGAATACTTCAGATCCAACAGTAAATTCTTATACAATAGATGACGTTCCTTTCTTAGCGCTCACTTTCAGTTCCATCGATACTGACGATTATTCTCTTCGCAGTTTAGTTTCTCCATTGGCAAGAGAACTCTCTTCTACCCCTGATCTTTCCAAAGTGGAATTATTAGGAGGAAGAAAGAAATCGGTCCGTGTAATCGCTAACCCGCAAAGGATGAAAGAGTTCGGTGTCGATTTTATCCAACTGGCCGAAAGTCTTCAGGCGAATTCATCGGATTTCCCGGCCGGAAAAAATTGGAGCACTAAGAATGTCTACGATATAGAGATAGGTTCTTCCATCCGAAATACCGATGATCTGCGAAAGATCCCTATCAAACAAAGTTGGGGAAGAGTCGTTAAACTTGGGGATATAGCGCAAGTAATCGAGGGTCCGCAAGAAAGAACAAAACAGTCCTTCTTTTTTCAAAAAGAAAATCCGGAGATCGGAGAGAACGCTGTCACGATCGTATTTTCAAAAAGAAAAGGCACTAACGTTGAAGAGCTAGCACAGATCATCCGAGAACGCGCGGACGAATTTAGAAAGGATCTTCCGAGCGGAATAAAACTCAATGTGATCCGAGATTACGGTCTGACCGCAGGAATAAAATCTAAGGAACTGATCGAACACCTCTTGATTGCGACTATTTCAGTTTCTGTTTTGATCGCTCTCTGGATGGGAATTCGTGCATCTTTCGTGGTATTCGTAGCGATTCCGGTTACTTTAGCGCTTACATTAGCAATATATTATTTTCTCGATTACACTCTTAATCGTGTGACTTTGTTTGCGCTTATTTTCTCGATAGGGATACTCGTAGACGACGCAATAGTAGTTGTCGAGAACATAGAAAGACATCTGGCGTTTCCGGGAAATAAAGGAAAGATCAGGTCCATTTTAGATGCGGTTTCCGAAGTAGGAAATCCAACGATACTGGCTACATTCACAGTGATCGCTGCGATATTACCTATGGCATTCGTGCGTGGATTGATGGGACCTTATATGAAGCCGATCCCTGTTGGGGCCAGCCTTGCAATGCTTCTTTCTTTATTTGTCGCTTTTTCAGTTATTCCTTGGATTAGTTTAAAAATTTTGAAAGAGCATACCGGGACAAATACTGCACCAAAAATTTCCCGTTTAGATGCAATCTACCTCAAGATTGCAGGTTGGCTTTTAGAATCCAAAGCGAACCTGATAAAAATGATCCTTCTGATCCTTGCACTCTTTGCAATTTCGGTTTCTTTGGTCGCATTTAAAGCCGTAAAAGTGAAGATGTTGCCTTTCGATGATAAGGATGAATTCCAGATCATATTGGATTTTGATCCAAGAACACCTCTTTCTAAAACCGTAGAATTAAGTTCTGAACTTGCGAAAACTATTCTTAAAGAAGAGAATGTGGAGAAGGTCCAAATTTTTGCAGGCGAACCGGCGCCTTTCTCTTTTTCTGGAATGGTAAAACATACGTTTTTGAGAAGAGAAGAATGGAAATCGGATCTTCATATCGTTTTGAAGGATAAGGGCTCAAGAAACAAAAAAAGCCATGAGATCATCGAATCCATTCGGCCCATTTTAGGAAAATATAATAAGGAAAACTCTGTGCTTAGCAAGGTGCTGGAAATTCCACCAGGACCTCCGGTACTTTCTACTTTAGTGATCGAGATATATGGACCTACTGAAAAAGAAAGGATCCGAGTGGCTCAAGAGATCCATTCAATCGCTAAAAGCCAAGAGGGAATAGTCGACCTAGATTCCAGTCTTTCCGAAATAAGACCAAAAATCAGGTATCCTTTTAAATTTGATAAAGGAGGTCTTGTGGGAATTCCTTCTTCCATACTTGCAAGAAATGCCGGACTATTTTTCGGAGAAACTCCTGTATTCATCTTATCCGAGTCGGAACATCCGGAAGATATCTCGATAGATTTGTCCGTTCCGAACGAATTTAGATCTTCTTCTTCTCCATTTTCTAGCTGGGATCTATCTTCTCAATATTCAGGCTCTGTTTCTCCAAAAAATTTAGTAGGAGAAGGAGAAAGAAATTCCTCAAAAGTGCTTCATCGCAAAAATCTAAAACCTTTAGAATATGTGACTGCGGAATTTTCTGGAAAGGAAGAAGCACCGGTTTATGGAATTCTTTCTTTGAGTCCTAAGATCCAATACCCGATCTATACTTCCGAGGTGCCTTGGAACACAAGACAACCGGTAGCAAAATGGGATGGGGAATGGTTCATAACGTATGAGGTTTTCCGAGATCTAGGAGGTGCATTTGCGGTCGTAATGATCTTGATATACGTTTTAGTACTCGGATGGTTTCAGAATTATAAACTTCCGATCATTATTATGGCGCCTATACCGATCTCACTCATCGGTATCATTCCAGGGCATTTGATTTCCGGGGCCTATTTTACAGCGACATCGATGATTGGGTTTATTGCGGGAGCCGGGATCATAGTGAGAAACTCGATTATCTTGGTAGATTTTATTCAGGCTGAGATTGAGGCAGGTAAGGATCTGAAAAGAGCGGTATTGGATGCGGGAGTGGTTCGTTTTCGTCCGATGTTTTTGACCGCAGCAGCAGTGATCGTCGGATCTTCTGTTATGCTATTTGATCCGATTTTCCAAGGTTTGGCTGTGTCTTTAATTTTTGGAGAGATTGCCGCAACAGTACTAAGTAGGTTCGTGGTCCCTGCGTTTTACTTTTGGTTTTCGGAAAGAAGAGGATGATTTTGCCGAAGAAGGGACTCGCCCGCTTCACAGTTTCGCATCCTGCAAAACTTAGTTCTGCGGCGTGTCTCACTGGCCTCAGCACATCCTGTGCTTCGGTCGCGAAAATGTACGCTCCCTATGGGTCGCTATTTTCGCTTACCAGTTCGACCGTTCGAGTCTAAAATTTTTTGTATTACTTGATTTTGCCGAAGAAGGGACTCGAACCCCCACGGTGTTACCCGCTGGTACCTGAAACCAGTGCGTCTACCAATTCCGCCACTTCGGCTAGTGGTTGGAGGGATTTCTATCCCTAAGGATAATTTTGGTCCTGGGGACTTTCCGTCAGCTTATTTTTGGAATTCATTGACACGATAATTAAAGGGAAAGTAGGGTAAGGATAGAATGAAAGAAGAACGTAAAACTTCGGAGACGGACATCAAACTCTCCCTCAATATTCGGGGTACAGGAAATTATAAATTCGATACTCAAATTCCGTTCTTCGAGCATATGCTTTCCCACGTTTCCAAACACGGTCTTCTTGATATTGATCTTTGGTTGCGAGGCGACATAGAAATCGACTGTCATCATAGTGTTGAGGACACTGCCATTCTTCTTGGCGCGACTCTTCACAAGCAGTTGGGAGACAAGGCTGGGATCAGACGGTACGGTCATTATACTCTTCCCATGGACGAAGTTCTTACCACTGTTGCAGTGGATCTGGGCGGTAGATATTTTTATAAATACACCGGTCCGGAACTTGTGGGCAAATTTGGAATTTACGATGCTGAGCTTTCGTTGGAATTCCTACAGAAGTTTGCTCTGAATGCGAAGATGAATCTTCACGTTCACGTTCATTATGGAGAAAATCGTCATCATATCCATGAATCTATTTTTAAAGCTTTCGGTAAGGCGTTGAGAATGGCAATCGAGATCGACCCTGCTGCTGGCGGAACAATTCCTTCTACCAAAGGTGTTTTGGAATGATAGCCGTTCTTGATTATGGAATGGGGAATATTCACTCCTGCTTAAAAGCTATTTCACTCTTCACTAAAGATTTTTCTTATACTAAGGAACCGTCCGTCTTGAAAGAGGCAGATGCGATCATTCTTCCAGGCGACGGTCATTTTGATAAAGCCATGAGAAATCTGAACGAATCCGGTTTAAGGACTTTCGTGGACGAGCATGTGAAAGCTGAAAAACCTTTGTTTGGGATCTGTATCGGCTTTCAAATTTTATTCGAAGACTCTGACGAGGTTGTTTCCGGAAATATGAACCAAACCGTCCCAGGATTGGCTTATATAAAAGGTAAGATCCGCAAATTTAAGGGTAAGAACTACAAGGTCCCTCATATCGGCTGGAATAAATTATATAAAAGAAATCCTTCCAAAAGCAATTTATTGAAAAATTTAGAAGACGAATCCTTCGCCTATTTTATACACTCCTACCGTCCCGTTGGAGTGGAGAGTTCCGCGATCACTGGCTTCTGCGATTATTATGGGGAGAAGTTTCCCGCAGTGGTTGAAAAAGGAAACGTTTTCGGAACACAATTCCATCCCGAGAAATCCTATTCCTTCGGTCTAAAGATTCTGGAGAACTTTATTCTATCCTTATGATTTTAATTCCAGCCATTGATTTGTTGGATAATTGCGCTGTCAGATTATTCAAAGGTAACTACGAAGAAAAAACAATCTACTCCACAGAGCCTTGGAAACTTGCAGAAGGTTTCGAAAGAAACGGTGCTACCCTTTTGCATCTTGTGGACCTTAATGGTGCAAGAAACCAGATCGGGATCAATACGGAAGCTATTTCAAAAATTCGTAAATCTTCTAATTTAAAGATCCAACTAGGTGGTGGGATCAGAGATAAGGAGAAGCTAGAATATTACGATTCCATAGGCATTGATCGTTTTATCCTCGGAACTGCAGCCGTTAACAATCCGGAACTTCTGGATTTCGCTTTGAAAAAGTATGGAGAAGATCGGATCGTTGTGGCAGTGGATGCGAGAGACGGAATCGTCAAAATTGCCGGTTGGGAAGTAGACTCAGGTGTGAAGTATATGGACCTTCTCGAAAAAATGCAACAAGCAGGGATCTGTAATATTATTTTCACGGATATTGCCCAAGACGGAACCTTGGCGGGTCCAAATCTTAACGCATATAAGGAAATTTTAAGCCGATATAATTTTCAAGTAATCGCATCCGGTGGTATTTCTTCTCTGAAAGATATCATGGCATTATCCGCATTGGGGACTTCTGTTCCAATGTATGGTGTAATTACTGGAAAAGCTTTATACGAAGGTAAAATAGATCTGGCCGAAGCCATTACTAGCTTGGGCTCCGATTAATTTTTAATTCCTTTTAATAAGTACAGATCCGCATATTTTTTCTTTCCTTATGCCTTCCAGGTACGTATAAAGGTATTTTGTAATCGGAGTCCCGAATGAAAAAACTGTCCCCTAGCTATATTCTTGCCGTAATTTCCGGTATCGCGGCGTTTATCTCGTTCTTATTGATCCGAAAATATTTCGGTGGAGAAACTGCAGACGGACTCGCACAATCACTTTGTGATGCAGTCAGTGAATCGGGTTCTTGTTCCAAGGTTTCAGAGAGCAGCATCTCTGCGATTAGAAACGTTCCATGGCTGGGAGATCTTCCGATAGCACTTTTCGGATTCGCATTTTACGGATTTATTACATACCTTTTTGTCAGATCAGAAAAGAGTCCTGAAAATAAAGAAGGTTACCTTCTTCTTTCCTTTTACATTTTGCTTTTAGGATTGGTGATCGATCTTGGATTATTCTCCGCTTCAGTATTCTATATAGATGCAATCTGCGGACTATGTGCGGCAACTTGGATCTCTACTTTGATCTTGGTTGTTGGGACCTTCTTACAAATCAAAGGCTATCAGGACAAGTCCTTGAAAAAAGCTTTTAGTATTCTCCAAATCGAAGGTTTAAATTCTTATATAGTAGTTTTGTTATTCTTGGCTGCCGGCCAGATCGGAGGAAAATCCTTCCATGATTCTTTAGTAGATGGAGAACATACCGGCGTCGCTCAGATCCAAAAGCAATTGGCTGATTATGAAAAAGCTCCGATGGTTTCTATCGATCTGAAAGGTTCCTCCATACAAGGAGATCCTAATGCTCCGATCACAATCGTGAAATTTGCAGACTTCAATTGTGGTCATTGTATGGATACTTCTCATATCCTAAAAAGAGTTTTAAGAGATTATCCGGGATTGGTAAAGATCGTTTATAAAAATTTCCCGTTGGATGCAAATTGTAACCGATTGGTGCAATCTCCTCGTCCGGATGCAAGTTCCTGTGTGGCTGCTTCCGCGGCGATCTGTGCGGATAAACAAAATAAATTCCCTGCGATCTACGAAGGACTATATAAAAATACTGAAAATCGTATCGCTCATTCTCCTGCGTCCGTATTAAGTTTAGCTCAACAAGAAGGACTGGATATGAATCAGTTCCGTTCTTGTTTGTCTTCTCCTGCGGTTCGCGATCAGATCAATAAAGAAGTAGATGACGCAGCTAAGGTTGAGATCCACAGCACACCTAGTTTATTTATTAATAATAAACCGATCCAAAGCGGAACTCCAAAAGAAGCTTTCTTAAGAGCTCTGATCGAAAGTTTGATCAAGAAAGTCTGAGGTTTTAAGTGTCGGAAGCAGCCGAAGTATCCAAAAAGAATTTCTACTGTAGGAACTGCGGCTCTTCCATTCTTTCCGATTCGGAAAAATGTTTGTTTTGCGGTTCTTATCAATTACCTGGTAGGATACCTTTTTTTAAATTTTTATCCGAAAGTAGATTATTCCGCACTGCCTTTTTTTTCCCGTTCTCTGCTTTGATCGCGTTTGCACTTCCGATCGTATTTGCACTATATCCCATTCCTTTCTTAGATTGGTCTTGGATACTTATCATTTCCTTTTTCTTTTTTGCATTCTCCATCTTCGGATTCGTTTCAGAATGGATCTTTCTGAACAAGGTCAAAGGAGATGCAAAAGATTTTAGAGAAGGATTTTTCGAATGGCAAAAGACTCTCTATCTTCGAAGTCCCTATCTTTCCTACTGCGGAATGTTCTTATTTGTATGTGTTCCTTTGTTAAACTGGGAAAATCATTTTTCTTTTGCGGCTTCTTCTTCCGCGATCTGGACACTATTGCTCGTATTTTTATCTAAAATCCTCATACCACTTTTCTAAACATCGGAGCATTATTCATGCTGAAGAAGATCCTGATCATTTCTCTATCCGCCATTGGCGTAATTTTACTTTTTCTTGGAATTTTAGTTTGGCACACGATCAATTTCAGACCGATCACATTAAGTTTATATTATGAAAAAATCTTTTGGGAGAATGTTCTGGACGATCCGGAAACTTTAACGTCTCTCAGAATTCTGGATTCATGGGGAATCACTTCTCATAATTACAAATGGTCGGATTCTTCTCCTGAAAAGGAAATGGAAAGAGCGGACAAAGCAAAGAGAGATCTAGAAACTCTTAAGACTTACGATCCTTCAGGGTTAAGCGGAGAAGATAAGATCTATTATAAGGCTCTAGAATGGGATCTGGAACTTGCGGCCGATAATGAAAAATACATTTATAATTCTTATCCGGTAAACCAGCTCTTCGGAGTTCAGAATCATATACCTTCCTTTTTAGCAACTTCTCATATGATAGAAGATTACGAAGATGTAGAATCATATATTTCCAGACTGAAAGGTATTTCTGAAAAATTGGACCAAGTAATTCGGGGTTTGGAGATCAGACAATCCAATGGTGTGATTCCACCCGATTTTATTTTAAGAAGGGTATTAGATGAACTAAGAAATTTCAGGGTTAAAAATCCGGAAGAGAATATTCTTTATGTAAGCCTTCGTAAAAAATTAGAGAAGAATGATGAGATCCTCTCCGAACAAAAAACTTCTTCTTTGGCGGAAGTAAAAAAGATCCTGGAGAGTTCTGTTTATCCTGCTTATTCAAAGTTGCAAAATTTTCTAGAACACCAACTTAAATCTGCGGACAGTAAAGCTGGAGTGTGGAAACTTCCCAACGGTGAAAAGTTTTACGAGCATACTTTAAAGTTCCATACTACTACAAATCTTTCTTCCGAAGATGTCCATTCTATCGGGCTTTCCGAAGTAGCAAGAATACAAACCGAGATGAGATCGATTCTGGAAAATTCCGGGATCAAAGTTTCAAATCTACAGGCTACTATGAAGCAGTTAAGAGAAAAGCCTGAGTTCCAATTTCCGAATACTCCGGAAGGAAAGGAAAAAGTTCTAGAAGTTTATAAAGAGATCCTAAAAGAATCCATTGAAAGATCCAAACCTATTTTTCCTTCTTGGCCGAGAGCTAAAGTACAGGTAGAAAGAATTCCGGAATTTAAAGAAGCAGGGGCTCCTGGAGCATATTACGAAGAACCTAGTCTGGATGGAAAACGTCCCGGTGTATTCTACGCAAATCTTCGCGACTTAAAAGAAATCCCTAAATTCGGGATGAATACATTAACTTATCATGAAACAATCCCGGGACATCATTTGCAGATTGCTTGGTCCCAAGAATTGACTTCAGCCCCTAGAAAACTACGAACCACACATTTTACCGCATTTGTTGAGGGTTGGGCCTTGTATGCGGAACGACTTGCGAAAGATTATAATTTTTACGCAGACCCGTACGTGGACCTTGGAAGACTGCAAGCAGAATTGTTCAGAGCAGTTCGTTTGGTTGTGGATACAGGAATTCATTATAAACGTTGGAGTAGAGAGGACGCGATCCGCTATATGACTGATAATACAGGCATGGCTCCTAAAGAAGTTTCTGCAGAGATCGAAAGATATATAGTTTATCCGGGACAAGCCTGCTCCTACAAGATCGGGATGATCTCCTTCTTAAAAATGAGAGAAGATTGGAAGTCAGTAAAAGGAGAAGCTTTCGATATCAAAGAATATCACGGCTTCGTTTTAGGAAAAGGTTCTTTACCTCTGGAGATTTTAGAAAAAGCTTCTAAGGAAGAATTAGGACTGATCCCTAAAAACTAAATCAATCCGGATCATGATTTAAGGTCTTGGTCTTTCCTGCGGGGAAAGACTGTAAGATGGCTGCATGTAGGAACTCCCTGGCCTTTGCAATGGAATCGGAAAGAGAAAGTCCTTGGGCTAGATAAGAAGCGATCGCAGAAGAATAAGTGCATCCTGTTCCATGAGGATTAAAATCCTCTACAAAAGGTTTTGCGTATTTAAAGGTGTCTCCATTCGGAAGTCCTAATACGTCCAATGCCTCTTTAGAATTTTTGATATGGCCACCTTTTAATAAAACTGGCACTCCTAATTTTTTAGAAAGAGAAACCGCTTCCGATTCCATGGATTCGATTTTGGAAATTTCAGCTGAGCCTAAAATTTTTGCCTCATCCAGATTTGGAGTAACAAGACTCGCCATAGGAATTAATTCTGAGATTAAAGATTGGATCGCTTCGTCTTGTAAAAGTTTGGCACCGCTTGTGGCCACCATCACAGGATCTAAAACTAATTCGAAGGTTTGTCCTTTCGATCTGTACTCTTTTAAGATTTTGGCAATTCTTAGGATCAAACTTTCAGAGAATAACATTCCGGTCTTGATTGCCTTTACAGGAAAATAAGAAAGCACAGCTAAGAGTTGTTTTTCCAAAAAGTCGGGATCTACTTCTAAAATACCTGTGACACCGTCAGGATTTTGAGCGGTCAGACAAGTGATTACGGATGTTCCGAAAGAGCCGGTGGAGTTGAAAGTTTTTAGATCCGCTTGGATTCCCGCTCCACCCCCAGAGTCTGAACCTGCGATTGTTAATACTACCGGCTTTTGCATTCGGAAACCTTAGAGTAAATTAATCTGGCCAGCCGAATCGTTTCCAATCCACGACCTCTTCTCTAGAAAATTTGATACCTTCGGATTCTAAAAGTTTTTTTTGAAGGATCGCTCTAGGGGTATCTCCTTTATGAGAAATTTTTCCCATACTATTAATAACCCTTTGCCAAGGAACCTTCTGTTCTTGGCCTTTTTTTAAAGCGTTTAAAGCGTAGCCCACTGCTCTCGCGGCCCTTGGTTTTCCGATGAGAACGGCGATCCTGCCGTAGCTAGTAACTTTTCCTTTCGGCACCTTCTTTACGATTTTATAAACTAGTTCGTAAAAGTTCTCTGCTTTTAGTTCTACTTTTTTCTTTTTAGGTTTCGTGCTCATACGGCAGGTTTTTCTAGATTTGTTTCCGCATTTGGCTGAGGAGGTCTAAGCGGCAATTCTACTTTAAATACGGTTTTTCCCGGCACGGATTCCACTGAGATCTTTCCTTTATGTTTTTCCACGATTCCTTTTACGATCCCAAGGCCGAGTCCCGAACCTTCTCCCTGGTCTTTTGTTGTGAAGAATGGATCCCAGATCCTGTCCTTGATAGAAGAATCAATTCCCGGACCGTCGTCTTGCACTTCTATCGTAACTGTATCACCAGTAGAATATGCTGATAATTCTATCGTGCCTTGGCCTCGGATTGCCTGGTTTGCATTCTGAATGAGATTCGTCCAGACCTGATTTAATTCGTCAGGATTGCATATAACCTTTGGAATAGTAGAGAAATTCTTTTTCACTTCTACCCCATACTTGAGTTGGTTATTCATGATCACCAAAGTATTTTCGATACCTTCTATCAGATCTGCGCTGGTGAAAGATTTGCTTTGGTCCAGGTGAGAATAATATTTTAAAGCTTTTACGATCCGAACTATATTTTTGATAGAATATTTTATATTTTTAATATTCCGATTTGTGTTGGATGCATGTTTTAGCATTTCGTATCCAGGTTTTGCTCCTTGGACCAAAATTTCCATAATGTACTTTCTCACTTCCATGATATCGTTTTCGATAATGAAAGAGGCCACTTCTCCGGCTAGGGAAACTTCTATCCCCATTTCGACCATTTCCTCTTTCAGTTCCCTTTTGATCCGGAACTTGTCTTTAGATTCCATGACCTGGCTTTTTTTCCGGTCTCGTAAAATATGGAGAAGTGCAACTTCAAATGATTTTCTTAACTTCTTATTTCTTGCGAATCTGACTATTTCGAATACATTCTTTACGATATAATTCATATTCGATTCCAGATTATCCGCAGAACCGTTGATGACCCCAGCCGGAGTATTGATCTCGTGAGCGATTCCTGCAACCATGGTTCCTAAAGAAGCCATTTTTTCTGACATGATCAATTGGGATTGTGCACTCTCCAATTCTTGGGTCCTATGCCGCACCTTTTCTTCAAGTGTTTCCGTAAGCTCTATTAGTCTTTCGTAAAAAATAGAATTGGAAAGTGACATCACTGAAACGGATCGCATCTCGTTCAGTTTTTCCAGTTCCGAAGCATTGTACCTTCTTCCATCATTCTTAGGTCCTAAGACGAGCATCCCTAGGAGACTTTTGTTTAAAATAAAAGGAACAAGAAGATCCGCTTTTGTCTTTGCAGCGAAAGAAAGCGCATGTTCTTTGATCTGTTGTAATTTTACGTTATCTACAAATTCTTCGGAATAAAAAATTTTATCGTGTTCTGTGATCCATAAAAGGAAGGGATCAAAGATATAGAAATGGTCTTCTCCCGTGTCTCTCGGATATGGGGAGAATTTTCCAAGATCTTCTCTCCATAAGTAAATTTTGGCTCTGCTTGCATTGATGATACTTGGGAGAAATTTTAGGATTTTATCACATACACTTTCCGTGATGTTGGTTGCAATCAGATCACTTTTGAATTTATCTAACGAAGAAAGGTATTTTACATACTCTTGGTCCGTAAGTTTGGAAAGCGCGGATGATAAGTTCCATGCTGGTCCAAACTCATTGAACCAGATCCAAACAAAAACAGCGGCCAAGTTAGTAAAAGGCAAACTAATGAGAAGCACAACTGTACGATCCGGATCCAAGGATCTGAAATCCAAACCGAATATGAGCGCCGATTGCAGAAGGAATGCGGCTAAAACAAGACCGAATATTGGTCCGAATTTGCGTATGATTTTCATCGCGTGCCTATAAAATTAGGCTTAAGAATGTCTAGTTCCACGATTCCAGTAAAGGAGTTTTTTACGATAGCAAGGGTCTTCGGGGCCTTCTATGATTTGTATTCTCCAGAAAGAGGACGAGTAAGAGCCGTACTTAGAGGAAGGCTCAGAAATATCGCCGCAAAAGAAAGGCATCCCTTTGTTGTAGGCGACAGGGTTTGTGCAATGGAATCAGGCGGAGAATGGGCAATCGAAGAAAGATTGTCCCGTAAAAATGAACTTTTACGTAAAAGTAAAGAGGGGGATGCACAGGTACTTTGTGCGAATGTGGATCAAATTGCAGTCCTCGCCTCTTTAAAAGATCCCGAAACTAAAGACGGGTTTCTAGATCGTTGTTTGGCGGCCGCATATCTGTCCCAGGTCCCTCCCCTAATTGTATTCACAAAATTAGATTTAGTGGATCAAGAAACTGCGATTAAACGTTCTTCTGTTTATAAAAATCTAGGTTATGAGGTAATCTCGGTTTCTTGCCAGACCGGCCAGGGTCTAGAAGAACTGTACTCCAAGTTTTCTTCCAAAACCACCTACTTAGTTGGAAATTCCGGAGTCGGAAAATCTAGCTTAGTAAACGTCCTATCCGATAGGGAATTGCAAAAAACTTCTCAGGTCAGTCTTTCCACTAAGAAGGGTAAACATACGACTACAAATTCAAACTTTTTGGTCATGCAAGATAATATAGTGTTAATCGATTCTCCAGGTATCAAGGAATGGGGGATCTTGCATTTGTCGAAAGGTGAGATATTAGAAAGTTACCCGGAATTGAGAAAGTATAAAGAAGATTGCGATATTTCCGACTGTTGTGACGCGGGACCTGGATGCAAAATGTTGTTTTCTATGGGAGAAGCGACCGATATAAGTACGGAAAGAAGAAAGAGCCTGGAATCTATGCTTGCAAGCTTGGAAAACCCGTTTAGAATCACACGTAGAGATCACTTAAAGAATGAAAGTAAATCCTAAATCGATAGAATATAACTCGATCGAAGAGGTTTTAAACTTCGTACGCGATTATAATGCCGGAAATATGTTACGTTTCCTAAATGCGATCGAGGACAATAGCGGCAATATTCTAGTAAAGGAAGATGTCCAGGTAAAAGAATCCGCTCTTACCCGATTGAAAGAAATTAAGGGTCAGTACAATCCCGAATTTAAGATTAAATTAACCAAAGAATTAACCGGTCAAATCCAGGATAAGTTGGCCGAAAAGATTGTTCTCCAGCTTAAGCAGACGGATAAGAAATTCCTAAAGTTCATGTACGAAGAGAACAAATTCAACTTTAAGGGAATCATCCGAAACGGCCTCAATAATAGAAAACATCTCCTTTCGCTTTTTAAAGTGTTCGAAAAGAATCCTAATTTTTTCAGACATATCTGTGAATTGGGTCTACTGTCTTTGGGAATCGTTCTGATCCCTGATGCACTCAAATATAAAATGTTGCGTAGGTATTCTTTCCTCGGCGGGATCTTTATGGATATCGCTAGAGTTACCGGAGACCATTGGAATCGACCATTTCCAGACGATACCGAAAAAACAAGAATCGCAAAACAATGCGCTAACTTCATGCAGAAGTTGGATCTCCCTGAATTCGTTTGTTCTGCTGCTTCTAACCATGTCCCTTTAGGCCTCCAGGATAATGTAGAAGTCGTTGCAGCAGGGTCAAAAAAATCGGATCGGGAAAATCCTGATGAGACATTCTTTGCGGAGCTGATGGTCGATGATGGAGAAAGCGATTCCATTCCCGACGACGAAGATGACGCAGGACTTCCCGACAAATCGGAAGATGTGCTACGTGAACTTCTTACCGATTCTTTAAAGATCGCTAGATATATTCATACTGTTAGTTCCTTCTCCCATGATAAAGAATATGTAATGGAAGAATTGGTATACTTCTTAGCTTACAACACTTCCAGAGGATATTTCAACGAAGTCCTCGCAAATCCTTTGGTAAACTTATTCAAACAATTTGAAGAAAACGTAAAACGTATGCGTAAGTTGGCAGAGGTAGAGATGCAATGTCTTCATCCTCCAGCTGCTTGGGCATATCCGAAACCCAAGGCAAGCCAAGTATTATGTAAGAATAAGGTCTGGGATTGCCCGAATATAGTGCAAGGCTGGGACATTCACGTCATCTCATCCCAAGAAGCATTCGGTTGGGTAGGCTCCAGTCTAAGCGCGGATCATTATCCAAAGTGTAAACTGGAAGAAGAGTTAGATTCCCTTCCTGAAATAGAGCCTAAAAAGACGGAGAAAAAATAGAATTCGTTCGCAAATAACTAACCCTTAAGGGTTAGTTATCAGGCTTTCTAATATAATCTGCCAAAGGGACATTTTTAGGAAATTTTTTTCCAAGCCAAATCTTTTGCTTTTTGTAAAATGCTTTAAACAGAAGTATTGATAAAAAGTCCTTGTTAGTTTGTTATAACTAGAGGATTCTTAAGCTTAAAAAGCGGGGGAGAATATATGTTAAAAAGTAAAAACACCCTAATTCTAATGACTCTACTGGCAACCGGTTATCTGATCGCCTGTAGTCCTAAAACAAGCAGCGGCCAAGTGAAATCGGAAGCGGTATCTTCTACTGCTAAGATCGTTTGGTTGAACGGAGACGTAAAAGTCCAGTCCGCCGAAGGTGAGAAAAAAGCCGAATTCGGTCAGACAGTAACAGCTGCAGACACTATCCTTACCGGTAAGAACGGATCCGTTGAGATCATGGTTGCCGAAAGTGGCATCATCAAAGTTTCCAAAGAGACTGAAGTATCTATTGCTGCACTTGTAGGAGACGAAGGAACTAACGTTAAGGTCAATCTGAACTACGGAAGGATTGTAACCTTGGTGCGTAAGGAGAATAAAAACTCCGATTTCAGCGTAGTAACTCCTACTGCCCTTGCGGGGGTTCGTGGAACTACCTTCTTAACTTCTGTTGAAAATCCTACAGGCAAAAAAGTGAATTGTGCGGAATCTCATTGCGATGTTAAATTCGCAGTTCTGGAAGGTTCAGTTGCAGTATCCAAAGTCGGCGAAGAATCAGAAGTCATCCTGGAAAGAAACAGAGAGATCACTCTGAAGAAGAACCAAAAGTTGACCGAAAAACTGATCCTTTCCTTAAGACCTGAGTCCGTAAAAGAAATGAAAGGACTGATCGTTCTTAAGAAAAACGACGTTTTAGAATACAATAACCTGGTGGATGAACTGAAAGCATCCAGCGAAGAACTTCGCATTTTGAGCCAGGCTTCCACTGTGGAAGAAGTTCGTACCCAATTGCAGAAACGTGAAGCTACAAGAGCCAATGCGGACGAAGTAGCAAGAACTGCTCAGCAAGTGAACGAAACTAAATACGTCCAACAAGACGTTCAAAAAGAAAAGTTGAAACTGAACGCGAAAGAAACTTTCTAATTTAGTTCCTTCTTCTTTTCCGCTTTTCAAAAATTTAATAGGACCCCGCTATGCAGCGGGGTTTCTCTTCTTATAAACCGAACTTCGCGTAAATGTTGTAATTTTGTAATGCTCCAAGTCGACCAACCAAGGTCGGAAAATTCTTTCTAAAAAGGCTCTCATTTTTTCCGGAACTAGGAAAAGATTTGCTAAATCAGTCCCTCAGAAATTTTTTTACGGGATGGGGAACAATTCATTTCGTAATCTTATTATATTCTCTCTTATTACGAGTTTTGGGCTTACTTGCTCCTCGGTACAGAAGTTAAACGAACCTTCTAAGCTGATACAAGAACCGTATTACAAGCCAATAGGCGATTCCGAGAGTGTATTCATTTTTAGGGAATCCGATACCGACTATCGGGTCCGGAAAGCGGGGCATGAGGTCCCGATCTTAGCCTTTTCTCCTATCGAATATCCTAAATCGGTAGATAAGAAATTAGCATCTTATTTTGATCAAGAGATCGGTTTGGTTTGGAAAGATATCAAATTTTCGAACGCTAAAATTTCGCCAGATGTTTGGAAAAATAAAACCGGTTTAGCACAAGAACTAAAATCCAAGGATGTGGATGTTTTAGTTTTGGGGTCAGTAATCGAATCTGAAACAGGTTGGACTTTTAAATTCGAATTAAAAGACTCCGTGGATACAAATTCTTATGGAGACTTTGAACTTTCTTTTAAACGCCCGGTTTCAACGGAAGAAGTGGGTGCTTGGAATCAGGTAATCTTCTGGAAATCTTCTGACAGAGTTATTTCATTAGAATCGAAACAGACCACAGTTCCGGTTTGGGATAGAAAGCCGGACCTAACTAGAATCAAAGAAATCGTAAATTCTTCCATCAAAGGGACCTTAACAGTAAGAGCTTCCTCCGGAGACACTGAGATACTTTGGAAAGGCAAGTCGTTAGGGAACACTCCATTGACTGAGGTTCCAATCCAAGAAGGGATCCAAGAGATCCAGGTAGTCTTAAAGGGAAAAAAACCAATCACTAAGACTATTCAAGTACGAGCAGGTAAAAAAAGTTTCTTGTTCCAAGAATGGGAAGAAGATCGCACATTAGGATCTGCTAAAGTAATCACTGTGCCTAACGGACTTTCGGTTTCTTTGGACGGTTACAAGCAAGGTGAAACTCCTTTTTATCGTAGTAACTTAACTCCTGGAGCTTATCAGTTGGAGCTCCTAAAAGAAAGTGCGGACGGCGCTTATGTATATTACGAAGGGATCTTGGATGTCAAACCGGATCGTTTGGTAGAATTGGCGCTCCCTTATTTCGGATATGGATTATTGTCCGAGTTAGAATTCTGGAAGCCATCCGGAGAATTTGGATTTTCTCCTTTCGGGCCGAACGCTCTGGAATTCGCAAAAAAGAAAAACTTATCCAATGGTTGGAATGGAGTGTATTCTCTTCCATTCATTCCGGAAGAATTAGAGATAGAAGGTTACTTCTTACTTCCAGTTGATCATGGGGATGCTTCCGTAGCGGTGACATTCCACTTGAACGGTCTTTCTCTGGGAGTAGTGGCAGGAAAGGAGAAGGTTTCCATCTTCCAATTTCCTTCTGATGGAAAAACACTCAGCACTTATAAATATCTGGATGTGGACAAGGACATTGGCCGACCATTCCTATTCAAAACGGATTTAAAGAATAAAAAATTATACTTATACTTAGGTAGGGATGTGGTTTGGCAGGGAGATTTGCCTGCGGGAGGACTCTGGACTGTTTCCGTTTTGACCAGAGGAGAAGAGTTTAGGGAAAAAGCTCCCATCAAAGATCTGAAGATTCTCTATAAGGGATACAAGTGATGAATCGTATACTTTCTCGTTTTATAATATTCTCTATCGTTTCCATTTTTGCTGTCCATTGTGTTTCTAAGGATTTCAGAAAATCGAATTCTCAAGATGCAATCCTGGAAAAAGACATTCTTGCAGCTCAAAAATTGAAACAAGCATCCAGGCTGATCAACGAAGGAAACTCAGCTTTCCAAAAGGGAAAATTCGAAGTTTCTCTTTCTAAAGGAAGAGAGGCAGTAAAAGCATATCCTACTGCAGAAGGTTATTACTTGATCGGATCTTCTGAATATCGTTTGGGTAAAACTGAAGATTCTTTGAATTCTTTGAAAAAGGGAACCGAAATGGATCCGGAGAATGAGCAGATCCTTTTGACTCTCGGGATCTTATACACCTCTCAAGGAGCCAATAAGGACGCTCTGGAAGTCTATTCCAAATTAGAAAAACTTCCAAAGGTAGATGGAAGTGCTTATACATTCAAAAAAGCTGTATTACTAAAAACGATCGGAAAATATGACGAGGCATATTCTGCTCTCAAGTCAATTCCGGAAGAAAAGTTCAAATTTAAAGCTCAGTTGTACATGCAATTGGGAGATACTGCTGTCCAGGTAAAAGATTACGAGGCCGCAGAATCTTATTTTGAGAAGGCTAGAAATGCAGATCCGGATCTGGCATCTGCAAAACAGTCGGCTTCCGCCACTAAGGTGGCTTCTTTATTAGAAAAAGGGAATGCTGCTCTTAAGGCAAAAAGCTACAGAGAAGCGGTCCAATATTTCAATTCTGCCACTCAATTAGATCCTAAGAACCCTTCCCCATTTGTATTTTTAGGAAATGCGAAAATACTTTCTAATGACACAGACGGCGCTATTAAAGCATTCGAAACTTCTCTCAAATTAAAAGCAGACTATCTAGAGGCTTATTCCGGGCTCGCATCCGCTTATAGCAAATCAGGGAACAATCCTAAAGCGATTTCCGTTTTAGAAAAGGCCATTCCATTCTTCCCAAAAAATGCAACCATTTACAATCAGATCGGTTTGAACCAAAAGTCATTAGGCGAAAATGCAAAGGCAATGGTTTCTTTTAGCAAGGCCCGCGAGCTGGATCCGAATTATAAAGAACCAGTTCTAAATCTTGTATATCTTCTTGCCTCAGAGAATAGATACAAAACTGCTAAAAATGAATTAGATAGTTTAAAGTCGGATGAAGAAACAAAAAAGGTCGCCGCCTTCTTGGAATCTTCCGAGTTGATCCATGAAGGAGATTTACGTCTTCGTAAAGGAGATACTAAGGCAGCAAAAACGTATTTTGATCGCGCAAAGGCTAAAGACCAGGATGATCCTGGAGTCTATACAGCTTATGGTCGTTTGTATCAGATCAGTGGAGATGCAAAACTTTCAGAGCAGAATTATCTAAAAGCTTTGAGTCTCCAAAAGGGAAATCTTCCTGCTCTCCAAGGTTTGATCCGTCTTTATTCGGCACAGAAAAACCAATCTAAAGTCGCTCAGTACACTAAAGAATTGGAAGCAATCACCGGAAACGATCCTCTTTCCGGGATAGTATTAGCCAGAACTTACGAAGACAAAAAAGAATTTGATAAGGCAGAAAATACTTATAAAAATTTAATGAAGAAGTATCCGGACAATGAATCCATCCAATTCCGGTTGGCATTTCTTTATTATAAGATCGCTTTAGAAGAGAATGAAAAAGCAAATTATGATTCTGCAAGTTCTTGGTTAGCGAAGGCTGAAAAATTAACCAAAGATCTACCTGAGATCGCAGAAGCAAAACAAACCATAGACCAAAACAGAAAGTTCTCCGAAGTAATTCCTACTATCCAAAAAGCAAACCGTTTCTTTGACAATAAGTCGTATGAAAAGGCGGTTCCTCTTTATCAATCCGCTTACGATAAAACTAAAAAGCTTACTTTATATATTAAGATAGCTGAATGTTATCTCGCAATGGGGATGGAGGAGAAAGGGATTTCCCTTTTAGAAAATTCTCCAGAGGGGTCCAAAAATCTCGCTGCCCAAGAGGCAATCTACGCCTTCTTACTTAGAAAGGGAGAAGTGGATAATGCTGAGAAAGGCTTCCAAAAGATCCTAGAGAAAAAACAAGACTCCTACTATAGCCATTACCAGCTTGGGAT
The DNA here is from genome assembly GCF_003112675.1 of Leptospira johnsonii. NCBI lineage: Bacteria > Pseudomonadati > Spirochaetota > Leptospiria > Leptospirales > Leptospiraceae > Leptospira > Leptospira johnsonii. The sequence goes on along the minus strand of NZ_BFAY01000011.1, from coordinate 989,929 downwards.
CATCGCTCTCCAAAAGAAGAGCTTTGACACTGCGATCGAGTCATTCAATCGTTCTTGGTTATTAAATCCTGAATTCACTCCTTCCAGGATCGGTAAAGGGATCGCTTACTATAATCAGAATAAGAGTAAAGAAGCCAAAGAAGAATTTGAAAGCGCGATGAAAGCGGATTCTGAAAATGAATTGGCTCCTTACAATATAGGGATCGTCCTTTTTAACGATAATCTTCTGGAGCAGTCCGTAGAAATATTTAAGGAAATCATAAAGAAGAACCCTGATTTTCCGGATGCACATTTTCAACTTTCCTATATCTACTTTAAAAAGGGAGATCTGGAAGCTGCGGATGCAGAGATCGTAAAAGCTCTTGAACTCGAGAGAGATGAGAAGTTCTTACATGCACGTATTAGAATTCTTTCCGAATTAAAGACCAGAAATCCTGCAAATGCAGAATACAAAAAGTTGGTTATAGAGTTAGGTAGAGAACTTGCGGAAAAATTCCCGAATTCCCCTTATTCTAGCCAAGCGGAAAGATTGGTTCTTTCAGATTCGGATACTCCTGTGGTCCTACAACCGTTCCCAAATCGTGGATCTTTGATTGGGGTTCCAGTGATTATCAACGATCTATTATTAATGAATTACGGAACTTCTATCGAAGCGATGGATAAAAATAGAGCGATCCGTCTTTGGAGGATCACGAGTACTAAACCTTTCCGTAATGTTCTTGCGGACCGTCGAGTGTATGCGTTCACGGATAGAAGCTTAGAAGTTAGAGACCAAAACTCAGGTTCCGTTTTTCAAACTATCAATCTTCCGGGAATGTTCAAAAAGGCGATGGTTTCCGGAGATAGAATTTTAGTAGAAACAGAAACCTCGGGAAAAAGGACCTTAACCAGTTACTCAGATACTTTCGAAGAAAATAAATCCATTCCTCTGGATTCTAAATCTTGGTCAGCATCTAAAAAGGGACAAGTGTTCTTAGTCCAATCTTCTTCTAAGGAAGATAAGATTCTATATGTAGATGCAAAACTGAGTAAGGATGTAGACTCCGCTTGGACAGGAACTACGAATCCTAGATTGCTTGGTGCAACTGAAGACGGTACATTCTTCCGTACCGATAAAGAAATCGTTTATGTTTCCGGAAAAGGAAAAGCCACTAAGACTGAAATTTCAGATAAGTCAGCGAATCTTTTCAGTGTGAGGGGAAACTCTCTTTGGTTTGCTGGTAACGACAAAATATATCGTGTGGATGCGGATTCTTCTAGTCTGAAAGAGATCAAAATTTTGGACAAAGAAGTTGAGGGTCTTTTACCAGGTAAAAAGAAAGATGTAATCGTATTATATAAAGATAATACAGCAGTCAGATATGATGAGAAGGGCGAAGCGGTTTGGACTTATAAATTAGTCCAAGATTCCGACAACGTTTACTCTTTATTGTATCACTAAGAATTTTTTCAGACTTTGATCCGATCCAAATAATAAATCCGGGAGCCAGTCTCCCGTTTTTCCTGTTCGAAATGGGAGATCGGAAAGTTCTCCCTTTGCAGAGAAAACTCTGAGTGGATCGGTTTATATCTAAGATCTTCTCTAAAAAGGCGAATTCCTTTACGTGCATAAGGTCCGTAGTCGGTTGCGAAATGGAATTTGCCACCTTTCTTCAAAAGAATATGAACAGTATCTAGAAATCTGGGATTTAAGGTCCTATGTTTATGATGCCTACGCTTGGGCCAAGGATCAGGAAAGTTTAGAAGTATTTCATCGAAAATACCAGATTCAAAAATTTCTTCTAAAAACCAATTGAAGTTTACTGAAAGGAGTTTAACGTTCTTGATATCGTTTTCCTTCAGATCACGGATAGTTTTGCGTAAACGATCTGCCTTCTTCTCCATTAGGACAAAACCGGTGTTTGGATTATCTTTGGCTAAGGATACAGCTACTTCTCCCCAACCGGAGCCTAGCTCTAGATAATATGTCCCGAATTCTTCGAAAAACAAATCGTTTTTTTTTAATTTACTTCCGGGGTTGATTTTCAGGAAATAATCTGAGGAAAAGGGGATTCGAGTAGCGATCTTCCATTGTTTTTCACGAAAATTCGATGTCATCGCCGAATACCTGCAAATACCAAATCTTTTAGTTGTCTAATTTAATACAGTGAAAATAAAATTATACGGAGTAAGAGGATCTCTTCCAACTCCGCTTTCCGGTTCGGAATATAGAGAAAAGTTAGAAAAGATCCTAGAGTCCGCTCATAAGGAATTTAAACTTAAGAACGGAACCTTCTCCGTTCCTACATTCTTACAATCTTTAAGCCCAGAACTGTTACGCCCCGTGGGAGGAAATACCACTTGTGTGTACGTTGAATCAACAAACGGTCAGAAATTAATTATAGATTGCGGTTCCGGAATGAGAGAATTGGGCAATGATCTTTTAAAGGAAGGTATAGCTCAAGGCGGCTCTGTCAAAATTTTAGTGACGCATACTCACTGGGATCATATTCAAGGTTGGCCTTTTTTTAAACCTGGATACATTCCAAATGTTCAAGTCGATTTTTATTCTACTATTTCTAATCTAAAGGAAAGATTCGATCGCCAGCAAAATCCCGAGAACTTTCCGATCACACTGGATGAGATGATGTCCAAGAAAACATTCACTCTTCTCCAAAGACAAAAGACAGTGCAGATGGGCGATTTTAAAGTAACCCCTTTCCTCTTAAAACACCCTGGCAACTGCACAGGCTATCATATAGAAGAGAACGGAAAGAGTTTCCTATTCTGCACCGATGTGGAAGTAAGAGAAGAAGATCTTTCCGAATTCGAACAATTACGCGCTAAAATCGGAAGTCCTGACATGTTGATCATTGATGCACAATACAGTTCTGAAGAAGCTGAACGTAAGATCGGTTGGGGTCATACGTCCGGAAGATTAGCTGTGCGCTGCGGAGAAGTTCTGGGTGTAAATAAACTGGTTCTAACTCATCATGAACCTGATCATCCTGATGAAGAGATCATACGAATGTTCAATCAAGAAAAACAATCTACTGCTCTTTCTGAGATAGTATTAGCAAGAGAAGCGGATATATTTCAACTCTAGCATAAAGTTAGTATAAGAATAGATGTTTAGATCTATTCTTAATCGATTGTTTCACTTCTAAATTCATTTTTTTAAAAGAATCTTACATTGAAAAGAAATCTTCTTTTAAATTATTTCTTAGTACTGTATGCTCTCCCGGCTATGCAAAGACTAGAGATCGGGGTGGATCCTTCCCAAAAGGTAGCACCTGATTTGCCGGCGGATCAAAGATTTTATACAAGATTCCGTAAAGACAGTCAGATTAAACTTTTCGAGGGAGGAAATTGGAGCGAGGGTATATTGATAGATATATCGATGATTGGAGCATCCATTCTTTCTAATGAAAGTTGGAGTCCCGGCACAAGAATCACGATTATGTCACCAATGTTTACCTGCGAGATACCAGGAGAGGTCATTCGTAAAACTGTTAGCAACATGGGGCAAAGATACGCGATAGTATTTCACGATCTTTGCGACTCAAGTATACTTGAGATACTTAATAAGATAGCACATTGCAGATAACGTTTTTCTGTTAAGTATTGGAATTTTTTTCCAAAGCTCTAAACTCAAGGCTTACCGGGCCGACATTTATAATAGGATGAACCTGGGAGTTATACAATCTTCTTCCATGATGGAAAGACCGAAAGACACTTCGGTTAAGTACATTGGCCACGGGCAACTGGAAAGTGCGCCTCAGGCTAGTTCTGTACTCCACGTAATATCTCATGAACTAGGACATGTTGCAGAGTTCCGCAACGAAGCTATCAGAGATAATGCTGAGCTCCGAACCATAGACGTATCCATTGAATACGAACTTAGAGATGGGAAATTAGTCGCTGTAGCTGGAGAAACAAAGGCTACTACTGTTAAAAAGGCCGATAAGGAAAAACCAGATCTTTCAACTTTGAATGAAGGAGATGGGAATTCCAACAAATCGGCCGATCCTACAAAGAAGAAAGAAGCAACTTCCCATTCGCAACTGATCTCAGATAAAGAATGGGAACTTATGTCCGAATTGCGCGATATAGACCTGGAATTGAACCGGTTGGATAAGAATCAGGTTTCGTCTCATGAAGATCCTGAAAGAAAGTCTGAAGACGAAGCTCGTCGTCACATGGAACTGATCGAAAGAAAACGTAAGTTGGAAATGGCATTAAGCCAGGAAAAACTGAAAGCTCTTTTGGAAGAGACCTTAAAAACAATCCAAGAACTAAATCAGAAACAGATTCAATTTGCCGGAAAAGTATATTACGGAGATGCAATTAACTCCGCCGGCAATCTTTTAGAAACTCACGCTTAATATTAACCTTGTTCGTTGATCTCTTGCGGGATCGCATCTTCTTCCATTGGAGGAATGATCAAAGATTTCATCATATTCTCTATGATCTTTCTGAGTTCTGGCAGGCCCTTTCCGTATTTAGGAGAAACAAAAACGATTTCTAACATAGGATACAATCCTTGGATATTTTTCATTTTTTTTCTAAGTTTGGAAAGTTCCGACTGATTGAGTTTATCTATTTTAGTACGAATTAAAACCGGTTTGGTTCCTTTTTCGAAACAGGTACCGATCAATTCTAATTCTTCGTCAGGTAATTCTCTTTGTGCATCTGATAATAAGAAAAGACATTTTAGATCTTTAGCCGAGTTCAGATAATTCATCAAAAGATCCATCATCTGTTCGTGATCTTTATGGGAATTCGCGGAATAACCGAAACCAGGGGTGTCCACTAAGAATAAAGATTTAGAAACTAAGAAAAAATTCAGTAACTTAGTTTTACCAGGAGTTGCAGAAACCTTTGCTAAGGATTTTCTTTCTACGATTGCGTTTAATAATCTGGACTTTCCGGAGTTAGAACGACCCGCGAATGCGATATGAGGAATACCTTTGGAAGGAACTTTAGAAGCATCCGCATAAGAAGATAAGAATCTAACTTCTCTAAAGAATGGGTCCGGCTTTAATTCTTGGAGTTCTTCCATAAACCTCTGGACTCTCTAATCTTGCGGGAAATCATCCGATCGAATATCATCCAAACGGGCATCCCACATTCGAAGGCAAACCAATACAGTTTTCCCTTCCCGTTTTAGAATGGGTAGCATTTTTCTGACCGGAACCGGAATCTCTTTCTCTCGAAGGATTTCGGAAACGTCTCGATGGATTCCTCCAAGCAGGATTTTTTCTCCTTCTCCGTCGTTAGACGGTTCGCAATTTTTCGGTATCTTTTTTGTCTTACCATTCCATTTCAAAAAGAAAGAGTCAGAGTCATAACTGAACGGTTTCAAATAAGAAGCTTTTTTGGGTAAGATGTACAGATCTGACGAAACACTTTTCCAAAACCAAACTTCTTTGTTTTCGAGAGAAAAAGAAACTTTTCTGTCCAGGTTATGCAGAAGGTCCGTAAGGAACTGAGAATTCACAGGATGAAGGCCTAAACTTTTCAAATGTAAGTCCAGAACTTGCTTACAAATAGACGCCGGCTCTTCTTCTAAAATTCGTCTGGATACCGTTCTGATCTCGTCTTCGTTTACTTTGCGGTTTGCAGTTCCGCTCCTCGGTGTATCAGAATCGTGGAAATTATGAAAAATTTTATCAGGATCTGCGCCTTCTTTTAAAAGCACCGGAAGTAATTCGGATCGGATCCGATTCCTAAGATAACGGGAAGAATGATTGGATTCGTCTTCGAATACCGGCCAGTCAGCTTCCGCCAATGCGGTTTTACGATCCTTTTCACCGAATAATAATAATGGTCTGAATCTATTGTTCTCTAAAACTCCCAAGGTACGTAGGGAATTCCAACCGCCGCCTCTGATAAGCTGCAGAAGTACAGTCTCTAGATAATCTTCTGCATGATGCCCGGTTGCAATGTAACCGCCTATCTTTTCTGAAATTTTTTCTAGGTCTCTAAATCGGAGAACTCTTCCGGCTTCTTCTAAACTTAGTTTGGTCTTACTGGCAAACTTCGGCACGTTTTTTTTTTAAAGATTGAGTTTGGACCTAATGAGCGGATAAACTTTAAGATTTCGGATTCCTGTTCCGTATTATCCCGGATAGAATGATCCAAATGATAAATAACAGGAAAATGAGAGATTAAGTTTTTATTATGAAGCCAAAGATAGAATTGAAGAAGTAAGGAGGAATCTTTTCCACCGGAAAAAGCGATTACCACAGGTTTAGTTTTCATAAAGTCCTGGTAATTTTTTAATCGGGACCAAGCGGATTGAAAAATAGGTTCTAAGGTTTCGTTCATTCTTATTTTAAGCGCTTTATTCCTATTAGAGTGATATCATCCGTCTGTTCCCTTTCCCCGGTAAAGTTTTTTATCTTTTTTAAAACTGTTTCCAGTAGTTTAGGTAGGCTTTCCTTTCGAGCCTCGAAAACACAATTGTGCAGGCGATCCATTTCGAAAAAGTCTTCAGAAGGGTTCATTGCCTCCCATACACCGTCTGTTAGCATTAGGAAAAAATCTCCCGGCTCTAAGTAAAATTCCGCGCTGTTCTCGAAGCGGTCTATGTCAGGATCTATTCCTAAAACCACACCTCCTGTAGGAATTTCCTCCAAACGATTTTCTTTTTTACGATACACTAGGATATTTCCCTGGCCCCCACCGCTGAAAGCAAAACGGTTTTCGTTTTGGTCCCAATGAATGATGGTCAAGGACATGAAACGAGGAGAAACAATATCTTTAAAATAATTTTGATATAGATAGGTGTTTACCGTTACTAAAATTTCCCAAGGAGTAGGATTTTTTCGTACCAATGAATGTATCACTGTCCTGACGGTTGCCATTACGATCCCTGCAGGAACGCCTTTGCCACTCACGTCACCTATACAAATATAAGTTTCTTTATTAGATGGATGTATTATGAAATCATAATAATCACCTCCTACTCCGATTGCTGGCACCATTAACCCGGCGAATTCGTAGTTTGGATGCTCCGGCATTTTTCTGGGAAGCAGGGATCTTTGTAAATCTCTTGCGATCTCTATTTCTTTATCTAATCGTTCTTTCTCGGCTCTTTGGTGGAATAAGTGAAAGTTTTGAACGGATATCCCTGCTTGGACTGCGAATGCGTTTAATACATCTATTTCTTCCGGACTCCAGTGAAGTTCTTCTTCCTTAGCGAGAAGTATCCAAATTTCAGAATTATCGGAACGTAATACCGGTAAGATCGCTAGATGTTTTTTCTTTCCGTTGCTTCCTAAGGTTTTCCATTCTTTCAGATCTATCGAATCCAATAAGATGGCGGATTCGCTAGATTTTTTCAATACGTTCCATTCTCCTTTTAATTGGATATTCAGTTTGATTTCTGGCGCTCTTGGGCTGCCAGTAAGTATATGTCCTTCGGTAGAGATTGTTTTTCCTTCCGAATCTATTTTTCTTTCTAACAAAACGAAAAGATCACTTTCCGAAAATTCGGTTAAGGAAAGGAGAATGACCCGGAAAATTTCAGTTCTATATTTGAATCCTAAGCTGCTGAGTTTTAAAGCAGCAGAGTGAAGATTTCTAAAATTCCTGGATTGGGTTTGGGAAACTTCGAAAAGAATTCTGTTCTTTAATGTAGTGGCGAATTGACTTGCGATCAATTCCAGAAAATAGCGGTCCTTCTCCGCTTGTATAGGATCATCTTTTTCGTAATCTACATTAATTAACCCTAATACTTCTTTTTTCAGATGAATAGGCACCGAAAGTTCTGATTCTACCTTATTCACCCTTCCATATTGTCTGATCTGTTTATGAGGTTGCTCATCGAATCTATAATAAACGGATTTGCAGGTCTCGATTGCTTGTCCTAAAGGGCCGTTTTGCTCTCCTTTTTTGATCTCCATTCTGAAGGCGAGTTTTTCTAAAGCAGGACCTTTTTTGTTTTTGCAGGATTTTACTAAGATTCGATCCAACCTAGGCTCATACACCATGACTGAGATCCCTGGAAGATTCAATTTTCTGAATGCTAGATTGGTAAAATTTTCGAGAAGATCGTCCAGATTCGGACTAGTATTAAAAAGAGAAAGGAACTCTAATAAGATCTCGTTAGATAACGCATGTACTTCGGGAGGTTTGATCCTGTTTCGTTTTCTTTTTTCTAAGATCCATTCTCTTCCACAGGAATTACAAAGAAATTTTCCATCTTTGAGTTTTCCTTCTGGAAGATAAAATTCTCCGCAAAATACGCAGGACATCCGGAGAAAAATGATACGAGAAGGTTGGAGGGGTGGAAAGATGTTTTTATTCTTCTTCTTTAGAAAATCTTAGAATAATGAGAAGTTGTTCTAAATTTGTAAGAGTATCTTCTTCTGAAATTCTAAAGTATTTCGATCAGTCATGATATTATGTCATCTGAATCACCAAATCAAAACTGCTTCTGATGCAAATAATGTATTCTTTCCTGGAAACGAAGCGAGTTGCTTGGATTTTAAGTTTTTTCCTTGACCGCAAAATCATCAATCAGCACCTTTTTTGAGCAGATGTCCGGTTACGTAAAACCCAGCCCACTCCGCCATATACAAGAAGTGGCAACCGCTATGAATTCGACTTTGGATCCAGATCGCCTTCTGGATCTGATTTTGGAGAGATGTATCCAAATTTGTGAGGTCGGTTCAGGTTCCCTCATGTTGATCAGCAGATCGGATGAGGTCTTGGACATCGTAACTTTCCGAGGGATGAACCCTTCTGTTCGGACAAAAGTGAAGCTTCGAGTGGGCGAAGGGATCACAGGTATCGTTGCAGCTTCCGGCGAAGGAATGATCGTTAACGACGTTACCCAAAATCCGCATTACATTTCCATTAAGGACGATATTCTTTCCGAGCTTGCCGTTCCGATGATCGTAGAAGACGAGGTCATCGGTGTTATCTCTCTCGACTCTAGCAGAAAGCAGGCATTCAGCGAAGAGCATTTGGAACTTGTTTCCACTCTGGCCAATATGGCGGCTCAGATCTTTAAGAACCTTCAGACTTTCAGACAGTTGGAGCAAAAGAATAAGATCCAACAAGTACTCATAGATATTTCTAGAACGGTAACTTCTACCTTAGTTCTTCAGGAAATTTTTGACGATGTGATGGATAGATTGGATAAATCTCTGAACTTGGAAAGAGGGTCCATCGTACTATTCGAATCCGATAAGAATATCCTGAAACTTAGCGCAGCCTCCGGACTTACCGCTGAGGAAATGGAGAAGGGAGTATATCTTCCTGGAGAAGGAGTCACCGGAAAAGTTTACGAATCCGGTGAAGCAGTCATCGTAGAATCCATCGTCAGCGACGAAAATTTCCTGAATAGATTAGGGAATGCCAGCCATTTTAAGAACAATCCTGAGAACGTTAGTTTTCTTGCAGCTCCTATCAAATCGGATACGGACGTATTGGGAGTAGTCAGCGTATTCTTCGTTCATAAAAAATACGTAGATCTTAAAACGTATTTGGACTTCCTTCAGGTAGTCGCCTCCGTAATTTACCAAGCGATCCGCATCCAAAAACTGATCGATGAAGAAAAACGTGAGATCTCCAGAGAGAACATTCTATTAAAACGAGAACTTAAAAATAAATACAAGTTCGGTTCATTGATCGGAAAATCCAAGTCGATGGAAAAACTTTTCGAGATGATCCAACTTGTCTCGGACTCTCGCGCTTCCGTATTGATCACTGGAGAATCCGGAACAGGAAAAGAGATGATCGCATCTGCGATCCATTACAACTCAGCCAGGGGCGATAAACCTTTTATCAAGATCAACTGTGCTGCTATTCCTGAAAATCTTTTAGAGTCCGAATTATTCGGTCATAAAAAAGGATCTTTTACAGGTGCAGTAGCCGACAAAAAAGGAAAGTTTGAGATGGCCGATACTGGCACCATCTTTTTGGATGAGATCGGAGAAATGGATCTCAACCTTCAATCCAAACTTCTGAGAGTTCTTCAGGAAAAAGAGATCGAAGCTGTTGGTTCCGTTAAACCTAAGAAGATCGACGTAAGGATCATAGCTGCGACTAACGCAGATCTGGAAGATCTGATCTCTCAAAAACTATTCAGAGCAGATCTATATTATCGTTTGAACGTAGTCAATATGGTGACCCCTCCTCTTCGTGAAAGGCCGGAAGATATTCCTCTTCTGATCAATCATTTCATCACAAAGTATACTTCTGAGAATATTAAGAAGATCAAAGGGATCACTAGAGAAGCTCATAAACTTCTGATGAGTTATGCTTGGCCTGGAAACGTGCGGGAATTAGAGAACGTGATTGAAAGAGCTGTTGTACTTTCCCAATCCGAAATGTTGGATATCCAAGACTTCTCGGAAATCAGTGGTCGCATCCTTTACGGTGACGAAGGAGAAGAAGTAGAAGTTGGCATGGATCCGGAAGCTTCTTCAGAAGTGGCAAGTTCCAAGTTCTCCCCTGCTCATTTGGATGCACTAGACGGAAGAGCGATGGAAGTCGTTGTGGGTGAAGTGGAAGCTAGACTGATCAAGTATGCAATGAAGAAGTTCAAATACACCAAGACTAGAGTCGCCAAGTTCTTGGGTATCAACAGAAACACCTTGGATAAGAAGATCAAGGATCTTAAGATAGATTATTAAGAAGGAAGTTTATCCTTCCAGTTCTGATCGAATTCCTTATAGTTGCAGGTCAATTCTTCATCCTTTAGGATCTTGCGGACAGCTCTGTCCCTTCCTAAAGGATTACTTGCCCCTTGGACTCCACTTTTATCTTCTAAAGTGTTTGCTTGGTCGCTATGATTCATGAAGCGGGAATTATCCACGCAAAAGTACCATTGCCCTTCGAACAAATAAGAATACGTATAGATCAGATTTTGGAGTCTTTCCGGAAGAGCTTGTACTTCTTCCTGTGTTAGGGTCCAAACGGTTTTAGGATGGAACTCCCATACGAGTTCACCTTCTTCTATATCTCTACCTGCAAAAACCCCGAGGCCCCCTATTGGAGACTCAGAAACGTAAGTCGGTACTTTCAGCATTTTTCTACAATCCGATTGCCGCCGCGGAAAGTGAATCATTTTCCGGAGAAGGATACGGTTCCAAAGTTCCGTTTTTTAGCACCACTACTTGGTCAGCAGCATGTAAACCTGTCAATCTATGAGTCACAGAAACGATTGTTCTTCCCTCTCTCAATTTTTGGAGAGTTTTTAAGATCCTTGCTTCTGTGATCGGGTCCAATGCGGAGGTCGCTTCATCCAGCAGAAGAATTTGAGGATTTCTCACTAAGGCTCTTGCCAATGCGATCCTTTGTTTTTCTCCACCTGAAAGTTTTGAACCCTTGTCTCCTGCTATCGTTTCGTATCCGTCAGGAAGAGCAGAAATGAATTCGTGTATCTCGGCGAGTTTTGCCGCTTCGATTGCTTCTTCCGGAGTTGCGTCCGGGCGTCCCATACGAATATTTTCCAGAATGCTAGTATGGAATAAGAAAGTATCTTGGAATACGATACCGATCATGGAATGAAGCGCATCCAAACGGATCTTCTCCATTGCAATACCATCCAAGGTAACTTTCCCTTGGCTTGGCTCCATCATTCCTAGGATAAATTTGAGTATCGTACTTTTTCCAGAACCACTTTGTCCAAGGATAACAGTATAAGTTCCTTTTTTGATCTCCAGATTGACCCCGTTTAGGTTCTTAGTTCTACCTTTATAACGGAAATGTAAATCTTCTAGTTTGATAGAATTTTGCAATTCAGAAGGTGCAAATGGACGTTCTCCTCCTTCGGATTCGAAGGTAGGAGTTCTTAAGATCTCTAGTATCCTTCTGGCAGAACCACTCGCTTGGTTCATCGTAGGGAAATACTGTGATACATATAGTAGAGAATAAGATAAGTTCAAGAATGGAGGAAGAAAAGCTGCCAAAGCTCCCACACTCACCATTCCGTGGAATGCAAACCAAGCACCTGAGATCAAAAGTACAGCTTGTAAGAGAAGGATTCCACCCGATGCGGAACGTTCCAAATAAGAATTAGTCAGTCCTAATCTTAAGGAAACATGAAATAGTTTCTCACAGTTCCCTTTGAATTTTTCCCAAAACGATCCGTCCAGATCGTATACTCGGATCAGGTTTTGAGCGGAGATAGATTCTTCGACAGCGGTTAGGACTTTGGCTTCTTCTATCTTTCTTTCGTAACTTGCCGCGGTAGATCTAGTGGAGAAGAATACAGGTCCTAAAAAAGTAATAGGCCAGATCAAGGTGGCAATTGCGCCTAACTTCCAATCCAAAGCGAATAATAACGCAGTTCCAAAGATTGCTTCGAGCAATGGAGAAATTCCCCAAGGGATAAGCGCAAGTACTGCGTTTTCTAATGCAGTCAGGTCCGTGGAGAATCTTGAGAGCACATCACCCAAACGAGTATTTGCGTAGAAGTCCAGATTCACTCTCTGTAAATGAATGAATAACTCCTCTCTCATATCTCTTATGGCTCGAGCGGAGACCCAGTTGTATAGATAGTCTCTGACTGTCCCTGCAGCAGTGATCAAGATCGTGCCACCGATCAACAGAGCGCCTGTGATATAGAGGACTGTTTCATTCTTCCCGATCAAAGCTTCATCGATCAAAAACTTAAAAGAGAAAGGAATCGCAGAATAAACGATGATTTCGGTAAAAAGAAGGCCTAAAACGATCCCAAGTCGTACTTTATAATTCTTAAAATATCTGCCTAAACCTAGAAGAACTAGCAAAGGAGATTCGGAAGAAGGTTCGTTTCCTGCAAAAGTTGGCCCTAAAGAGGAAGAATAAGAACCTCTAGCCGCTTGGCTTCCTTGTGGAACCTTAGGTCCGGCCAATTTTGAGTTAGAATACGTCGCTTGTGTTTTCCCGAATTTAAATCCTTCGGTAAATTTCTGTTTATTTGTCATATATATATCCCCATGGATCCCCAGTGGGAGAAATGGGCGTATCGGTTAGTAAAAAAATTTCCCCGATTTCCCCAGTATATTCGAAAGGCCTTCCGGCGTATATCCGGTAGCAGCGGTTTTTCCTGGAACTTCTGTCACATTGATGAAAAATTTTAGGAGACAGAATATTGAAAAAGGAGCTACTACTCATTTAGACTTCGAAAAACATTACTCGAAAAGCCTTAGTTTTTGAGTGTTATTTTTCAGGGAATGTGCAGGCTTTGTAGGAAAGCGGAAACTATGATAGAATTTAACTACAAAGAAGAATACGGAGTCTACAGAGTTACTCTCAAAACTTCTGAAACTGCCCCAGGAACCCTTCATAAAATGGTGAAGGCAATGTTCTTTATGGGATTCGAGATCCTTTCCGGAGATATTCGCACGATCAAAGAGGGTGATTCCATGATCAGCTACGACGAATTTCTTCTTAGATCTCCTGAAACAGATTCTAAAATCAAAGCATCCAAACTAGGCATCTTAATGTCTTCTGTCTTTTCCGATGATAACGCATTAGAAGAGATGATCCAAACCTCAAGTGAAATAGATATTCGAAATACGTTTTATCTAGGACAAGATTCTCAATTGGAGTTTGAAGACTTACCTGGCAATTCTGCTACAAAGTTCTACTTAGAAGCTCCGGATAGAAAAGGATTACTATACTTTGTTACCGGAGTTTTGAAGGATCTCGGAATCAATATTCTTTCCGGAGAAGTTAGAACCGACGGTAAGTCCTTAAAAGCTCAGGACACGTTTGTATTAACCGACTCTCGTACAGATCTCGGTTTTGCTGGCAGCTCCACAGAAGAAAGGATCCGTAGATATATTCTGCAAAGCAGCTTAAATCAAGTTTGATCGTGCATATTTGAAACGTCCAAAGTAAGTAAACCCATAAAGATACATATTATGGTATCGGAATGATTCGATTCATCGGATTGACTTGCCGATATTTTAATGCAGGAGTTCCTTCCACCTGACGATGGACGCAGCCAGAGATTTACAAAAGTTCGATTTTACGGAAGAAGTGATCCAACACTTCCGAGAAAATAGAATTATACCGGTCGATTTTTATAATAAACACGGACAGATCCTAATCCACAAAAAGGATATGGCCTCAGGAGACGATATCAATCGTCTCCAAAAATTCGAAAAACAAGGAATCTATTTTTTATCCGCTGAGATCGCTAAGATCCAGCCTGGTTCTAACAAAAAAGGTTCCTTAGATCCTTCTTTTGATAAACTCATCAACCCTGAACTCACTTTGGACATGTCCAGAGGAGCGGCAGATCTATTATCCGATATCAAAAAGTTTCCGTTAAACGGAGACCATGTAAAAGAGATCAACAAATCCATAAACACAGTCTTAGATGATTTTAAAACTTCTCCGAATATGGAGACTGGACTAGTCAATATCATAGAAGTGATGAAGAACGCGGGTATGCCTGTGGATTCCGAAGTCCTCACTAAAAGGACAGTGATCGCGATGGCTTTGAAAGTAAGAGCTGCAAAGGTTTTTACTAAAGTAGACATGGATCAGAAGAAGATGGAACAGATGAATCTGATGATGGCTTCTTACCTCGCTGATATCGGCTATACACAGATGAAGATCCCGACTCACGCGAATCTAAAACCGGAAGAACTGGAATACATCAAGAATCATCCTATCATCAGCTACTTGATGATCGCAAATCTTCCGGAGATTGAAGATCCTGTCAAAGCGGTAGTTTTAAATCATCATAGACCTCATCGTGGGGAAGGGATGAATAATAATTATCCCCAAACCAAATCTTTGGTACAAAAACTCCAAGGTTATAGAGAAAAATACAAAGACGATTATCGCAAAAATCTTTTAGCTACCGATATCCAAAAACAAGTAAAGTCGATTCTTACTAACGCTATCTCTTACGAAGATATTGGGATACTTTCCATTGCGGGAGAATTTGCTTCTTTGACAACTCCTCAACCTTGGAGACAACCGATGGACGGTCTCAGGGCAATGAAGCTGATCCTGAATAATAGTTTCTTTGCTTATAACGAAAAGACCCTAAAAGACTTTTTCGATCATGTTGGACTTTCGTTATGTGATAACCAACCTTTCGTTAAGGTGGGAGATTACGTTATTGTCGCTTCTCAGGATTCGAATCGTAAGGTGTTCTTCGAGATCTGTGTTATCAAAGAATCTCATAAAAATTCCATTAGACCGATGTTGGAAAGGATCGGAACAATCCGACCGAAGTTTGCAAATAACGGAAAGATCAGGATCTCAGGCTTCGAGATGGACAGTTTGAACGTGGATAGAAGAAGAGCAATTTTCAATCTGGAACGTAATGCGGACCCAAGAAGGATCATCTATTTAGTGGATCCAGAAATCGATCCTGAGTTTTTTGACTCTTTAGATCGCAAAGTAAGGGAAACATATCCCTCTAGGACTTCTTCCGATTCGGATTCTGCCTCTAAAGCGCCTGTTTCTTGATCGATTGACACAATTTCGGAAATTTATTCTTGCCTACTACTGCCGCTGAATCATTTCTTTGTTACTAAACAGATATCTTACTTAAACGTTATGTACATTGGGCTTATATTTTTAGCCCTTTGGTAATGCGTATGGATTTTTACAATGACTCAATTTCAAAGCGGTCCAATCGATCCTCTCAGACTTGAAAGATTTGAGTTCAATGCGGAAGTAATCAGACAGTTTAAGGAAAATCAAACTATCCCCGTAGATTTTTACAATAAGAACGGGCAGATCTTAATTCATCGCAAAGACAACGCTAGCGAAGCGGATATTAATAAACTCCAAAAGTTCGAACTACAAGGAATTTATTACCTTCTTTCAGAAAGGCATAAAGTTGGGATCCATACCGAACAACCGGACGCAGTAAACGGCAAAAAAGTTTCTTATATCAAATTAGTGAATCCTGACCTGACCTTGCAAATGGCAAGGCAGGCTTCCGATCTTCTCAAAGACCTGAGAGATTATCCTTTAAACGGAAATCATGTGAAGAATGTCGCAAAGGCGATCGATGGAATCCTAGACGATTTTGCGAACAGCCAAGATGTCGAATTAGGTTTGGTCAACGTTATCGAAGTAATGAAATCCGCCGGCGTGGAAACCGACTCCGAAGTTCTGACCAAAAGAACAGTCATTTCTATGGCTATGAAGCTGAGGAGTTTAAAAGCGATCTCCGTTAAGGACAGCGAGAATTCTAAAGCGCAACAATTAAACCTGATGATGGCCGCTTATATGGTAGATATAGGCAAAGTCAGAATGAAACTTCCGGAACATGGAAACCTAAGCACGGAAGAATTCGAATACGTGAAAAATCATCCTATCGTCAGCTATTTGATGATCGGGAACTTGGCTTCTATCCAAAGTCCTGTAAAAACCGCAGTATTAAACAGCCATAGACCGTACAGAGGAGAAGGATTGAACAATAACTATCCTTCTACAACTTTCCTAGTGAAACGACTAGGAGAATATTACGAAAAATATAAGAACGATCCTTCCAGAAGTATACTTGTAGAAGATATGCAGAAACAATTATATCTTCTTCAAAGCAATTCTTATAGTGAAGATGATCCGGCAATTATATCTATTGCGGGAGAGTTTGCCTCTTTAAGCAGTACTCAGAATTGGAGACCGGCATATTCTCCTATAACCGCCATGAAGTTGATCTTGAATAACAGTTTTTTCTCATATAACGAAAGAGTGGTTAAGGAATTTTTCGATTTTATGGCTCTGAGTTTATGCGAGAATAAAAGTGTTCTGAATGTGGGTGACTATGTGATCGTCGTTTCTACGGATTCTCAGCATAAGATCCATTTCGAGACCTGCGTTATCAAAGAAATTAACAAAAATCAAACTCGTCCTCTTTTAGAAAGAGTTGGAACGATCAGACCTGTCTTCTCGAATAAAGGAAAGATCAAGATCGTAGGCTACGATCGTAAAACTTTCCGTCCGGATTCAAGAAAAGCTGTCTTCAATCTTGCCAACGCAGTCGACCCAAGAAGGGTGATTTATGCGATAGATCCTGAATTGGATCCTCCTTTGTTCGATCTGATCGATAAAAGTTATCGCAAAACAGCTCCGAAATCTGTCGCGTAAACGATCCGGTTTTCCTTTCCACTTTGGAATCCTACTTTCTTCCGTTGGTGGTCTCCTGTTTTCTGGTACTGTATGCCTTCCAGTTGGGGTAAAATATTCAAAGTCAGTACGTTCGGAGAATCTCATGGCGAAGCCGTGGGGGTTGTTGTAGAGGGTGTTCCTGCAGGAATTCCGATCCGATTGGAGGAGATCCAAAAGGATTTAAACAGAAGGAGACCCGGACAGAGTAAACTCACCACTCCTAGGGATGAATCGGATACAGTTCGAGTTCTCTCCGGGGTTTTTGAAGGAAAAACGATCGGAAGTCCGATTGCATTGATCGTAAACAATCAGAACACGATCTCTAAAGATTACGAAAATTTAAGAGAAACTTTCCGTCCTTCTCACGCAGATTATACTTATCAGACCAAATACGGATTCCGCGCTCACGTAGGAGGAGGAAGATCCTCCGTCCGAGAAACAATCGCAAGAGTTGCCGCGGGTGCGATTGCCAGGATGATCTTAGAAGACGATCTGGGAGTCAAAACAGTCGCTTGGGTGGACACAATTGGGACCATCTCTTCCGAAATTGCAGAGAACAATTATCCTAAAACAAGAGAAGAAGTGGACGTAAACGAAGTTCGTTGCCCGGACACTCAGGCTGCAGACAAAATGCGCTCTCTCATTTTAGAAATGAAAGAAGCAGGAGATAGCGTAGGCGGAATTATCCGCTCTGCTTCTTATAATCTTCCTCCGGGTCTTGGAGATCCAGTGTATGACAAACTGGATGGGGACATAGCAAAGGCAATTCTTTCCATTCCTGCCTGCAAAGGTTTCGAAGTAGGTTCCGGATTCTCTGGAACTCTTCTAACCGGAAGCACTCATAACGACGAGTTTTATGTGGAAGAAGGAAGCGGAAGAGTCCGGACCCGTACAAATAATTCCGGGGGACTCCAAGGTGGGATCTCCAACGGAGAAACTTTGGTAGTCCGAGCAGCGTTTAAGCCTACTTCTACCATTTTCAAAAAACAAAATACTGTAAATATCGAAGGCAAAGAAACCACACTGGAAGCGAAAGGTAGACACGATCCATGCGTTCTTCCAAGAGCGGTTCCGATCGTGGAAGCAGCGATAAACCTGGTTCTAGTAGACGCATATCTATACCAAAGAGCGATGAATCCGCAGTGGTTCCAGAAATGGGCTAAAATTCCGGATTATTACAGAGATCTAAAACTCTGAATTCGTCTCTTAGTCTGCAATGGGCTTTAAGAATCTGAGACAGGCTCTCACATCTTTGCGATCTAGAAACGGGTTGCCAACTTGGAATAGTACGTTTCAATTGAGATTTGGCGCCTGGCTTGTTTAGAAAAACGGAGGTTCGAGTGGTCAAGATAAAGATAGACGGGATCGAATACGAGGTCGACGAGAAAAAAAATCTAATATCCGCCGCTAAAGATGTCGGAGTAGATATTCCGTTTTTCTGTTATCATCCTAAATTATCCGTGGTAGGCATGTGCCGCATGTGTCTTATCGAGATAGAGGGCATCCCCCGCTTACAAGTTGCCTGCAATACTAAAGTCACCGAAGGACTTTCTATCGTCACAAAAAGCGATAGAGTCAAAGAAGCTCGAGAAGGAACGATGGAGTTCCTACTCGCAAACCATCCTTTAGACTGTCCTGTCTGTGATAAGGCAGGAGAATGCCAGCTCCAAGACAATTCCTTCAAAGAAGGAAAAGGGAATTCCAGATTTACATTAGAAAAACGGAATATTCCTCAGGAAGAGATCGGTTCCAACCTGATCATTAATCACAATCGTTGTATCGTATGTTATCGTTGTGTCCGTTTTGAGGAAGAAATGGTGGGAGAATCCAACCTGGGACTCTTCGAAAGAGGGTATCATTCTATTATAGGTCTCGCAAAAGAAGAGCCTATCAATCATAATTATCAAGGTGCGCTTGCGGATATCTGTCCGGTCGGAGCATTATTAAATCATAAAACATTATTCAAATCCAGGGTTTGGTGGTATAAATCGGAAGAGTCCGTTTGTACTGGATGTAGCACTGGTTGTAAAACTTATACAAATGTGCGGGATAATAAAATGTTCCGCTATATGCCTCGTATAGACGAGGAGAAGGACCAGTATTTCCTTTGTGATAAGGGAAGATTTAACGTGGATTGGCTAAACACCAACAGACTATTCTCCTTTTACAAAAATGGAGAGGCAAGTATTAGTAGTACTGTTTTGGATGAGATCTCTGAAAAAATTTCCAAATCCAAAAAGATCGCTGTCATAGGTGGAGCCCACGAATCGGATCAGAACTTAAAAGCTATTAAAGAATCTTTATCCAGACTTGGAGTTGCATTCGTAACCGAAGCTAGAGTAAGTTCCGAACAATACAAAGACCCTGAACAAGTGGATTTCTTGTACACAACGGACCAAAGACCTAACACTAAAGGTGCGGTAGATGCCGGTTTTGTTTCTGCGGAAGGAATAGATTCTATTCGCTCTTCTGCCTCTAAAGGTGAATTCGATCTGATCTTTGTAATTAAAGAAAAAGCTTCCGAAATCTTAGCTGGCGTTCCTTCTGAATCTATAGTAATCTTGGAAACGAATCTTACGGAAGATGTGACTAAGGCAAAATATTCCGTACCGATCAAAGCCTATTCAGAACAAAGCGGAAGTTTTACGAATAAGAAGGGATGGATCCAGAACTTCAATAAATCTATGGAAGCACCAAAAGGTTTATCAAGCTCTGCGGAAATCTTCTCCTTATTGGAAAAGAAAACGTTAGAATTACGTTCTAACCATAGAGAGGCAGCCGTTGGGAACCGTTAATGTAATTAATGTAGCGGCAAAACACAAACCCGCTTGGTACCAAAGATTATATTCCTATTCCATCGCGAACGGGTTATGGATCACTTTAAAACATTTTATCAAAGCTGCTTTTCTAAAAGGCGCGGTTACATTAGAATTCCCTGAAAAGAAAAGAAAGTTCTCTTCTCGTTTCCGTGGAATGCATACCATGAAGCGCGACGAGATAGGCAGAGAAAGATGCACAAGTTGTTTCTGTTGTATGTGGATTTGCCCTGCCGATGCAATCAAGATAGAAGCAGGACATGTAACTCCTGAGATCCAACACCTTCATCCGGAAGATAAGTTCGCTAAAAAGTTCGAGATTGATCTATTACGTTGTATATTCTGTGGACTGTGCGAAGAGGCATGTCCTAAAGGAGCGATCTATTTGGATGGTCCTGCAGAGATGGCCGCAGACAATAGAGAGGATCTGATCTTAACTAAAGAAAGAATGATGCAAAAAGTCGGAGGACCGATCTTAGGAGAAAGGCTCTAATCCTCCGACCTTTCTAATTACGAAACTCTACGATCGGAGTTTCGTAATTCCGAAGATGCAAATTCTCTCGGAAGTTCTCGATTTGCTTTATCTAATATCGGAGAATGTAATCTTTTAGAAGCGTATTCCAAACAGGCTTCGATATCCAAAACCTTAATATTCGGATATTCGTTCAGGATCTCGCGGTATCCAAATCCTAAAAAAATCATATCTAATATTTCTAAAACTCGGATCGAGGTTCCCCGGATAACCGGTTTACCTCCGCAGATGGAAGGATGGGAGATAATGCGGTCTAGTTCTTTTCTATCTTTTTCCATTCTAATTATACAACAAAGCCCCAAACCAAATTTTGAATCTTAAATTCTAGAGTCTGAAATTTTTCTCAGGAAAGAAATAATCCCTAAGATTTAGGGAATGAACAACACTTGGAAAAAGTGCAAAAGTAGTAAAAAGAATAAAAATTATATAAAAGTAACTAAAATACTCTATAACAAAAAATTCATCGCAAATCGAGCCAAGTCAATCCGAAGAAAAAGAATTCGATTCGAAGCAGAGCAGCTTTGCAGATCTTATTCTATTCTAGACATTTTTGAGTGTCCGAAATATGGAAAACGGCTCCATCGAATCAATTTATATTAAAATAGGCGACGTATTCCGATATTGCCGGATGGAAAAGGGCCTATCTTTAAAGGAACTTGCGGACGCGCTCAAAAAAGAATATGGAGTTCCATTCAATCCAAATCTTTTAGGAAAAATTGAAAGAGGTGAATCCAGACTTCTTACTCACGATTTTATCAATCTTTGTTTATTCTTTCGTTTAGAATTAAAAGCATTTCTGGATAAAGATAAGAAAAATATACACGAAACTGCACTAGGTGATCTAACGGAAGATCCTGCAATTCGTAGGATCTTGATCTTCATTAGCGAGAACAGAGCTTCTAAGGGATTTGTTAGCTTCTTAGAAGAATTCCTAAAATTTATGGGCCCACAATTGATCCGTATGAGCAAAGACACAGATCCTAAAAATTTAAAAGCTGCTTCTTCAAAGAAGAAGGGCAGCAAGTCTTAATACATCCCTTTAGTGCCGGCCCTTCTGTTTTATATAGTACAGAACGAACTTTACTCATTATAATCGAACAATCTTAATAAATAAAAATTTTATTTATTTCAGAAATTATATAATATCGTTTCGAAAATAAGTGAGAATTAAGATGCTTATATTACCTTGTCGTTTAAATACATAAAACCTCCACATTAAAACTAAAGAGGGATCATAATGAAGAGAATCATCATCCGGGGTGTAAATACTCTGGTAATCATCGGACTTCTCGGCGGGTCATTCATGGCTTGCGGCGATAAGTCCTCGTCGAACGGAGCGGAGTTAGGAATTCTTTCTAGCCTTCTTCCTTCTAAAAGCGGAAATGGATCTAAGTTACTTAGCACAGCCAGCACTTATTTTCATAACGAGATTTTTCCCCCACATTGGTTGAATTGGACCACTGATGGTGCGAACCCAATTGAAACAGGGCCTACTTTCTTAACTCGTGGTTTGAAATGCAGCGGTCGTTATTGCGATGATGTAAATCTTCTCGCAAGCGAGTCCGGATACACTCATACCAATAGCTGGTGGACAGATTGGTTTTCTGAAGAAGGAACCAACTATCGCGTTTGCGATAATAACGCATTTGTTACTGGGATCAAATGTTCCGGAAGCTATTGCGATAACGTTTCCTTAAAATGTTCTCAGCTGAACAATAATGGAGTAAGAAACAATTGTTATTGGACTGCAGGTATTTCGGAAGAAGACGGTGGAAAATTCGTAGCTCCTGAATCCATGTATATTGCAGGTGCAAGTTGTAATGGTCGCTATTGCGATAGTATGAGCTTATATCTTTGCCAAGCGGATAACGGTGGACCAAGTGTTGATTATGATGCACTTGCGCAACAATTCGCTCCTCGCTTGAGATTCGATCAAGAGACTACTACAGGTTCCGGAGATTCTGGAAAATGTTTTACTAGTGATCCTCAAACCTATTACACTCAAAGAGCTGCAGGAGTTTCCGCTCAAGATCTTTGTAATAAGGATTATTCTACAATCTCGAACAACCAAGTTCCTATTTTCTATGAAGCTTCTTCTGTTGGAACGAATGCAGTTCTGATTAGATACTGGTTCTTCTATGCTTGGCAAAGTACTTGTTTCCTAAGCTTCGGAAGCCACGCGGCTGACTGGGAAGGAATGAGCGTACTAGTAGTAAACGGACAAATGAAACGAGTTGCTTGGTCTCAACACTCTGGATGGTATTCCAAAGAGATCGGCAGTTTTGAAGTTGCGAACGGTACTCACCCAGTTGCCTACGTTGGTAAGAATGCGCATGGATCATTCCATGACGACGGCGGATCCGGTGGTTGTTTATACTTCGAGGATTTCAGAAATCCAGGCGGCAATGATTATCATCAAGATACTTGGAACAACTTAGTTAAGTTGAGAAGAGGCGGAGACGCTCCTAGCTGGATGAATTGCCAAGGAAGCGGATGTTTTGACGGGATCGGTCACCCAATGGAAAGAGGAGACTGGCGTTCCAATGCAGGTTGTGGCTCTGATGGTTGTGGTAAATCTTCCGTTGGAGGAAGTATTCCTTTCGTAAACGATCCTACCGGTTCGGATTATTCCGCAATTTCTGCAAAACATAGCGGCAAGGTAATTGATGTTCCTGGCATAAGTACTGCTGACGGAGTAAATCTGTACCAATGGACCAATGTAAATCAAGATAACCAAAGATGGTTACTTGAATCCACAGGTGACGGATACTTCAAATTTATCGCAAAACATAGCGGCAAATGTTTCGATGTGAAGGGAGGATCTACTGCAGCAGGAATGAATGTGATCCAATATTCTTGCGGTGGAGGAAACAACCAGAGATTCCAATTACTCTCTTATGGAGATGGATTCTTTGCTCTCCAAGCAAAACATAGCAGCCAGTGTTTGGATATTGCAGGCGGCGCAACTGGAGACGGAGGTCTCTTAGTCCAATGGCCTTGTGCTTGGACTGATAACGAAAAGTTCCAGTTCTTGCGCTAAAATTACGGGGCGGGCAAGCCGCCACGTAATTTAAAAAGGTAAGGCTCTCGATTTTCGGGGGCCTTATTTTTTCTGCTTCCGCTGAATGGGAATATCCCAAAAATAAGTAGAAATCCTTTTTTTCGGCCCGACTGAACTACAAATGCAAGGTCTTTCCCAACAGGAATTCATTACTTTATACGAGTCCTGCAAGAACACAGTATATCATTTCCTGCTAAAACTCTCAGGAAATCCTGAAATTGCCGAAGATTTGACCCAAGAGACATTCTTAAAGGCCTTTGAGGTCATGGATCGTTTCGATTCCGAAAGGGGAAGTTTCTCCTCTTGGTCTTGCACGATCGCTAAAAACCTATATTTTAAACATTTCAATCGTACAAAGAAGGAGACGGGGAACGTCTCAATTAATGTAGAGAACTTTCCGGAGCTCTCTGGGGGGAATCATGAGGATCCTCTGGAATTGGAGAAAAATTCTCTCAATTTAGCTTTAAAAGATGGGGTTTCACGTCTTCCTGAGCCGGAAAAGAGTATAATATTACTGAAGGAAATCCAAAAGAAAACTCTCAAGGAGACTGCGGACGCTCTCGGAATATCTGAGAGGACCGTTAGTCGTCGTTTGCTTAGTGCGTTCAGATTATTAAGGACGCATCTAGAAGCAGAAGGGATCGGACTATAAGATGGCATTACATACCCAACAGTCAAATAGTTTCGAAGACCTACTAGAGTCATATCTTTCCGGTGAGTTGGACGCTACCGGGAAAAAACAACTTTTAGAGATCGTATTAAAAGACCCTGAAAGAGCGGCCGAATACCGAAAAATTACCCAGATCCAATCCCAACTCAGGACTTCTGGTGCCTCCCAGGAGTTAAAAAACCTTTCGCCTCAAACTTCTTATAAAAAAGTCCTCCCTTTCCCTAAACCAGCGATCTATCTCGCAGTCGCGGCATTGGTATTTGCAGTATTTGGAATATACTTCTATCAGAATTCTCAGATCAAAAAGGGCGAAGCCACTTTGGATAAGTTCACTTATTCTTATGGCGATTGTTCAATCGAAGGTAAAGCTTCCCAAGCAGGAGAAGATGTCTCCGGTAAAAGGATCGTATCCGGTAAATCTTCCGTATGCGACGTTCAGTTAGAAGGAGAAAAGAGTGTTTCTCTAAGAGCCTTACCTGACACAGACTTTACTGCGGAACGTAAAGAAAATGCAATTCACGTATCTCTTGGATATGGCACAATTCTTCTGGATAGCCAAGGTCCTAAAGACTCGGAAAATATTTCCATCGGTTCTAATGATTTCAAATTGATCTTAGAAGGAACCAAGGTCTCTGTCAACAAAGGACGCGCCGATTCTTCTCTTTCAGTAAAAGTATTAGAAGGAAAAGTCAGATTTGAATCCGGAAGCGCGATCTTCTGGGAATCGGTTTCTAGTTGGTTGACCAAAGAAGAAATTGCTCTACTCGCAAAAGAATATCCGATCTTATTTGATAAACAACAATTAACTATAGAATCAGGACAACAGCTTGCATGGCAAGGATTCTCTCCCGCAAGAATGAAAGGTCTGAAAAAGATCGAAGATTCTATCAAGGCGAGTAAAAAGTCCCAGCCAAGTGCTCAGCTTGACGAGACTTTAATCAAGAGTCTCAAACCTCATGTGGATTCTCTTCCAAAGGATCCGTTCCTGATATCTCCAAAAGAGCTTAAGAACTCTCTCAAAAAAATACTTCCAGACGAAAAAGCGGACCTGGAGAGAAAGTTTGCGAGTATGGTCCGTTTCCCACCAAAAGACCTGAAAGAAAGAGAACAACTGATGGAGTTGGTTAAGAAGGTGGATAAGGCATCTATTACCGATATCTTAAACAGCAAGGGTCCAGGTGCTCCGCACGCAATCTCTCAAGAAGTTCGTATTCTTTATCTAAAAGACGGATCCATGGAAAGAGGAATTATCTACCAGCAAGATAGTTTCTACGTAGTATTAAGACCAGACGGGAACTTGATCATTCCGGTAGATGCTGTAGAGAGAATAGAGTCCGAATAATCTAACCTTCTGCATTTCTCTTCCAGAACGGAAGATATAAAATAGTAAATAGGATCATTCCCAAAGCCTGCATCCAAAGAATATAAATAGGCCAAGGACCTAAATAATCCATTAAAGAACCGGCTGCTGATTTTTCTCTCATGTATCCGTAGTTTGCATCCAATGCGAAATCTATGACCAAAGCGACGGCAACGTAAATCTGGCTATAAAGAACGGATCGAAGCACCGCTCCTTTCCTAGGG
Organism: Leptospira johnsonii; assembly: GCF_003112675.1. Lineage (NCBI taxonomy): Bacteria > Pseudomonadati > Spirochaetota > Leptospiria > Leptospirales > Leptospiraceae > Leptospira > Leptospira johnsonii. The sequence goes on along the minus strand of NZ_BFAY01000011.1, from coordinate 964,199 downwards.
GTTAACTCTAAGCCGAATACAACATAAAAAGCGGAAATCACCAAGCCGGAATGAGCGATGAAGAATATAAAAAAGTAAATATGTGGAAATGTAACGGAAAGATCCGGGGTGATCACTCCTTGCATTGAACCAGCAATTACCCAAAAATAAGAAAGTTCCGCAAGAGTTCTATTCCGAGTAAAAAGAGCCAGAGAAGTTACGATTGCAGACCAATTACAAAATTCCATAGGCAAATCATAACGTATCTGCCAATAACCTGAATTAATTCTATATATTACATAAACGCAATAGTTTAAAAGAAGAATAGCTCCGAGAATATAGCCGATCGTGTTTTTGGTTTTGGAAGAAGCGAACTTCTTGCCGAAATAAGGCAGGCCGTAGCCGAAGAATGCAGTAAGAAAAAGAATAATAAAATGGAGAGGGCTCCAATGTTCGAATCTCATCGAAGATACCCTCTCCTTAAGTTAGTGAAATTTCAAATCATAAATTCAATCAAAGATAGGCTTATTCTTCACGCTGAAGATCATTTTCATTTCTTCTTCGGTGAATTGATGAGGTCTTTTTCTTTTTAGATCCATAAAGAGTCCGTTCACTAAAGAAGTGAGGATCAATTTTTTAGTCTTTTTAGAAAACACATCATGACGAAATGCTAATCTATTCTTCTCAGCTTTTTGATAAACAGTTACGATCACAAAATCGTCTGGAAAACCCATAGAGTCGAAGTAATTCAACTGGGCTTTGTAAACCACTGGGCCGATACCTTTTGCTTGCAGGGCATGTAAGTCCAGTCCGCACTGATAAGAAGAACGGATCCTTGCGTCATCTAGATAGTACTGGATCGTTTCTAGATTTACCTTACCTTCCGGATTCATTTCTGCCCAACCGACGCTAACCGGATGATAGAACGCATAAGGATAATCTTCTTCGGAATATAAAACTTCTTCCGAATCGTCAAAAAGGCTCAATACGAATCTTGCCTTACATACTAATGTTGAATCGGAGGCACGGAAAATTTCCTGCATAATCTCTGTGGATTCAGGATCGGAATGAAGAATGTCCGTAGTGACAACTGCATCTTCAGGATATTTTAACTCTGCCTTGTATTCTATCTCGCATAGGCGGACTACTAAGCGCTCTGAACTTAGGATCGTTTCCCCTTCTTCCTTTAAAAGTTCAAAGGTTTTGATCCTTGCTTCTTCGAAATAACTTTGGTAGGTCCCGTTGTTTACATGTCCGTTTACGTCTATATCCGATTTGCGGACAGGAACAGCGAAGGATGTGATGATTTTATCTGTTTTTTCCATGAGCCTCATAAAAAGCCTCCGGTAGACAAAGTGGTCTACTCCATAGGTGCCAGAATAAATTCTGGTAGACAGATCAGTCTACCAGAATTATAATCAGAATAGAAAAAAGATGAGAATCCAAAAGGACTTAATTCGATCGGAAGATCCGGCCAAGGACAGGATCTTAAAGGCTGCATTCAAATTATTTTATTCCAAGGGCTATCCCAACACAGGAATAAACGAAATTTTAGAAGAAGCGGGAGCCTTTAAGAAGAGCCTGTACATCCATTTCCCTTCAAAAAGGGATCTGGGCAAAGCTTACCTTTTGGAACAAGAAGAAGCTATATTAGGTTTTGTTAAAAGGATTGCAAAGAGAGAAAAAAATTATTCGGACTTTATCGGATCTTGGATGAAGATGTTGAGAAGAGGTCTGAAAAATACTTATATTTACGGCTGTCCTTATGCGAATTTATCCAACCAGACCCATGACGAGCCTGAGATCTCAGATTTTGTAAAGGTCGCATTGAATCGTTGGGTACAGGATTTCGAACTTTGTTTAAAAGAAATTACTTGGAGCTCTAAAAAGGTAAAAACAAGTTCCGAGTTAAAAGAAATTTCGGAAAGTATTCTTTTTTATTACCAAGGCGCTTTGCAGTTATATGGAATGTCCGGAGACTTCAAACATATAAATCGATTAGAGAAAGCACTTTTGTCATTGGATAGATAATATTATATTTTTAAAATATACTAATCCCAAATAGAATTAGCACATTCTACCAGATCGCCCGCAAAATAATGAGGGAAAGAATAAGCTAATTTTCCGGTAATAGGATTCAGATCTTTATAAGAAACGGAATCTATCCTTAAAGTGTCTGATTCATCCCGATAAATTTTGAATTTCAAATTCAGCTTAAATTTATCCTTTCCATATTTGAAACTTGTGTTGTCCCTGCATGATTTGACACAACTGTCGAATACCTCTTCAGGGTTTCGGTTGGAACGGAGTGTATGCGATTGTTCCTTACAATTAAAAGAACATTCATCCGGGTCGGCGGGCTCGTATGGAAATTCGATGAGTACTTGTTTGTTTCCTTCCGTTTTATAAGATCCATGTATAACCGGTACTAATTCTCCCGGTCTTCTGCTTCTCATAATCGCGCCGGATGGAGGACTGAGAATCAATTCTAATCCGCTAATCTCTAAATAGAGTTTAGAATCGATTCTGGGAAAATCTTTTTCCCAGTTTAAACATACTACCTTACTTTCCGACTGGGCTCCCAATAAAAAAGGAAAACTAATTGCGAAACAAAATAGAATAGAGAATAAGAACAACTTAACTTTCATTTGTCTGGAAAGTTATTTTATAACGAGTTAGAATAGTCTTCCAGCAGAAAACCTGATTTTCATTACAGATTTAGCATTACTTATTGCTCTTAGCTTCCAATATTTGGATTTCTTTTGCAAATTCTTCCAAAAGAGACGGATCAAATTTTTTACTACCTGCTCTGTCTCGAACCTTCCCCCATAAAAATGCAGCGATATTCAGTTTGTTTTTAAGCGGAGAAGTTTTCGGATTAGAATGAAAATCTTTTACAAAACGATTCCATCTTAATACGCGGTCGTCAGGTCTTTCTTCCTTGGGAGGATTTTCATACACCTTCAAAAGATCTTTGACGGAGAGTTTTAGGTTTCCGATCTTCTCCGCATCTCGAACTGCTTCTGCCATTGCTTTGGTAAAATTGAATTTTTTAAGATCGTAATATTCTCTGCAGAATTCTCTGAATTTGGAATCAAAACGAATTCCTTCCGGAATAATTTTGGATTTGAGAGTGATCTCTTTTTCACTTTTATTTTTTCTGCGAACGGAACTGGAGCTTTTAGAAGAATTCTCCTTTTTGAGGAATTTCTCTCTGCCTAATGTTAGAAACGATCTTAACCTTTCTTCCAGTTCAGCTTTGGCTCCTTTGGCAGAGATCTGTAAAGCCAAACAGATATCTTGTAATTCTTCTCTGTACCAATAATAAGATTCGAATTCAGCGATGGTTTTGATTTTTTCAAAAGAAGGACGTGATTTCATCTTAGGATAATAGATCTATTTTTTCTTTTTGGAATTCCAAGCAGGTTTTGACTTTAGAGCTTTCTTATAGATGGGACAGCCTGGTCCATGAGCTCCTTCCAAATATCCGGTGCTCATTAAAAATTCATTCACTATCTCTCCGCCCACGAAAACGAAAGTTTTTTTGAACAGTTTGGTCCATTCTTCCAATGATTTAGGATGATGAGAATGCAACCAGTCTTGGAAACTTCCGAATTCTTTTTGGAGGCCTATGACCACATTCGCATTATGAATGGCAGCGTTTATTTTAAGCCTGTTTCGAATGATCCCGGCATCGTTCATCAGGCGATTGAAATCCTTTTCGGAAAACTTTGAGATCTTTTTAATTGAGAAGTCTTTGTAAGCCTTGCGGAAATTTTCCTTTTTCCTTAAGATCGTGGTCCAAGAGAGGCCTGCCTGGTTGATCTCCAGAATAAGCCTGCCGAACAGCTCATCATCGGATTTTAAGGTAAAACCGTATTCAGTGTCGTGATAAATTTTATTTTCAGGATCTTGGTCCTTTTCGAGTGAAAGAACGTAATGACAATATTTCGTAAGAGAGTTCATATAATAAGAAGAAGATAATCTAAAGTGTTAAGTCGCTTCTTACAAAAGAACAGGCAAGAGATTTTTTGAATTCTTCTCTTACCTGTCCGTAAAACTATAAAATGAGTATTCGGTCTAAAAGCCGATCAACATTCCTCCGTCCACTCGGAGAGTTGCTCCGGTGATCCAATCCGCTTCTTCAGATGAAAGGAACGCAACTGCAGAAGCAACCGCTTCTTCCGGATTCCTTTTGATCTTTAGAGGAATAGAATCCAAAATAGAATTTCTAATTTCCTCAGGGACATGTTCGGCAAATCGATTATTGATAAAACCGGAAGCCACACAATTCACAGTGATATTTCGGGATGCGAGTTCTCTGGCAGCAGATTTCGTGAGAGCAAATAGTCCTGCCTTCGCGGAGGAATAATTTGCCTGTCCAGCATTTCCATAAAATCCGGAAACAGATCCTATGTTAACAATCCTACCCGAACGTTTCTTTAACATAAACTTTGCAGCAGTTTGGATCCCGAAGAAAGCTGCTTTCAAATTCACTGAGTGAACCTTCTCCCATTTTTCTTCCGACATTCTCAATAGAAGATCGTCTTGGACCACGCCAGCATTATTGATCCAAATATCCAAGGCTCCGGTTTTCTCGATTGCGAATTCCGCCAATTCCTTGTTCTGATTTTTAGAAGTCACATCACAGGTTTTCCAAAAGATTCCTTCCGAATTATACTTTGCCAATTCTTCTGCTGTTTCCTTACAATTGGAATCTTCTAGATCCGAAAGAATGATCTTGGAACCTCTTTCCAAAAACATTTTGGCGATCGTTTTGCCTATACCTCTGGCTGATCCGGTGATTACCGCGGTTTTACCTTCAAACATAGTTGTTCTCCTATTTATTTCGATGTCGAAATATTCATGTAAAAAAATTTACATCATAGATCGAAATTCGAATGGATTTTGGTTAAAATTCGCATGAATTCCTCTTTTTCTCTCTGCTCTAAATTCAGACTAAGTTTTGCGAGCGTCGCTTTGGATGCTTTTTGGACTTTTTCTAAGGTTTGTTTTCCTTTGTCCGTTAATTCTGCGGAAGTTACTCTTTCGTCTTCATAAGGTTTGGATCTTTTAACATAGCCGAATTCCTCCATTTTATCCAAAAGGGCCGTCACTGTTGAATTGGTCCTGTCCAACATCTTTGCCAATTCACTCATGGTTAGCGGACCTTCTTTGCCTAAAATGAAGAGTACTCCGCCATGAGCTGGAACCAGGTCGAGGATCCCTTGCTTCAGGAATTCCTCGGACAAATGTTTTTGGATCCGGTCCCTGGTTCTGGATAATAAATGAATTACATAATCGGGCTTCATTTATTTAGACATCGAAATAGTTGAGAAGTTTTGTCAATTCTAAAAATGGGAGGGATTTTTAAATACTTAGGTCCGATTTCCTATATAGTTTGGGTTAGGATTTAGTGTCCTAAAAAGTCAGAAATTTCTTTCCAAATCGGTTTTCCGTCGAAATTCTGAAAAAATCTCTGCCCACCTATGTTAAAATTATACGTATAATAGTATATGAGACTCTCGTTCCGGCATTTCGTTTATTCCCTATTGTTTGTGCTCTCTTTCATACTGAGTTCGAATTGTGAGGGAGATCTGTACGAGATCCAAGATCCCTCCTTAGGAATGGTAAAGGACGCTGCCTATTATGTTGAGGCTCACAAGCTGGCAGACACTCGGAATTTAAGAATTTTTGCCGAAGCTTCCGATCATAATGTGTATGCTCATTTTAATTTGAAAGTTTCTCCTGAACTTTTTCTGAAACAAGGCTGGAAGAAGGGTAACCAGGTAGACGAAAGTTTTTGGAAAGAAGAGTTGGCTTGGGACATCCTTCATTTCGGATTAGAAGCTCCTGTGGAACTTACGGATGCTAATGTTTACATCAGAGAAGATCTATCCGGAAATTTTTCAGGTAATATAGAGGTGCTTGTTCTGACCGGAAACGAAGGCTATCTGGTTTGCAGACAATTTACTTCGGATTCTAAATCTTACCTAAGCAATTTTAGTTTTTAGGTTTTTCCTGAGAACCTGCCGGTTCCCTGAAATTGATCTCAAATATATCGTAATGTGATTCTCTGACACCGGTTACAAAAGCCACTGAAACTCCCAGATAGTATTTACCGGTATATTTCATCGCCTTCCAGGCAAATTCAGCCATTTCGTCGGAAGTTATAGAGAATGGATGTATTCTTCCTTTAGACTCATCCATATAAAGACCTTCGTAAGTCCCAACAATAGTTCCTTTATATTCTAAACTCAGGATCCTTCCCATTACGGAGAAGTTCCTTTTTCCTCCGGTCTTACGAGTTACCATTTTATCGATCGGATGCGAAGTATCGTGGGCCTGTACCCAAACCGTAATTCTTCCACTAGGATCTTTTACAGGCGTGGTATGAGGTATTACATTTTCTTGATATTGTGCGCTGATTATTTCTATGCTGCTAGAAAGCGAAACAGGCTGGATCCTGTGGATATTGAACTGAACGACAATTGTTTGGTTCAAATTTTTCATCAGAAAATTTACGACATCTGCATTTTCTGGGCGAACACTAATATTTGCCTTTCTGCGCATAGGCATATAACATTCGTCTCTCGCCTCGTCGCATTCTTCAGCCGGATCATAGGTAAGAACTTCTATTACACCTTCGTAGGATTCGTAAACGATCCCTCGGCTCTCAAATTGGATTAATTTTGCGACCGTCCAGCCTTCCGAATAGGTTCCCAGGGCAAAAGCGGGGGACTGGAAGAATAAAACCGAAATATAGAGGAAGACGGAATATTTTCTTAGGGTCATAAATCTCTATTGGACGATGTTTTTGGGTTCTTACTACTTATCGGCATCTACAGATCCCTGGGTCCAAGTATTTTCCCTGCATAAGGCAATCTAAAGCAAAATATCGAAATTTTTTCTTTCCAAATTATCACAATCGGGTTTCAAAACACCCTCTACTTTAGGCTTTTTGGGAGAAGTTCCCTGGGTTGGGGATCGGATTCTCTTGTGCCTGGGATAGCCAGAGCTAACGATTCTTCTTTTAAGTGGTTCTTATTTTCTTATTAACGTTATCCGACACATTGTTTGCGCTTATCCTATTTAGGGTATGTATTCTTCAGAAGAATCACCGAAAGAGCGAATAATTTTTCGAGAACCTTGTCTGAGTTGTATATAGTTTTGGCTAACGTAGGAAGAAGGCATTGCTAGCCCATCTGGGCTTGGTGCTTACAAAATTGGAAATAGAGAGGCCGAAAAGTTCCGATATGAAACGGTTTACGACATTTTTTATAAAGAGTGTACTAACTCTTGTTATTCTTTTCTCCTTTGTGAATTGTCCGAAGGGTGGAGGAAAGGGGCCTTTGCTTTTGCCACCGGGCGAAACTGCAGAGCCGCCTAGTCCTGATCCAACCATTCGCGTTTATAAAGGAAGTGGTACGGTAACTTCTGTGCCGGATGGTTCCACCGAAAGTTTAGGAAGCGTAAAAATTACGGAAAGTAGTACTGCCCGAGTTTTCACAATCCAAAATAACGGTGAGCAAACCTTAAATCTGACTAGCACTCCTATCATTGCAAAAACGGGAGCGGACTCAGGACAATTTACTTTGGATCAATCTGGTACTGATAATGTTCTGGATCCTGGAGAGACTTCTGAGTTCAGCGTAACTTTTTCGCCTTCCGGATCAACCGGTACTAAATCGGCTCAGTTGCAAATAGCGTCTAATGATCCGAACACTCCTATATTTATTTTGAATTTGAGCGGAACTGCAAACCCGGCACCCGCTCCGGATATCCAAGTGAAAAGAGGATCTACTACTCTTACTAGCGGGTCTAGCGTTCATACTTTCACAAGTGTCCAAGAAAATACAAGTGGAACTGCAGTTTCTTTTACGATCAACAATATCGGAGACGCTACTTTAAATTTAAGTACAATTACTTTGACTGGTGCTAATGCAAACCAATATAGTTTGGATACGAGCGGTACTAGCAGCACTGTTGCATCTTCCGGTTCTACAACATTCTCAGTTACTTTTTCCCCAACTTCTACCGGAGCTAAAACTGCTACGATTACTATTCCTAGTGACGATGCAGGAACTCCGAATTATACTTTCGGTTTGTCTGGAACTGGAAATCCAACGCCTGTTCCTGAAATAAATGTACAGAGAGTCACAGGTTCCATAAACATTGCGGATGGAAGTGGTTCTTTCGATTTCGGAAGCCAAGTGGAGAATGTTGCGGGATCTGCGATACAATTTAGAATCCAGAATTTAGGAACAGCTTCTCTAAGCTTGTCAGGAACTCCTATTGTAGAAATTGCCGGAACCAATGCGGATCAATTCGAAGTTACTGTTCAGCCTAGCAGCACGAGTGTAGCAAGTTCTGGAAATACTACATTCTCAGTTCGATTTGTTCCAACTTCTACAGGTGCAAAGACGGCTTCCATCTCGATCGCAAACAACGATTCGGATGAGAATCCATATAACTTTACGATCACTGGAACCGGAACTCCAACACCTGTTCCTGAAATTAATTTGAAGCAAGCCTCTACAAGTATCGCAAGTTCTGGAACTTATTCAGGTATTGCTGATACAAGAATTGGTACTACCAGTGCGACTACAACATTTACAATAGAGAACACTGGAACTGCCACCTTGAACTTGAGTGGAAGCCCTCGTGTAGTTGTAGGTGGCACAGATGCGTCTCTGTTTAGCGTCGCCTCTCAGCCTTCTGCCACTGTTGCGGCGAGCGGGACGTCCACATTCACTGTCACTTTCTCCCCAACTTCTACCGGAACAAAGACCGCAACCTTGACGATTGTAAATAACGACTCGGATGAAAGTAGTTACGTGATCAATTTGTCTGCGAATGGTAACGAACCAACTGCTCCTTGTTTTGATATCAATACTCAATCGGTTGCTTCTAATCTTGGAAGTATTGCAAACTACGGTGGCAGCGGCCAAACTTTGTATTATTCAAGCACGATACCGATAACGATCGGACCATCTTTCCCTTCGGCGGTTTATTATATTAACCAACCTCATGGCTTGACTTCTACTTTGTTCGGTATGTTCAGTGGTATTTACAATTCAACCCAAAGTGCTCTTTATGAGACCAGAGACGGAGTCGGACTTACGAATTTCTCCGGGTTGCTACCATATGGAACAACGTCTTCTCAATTTTTAAATCTTTTGGGAGGCTCTGGAACAATTACTATCACTCCGAATGTTTCTCAAACCGTTTATTTCGACATTAACTCTCCTGTTAGCTTTAGTGCGACTAATGCAAGCTACTCAATTATCAGAGGATGTAATGCAAGATTAAATGAAGAGAGAACGTTTAGCAGCACAACCGGTACGACCAGTTCAAGCGGTTTGGCTAAGGTTTGGACATATAGGAAGAAACTAAATATTCGGTTTATATTTGTTCAAGGTTCTTATCCGACTTACACAGTTGCAGGTTTACAAGATGCAGTTGATAGAATTACAAGTATCTATTCTCAGAATTCTGTGAAGATAGATGTTCAATTCTCAGCCACAAGTGTATCCGCTTCTGAATTCTTGGATCTTACCGATTTTGAGGATGAAACAGGAACCCTAACAAGTTCCTTAACTAAGTTGTACACTACAACCGGTTCTTCTCAAGATGCAAATTCATTGAATATCTTCCTGACGTCGGATACTTCTAATTCGAATTATGCGGGATTACTTGGAATGGCTGCAGGTATTCCTGGAGTTCCTGGGATAGTAGCTACGAAGAAGGCGGGAATGATCGTTTTGCTCGAGCCTCACAGAACTTCCGGATCTGCAGCATCAGCTTTGAGCGCAGCTGATCAACAATTCTTGGGAGATACGATTGCTCATGAAGCAGGTCACTTTTTGGGACTATTCCATACGAATGAGAGAGGAGGAGCAAGTTCCACATTGAGCATATTCGGTCTGAATGCAAGAGATGCGTTGATCGAAACTCCTTACTGTTTGAGTTCTCAGGACGCTAACACTGACGGATTCGTATCTATCTCGGAATGTTCCGGTACCGGATTCACCAATTCGGGAGCCTCGAACCTGATGTTCTGGGCGGGAGACGGAGTAACTTCTCAAACCCAACTTACTGGAGAGCAAGGTTGGATACTCAGAAGCAACCCGTTGGCATATTAATGGAGTCGAAAATGAATATTAAGAAAACATTACTTACTCTTTTGCTGGCAGCGTTTACGCTGCCGGTGACTGCTCAGTCGATCGATCCTTCGATCTACTCTAAAATTAGATCGGAGCTTGCGACCAGCAGACATAAATCCAAGGCAGAGTTTAAAACTTCTTTGGAAAGGATCGTTTCAGATCCTATCCCTTATCTGAAAGCGGTTACGGAAGACTCTTCTGTAAGGATTTATGTGAAGGAAAAAGCGATCGCTCTAATGGAGTATTATCCTACAGAAGAATCCGAATCCGCTCTGAAGAGTAAGATCGAAGATGGAAGTTTGCATAAGTCTTTGCGGAATTTATCTGTAAGAAGTTATTCTTCTGCCTTTTATGGAAAAGATCCGCAGAAAGCTGAAATCTTTTTGGGGACTTTTAAGAATGATAAATCTATCGGCAAGACTGTAGATTCTTCTTTGCAAGAAGCAAGATATTCTACTTTTAAAAAGAAGAGTCTTCCATCCAAAGAGGATTTCGAAAAATATAGAAGGAACAAACTTTTGGAAAAAAATAAACTTAGCTATTTATAAAGTTTTGGAAAGCCGCTGAATTTGGATTCCGCGGCTTTTTTTATTTGGAGTCATAAAGAGTCTGATTTTTCTCCTATAAGTTCCCTTTTTCCGGTGATTTTTGGAATTATTCTGCCAATTCTTCCTAATTGTAAAATCGTATTTTTCTGGACGTACCTTTCTAAACATTTGGCAATAGAATGGGAGAAATATAGTCTCCATTTGTTAATAATATCATAACTTATATTGGATTCCTCTGTAGGAATTCCAACATAGTAGGGATTCGAGATTGGGCTCAGGTTATCATCGTTTTATTTTTATCTTATGTGTTTTGGCGGGACTCCTTCCACAATTGAACTGCGGAGGAGGAGGGGGTGGAATGAAATTATTTCCGATTTTTCCGTCTTCTTCCGGCATCAAGGGATTGCATATATCCGATTCGGAAGGTAAAAGATATTCTTCCGGTTCTACACTTTCTTTAGGTTCCGTTTTGGTCACTTCTTCATCCTCAAACACTTTGAACATAGAGAATGATGGGAGCTTTACTGTTACTCTAACGGGAAATCCGGATGCGGTTTCCAAAAGTGGGATACATTCTTCTCAATATGTGATTAATTCCCAACCAGCGAGTACGAGTTTAGCTGATGGGGATTCTAGTTCTTTTCAGATCAGTTTTCAACCTAGTTCGGCGGGTGTAAAGTCCGCATATCTGATCATCAATTCGGACGATCCGAATATCGGTACTTATATTCTTTATTTGAAAGGTACTGGGACAGATGCTCCTGCTCCTGCTATCCAAGTTTCGGAAGGCAGTTTTAATTTTATCCCGAATGCACAGACAAACTTTTATACTCCATCTGGCGGGACTTCTTCCAAAACGATTACTGTTAAAAATAGTGGAGTGCAAGATTTAGTTATTTCTAATATTTCTTTGAGTGGAACGGATGCAAGTTTGTTCAGTCAGAATGGTTCTCCTGTTACGATATCTCCTAAGAAAACTTATACATTTACGATTTCTTTCAGTCCACTTTCCGTTTCTACATTCTCCGCTTCTATCTCTATCGACAGTAATGATCCAAATATTTCGAGTTATACTCTTGGTCTTTCCGGAGTAGGAACTTCTGGAAATGTTGCTCAGATTTCAGTAACGTATTCTGATAATAATAGTATCTCCAGGGATATTACAAGCGGTACTGGATTCGCATATTCCTTCGGAAGTGTTTTTCCTGGCGTAATATCTTCCAGTAAAACAATTACTATCCGTAATTTAGGAAGTTCTAATTTAGATCTTTCTGGCACTCCTGTTTCCTTAAGCGGAACTAACCCCGGAGAGTTTACAGTGACTCAACCTTCTATCACGAGTCTTGCTCCCAATGCTTCTACCACATTCTTGATCAAGTTTAGTCCCACAAGTGTGGGTTCCAAGTCTGCTACAGTTACTTTGAATACGAGCAATGGAAAAGGTGGGAATGCTTCCAGTTCCGTTTTGGATGTTTCAGGTGCGGGAGGAAGAAGGGACATTATCGTGACCTGGGCACATTCCAAAGAACATGCGGTTCATATGGCATCAGGCGCTTATAGGGTTTGTTACAAAAAAGGTTCGGACTTTAGTGCTGAAGGAGATTCGGGGGTGACCTGCGATGCAGATGTTGTGTATGCGGGAGATCCATATACGGCGAATTATAAAACAGTTACTGTAAGTTCTGCTGGAACCTGGTACATTCGCGTAAAATCTTTCTCTCAATTTAATGGAACTGGGTCCACTTTTTCGAAGTCGATCCAAGCAAAAGTAAGTTCTCCAGGATATTAAATAAATCTTATGAAGAATAAATTCATCTTATTTGCTCTTATTTTTTCGATGCTATCTGTCGGCTATTTGTTTGCCGAAAAGGATACGAATGTGGTTCCGAACTGGACCAAACTTTTGGATCCGGTAGGAAATATAGATAATAAAAAATATTATAAAAGAGATTCTAAAATTAAATTCAAATCTTCTGAGATTTTGGTTAAGTTCAAAAACAATGCAGGCGATTCAGTAAAATCGTACGCAGTCAGTTCTTTCAACGGAAAAGTCTTGAACGATCTAGGCGAGACTGGAATTTCTCAAGTAGAATTGAGAGAAGGTCAAACTGTCGAAGAGGCAGTTGCAGAATATTCTTCCCATCCGGATGTGGAATATGTTCAGCCAAATTATATCTATCATGCAAGTACTTCTCCGAATGATCCCGTTTACAATCAGTTATGGGGAATGAATAATACTGGGCAGATTATTGCGACCGCGACTTATTCTGGTATTCCGGCGAATAATCCAGGTACGAGTGGCGACGATATGAGAATGGAAAGTGCTTGGGATGTGAATACGGATTGTTCAAACACGATCGTTGCTGTCGTTGATTCTGGGGTGAATTATAATCACACTGATCTAAGTGCAAATATGTGGAGCTCAGGTTCTTGTGTTTCAGACAAGGGTGTTTCTTTAGGAGCTTGTTCCAATGGTTGGGACTATGCGGATAACGATTCTAATCCGATGGATTTGAATGGTCATGGAACTCATGTGGCAGGCACGATCGGAGCTAGAGGAAATAATGCAACTGGAGTTGCCGGAGTTTGTTGGACTGCTAAAATTATGGCTGTCCGAGTTTTGGATCAATCAGGTTCGGGCGACACCGCTACTATTATAAAAGGGATCAACTTCGCAGTTCGAAACGGTGCAAAGGTTTTAAATTTAAGTTTAGGTGGACCGGACTACGATTCAGCTATGCGTTCGGCAATGGCAAACGCAGGTAGTAAATACGACGCATTATTTGTCGTTGCTGCGGGAAATGAAAGTAACGATCTGAAATCGGATAACTCTTATCCATGCGAATATGATGACGCCAATATTCTGTGCGTGGCTGCTTTGGATCAAAAGTTCCAATTGGCTAGTTTTTCCAATTATGATTCTTCCAAGAAGAGAGTGGATATAGGCGCTCCTGGTACTAATATTCGAAGCACTTGGGCCGGTGCAGAGGCGACTGCTTCTTTAGCCTTTGCTAGCTGGACTAAAACAACTGTTCAAGGAACGGCTTGGAACTGGGCAAATTGTCCTCCAACTGTTTTATATTTATCTACTAGCTGCGCTACTGCAATCATAGGAACTTCTACTTCTGGATACGCATCCAATACATATTCAGTGGCTTATGCTCCAATCTCGATCACTTCTGGCGCAGAAGCTGTTACTGCTCGAATGAATTTGTATCTGGATACAGAGTCCGGATATGACGGTATCAATATGTATGCTTCTACTTCTTCAACTCCATCCATTATATTCAGTTCTATTAATAAAGTAGGAAGTCTTTCTGGAGAAACAAATGGTGGCTTGATTGCGAATTTTGAAGTTGCTGCCACAAATTGTGTAGGTTCTTCAACTTGTTATTTCGGTTATGAATTCGTTTCCGATTCTTCTATAAATCGGGCCGGGGTCGCTATCACGGCATTTAATTTGATCACTTTAGATGTAAATGATACGACTCAATACAATACGATTAACGGAACTTCTATGGCTACTCCTCATGTGGCCGGCCTTGCTACTTTGCTGAGATCATTTAATCCTAAGTTTACATATTCGGATACGATCAAGGCAATTATTGCAGGCGGTACCACGACCAGTTCTTTGCAAAGCATTACTAAGTATGGCAAAGCTGCTAATGGTGATGGAGCGATTAGAAATTTGGAAGCTCCTACGGACTTAAGTGTAGATGTTCCTTAAATCTTTCTTAAAGACGATTTTTATTTTTGTTTTTATCTCTCTCGGTGCCCTTTCTGTTTTTTCTCAAAGATTTCCTAAGAATGTTTCCACAGAAAAAGGGAAATATGTGAAACCTGGAAGGATCGTTCCTAACGAGTATATTTTTAAACTGATTTCTGGAACTAGCTCGTACAAGATTAAGGAGTTAGCTCCTAGTTCTACCATTCTAGCGATAGAATCCATTATGGAGGATACGTACAAGGTTACATATAAATCCGATCCAGGTTTGGAAATTCTAAAAGCGGCCGCTTCCAAATCAGGTTTTGTGGAATCGGTTCAACATAATTTAGTTTACAAGGCTTTTTGATAATCAATTTGATAATCTACTTTATAAAAGTATAAAGTTATTTTCCAGAAAATCCTGCCTGGATCCATCTTGCAATTTGGTCCAAGGCGTTTTTCGCTTCCGGTACACTTCCTCCTAAGTTGAAAAATCCGTGGATCAAAGCTTCGTATGTTTTGACCTCCAGTTTTACTTTTGATTTTTGAAGAAGGTCCGCATATGCGAATGCCTCGTCCTGTAGAGGATCGAATCCTGCTATCAGCATATATGTTTTAGGAGTATGAGAAAAATTCGTTTGTTGGAAAGTTGTGACTCTTGAGTCTTTCCAATCTTTTGAGTTTGGTACACTGTGATATTTGAAATACCGTAGTAGATCCCGAGTGAGCGCGTATCCGCTCGCGAATTCTTCTACACTTTTTCTTTCTTGGATTAGATCAATCCAAGGATAGATAAGTATTTGGAATTGGGGAAGAGTGAGTTTTTCCTTTTTAGCCCGAGTAGAAATGGATATCGCTAAATTTCCTCCTGCAGAATCCCCTCCCACTGCGATCCTTTTCGGATCTATTCCGAATGATTTTCCATTCTCCTTGACCCATTTGTAAGCGGAATATGCATCTTCCCAAGAAGAAGGATAAGAATGTTCAGGACCCAATCTGTAATCGACTGCGAGTATTGCGCGACCGGAAGTTTTTGCCAAATATCTTAAAGGTAGATCGTGGGATTCCAGATCTCCGATCACAAAGCCTCCACCATGAAAATAAAGTAAGCAAGGTTCAAGGTCTTTCGTTACATTAGAAGAATATAATCTGACTTTGATCCTAGGCCCGGTTCCTGGTACGGAAAAATTTTCGACCCTGGGAAGTTCTTCTTTCTCCAGATCAAAAAAGCCCATTATGTTTTTGAAAAGTTCTCTTGCTTTAGGCGGAGGGAGATTTTCCGGTTTTGGCTTTATTTTAGCCAGAATTAATGCGGTTCGGACCTTGGGATCTAAGGTCCTTCCCCTTTTGATATCCTTTCCAAAGATACTAAGTACTGAGTTCGGAAGAGAAAGTAGGGCTCTGGCCGCTAAGGTCTCAAACTTTTGCCAGAGCACTTTTTTTCCTTGGTTCTGATTTTCCGTTAGAAGAACTTTGTCTCCCGGATTGTTTGTATTTTGCTTTGGAAGGAACAGGCAATGTTTTCAAACTTTTAGAGGCTCTCTTTTTACCAGCTTTCAATTCCTTTTGCATATAATACAAAAAGTCCTCGTAATCAACCTGCATTGTGTGTCTTGCTGAACTTACGTATCTCTTTTTCATTTTCTTTTCGTAATCTTGGATTTGCTTTTGCATTTCTGGGACTGTAGGCAGGCTATAATTTCCGGTCAGATATTCTGCCAGCCATTTTCCCTGGAACTCTGCAAGAGGCATGATTGCTCCTAAAGGTTGGTACAATCCTACGAAAAATAAATTGTTTAGATCCGGTTTGAAAGTCCTGTGAAACAGAGGAAGATGATTTTCTGGAGCAGAGATAAACTCTGGCTTGAAGAATGGGAACTTAACATTATATCCGGTGCAATAGATGATCGCATCTATTTCTTCTTCTGAGCCATCCGCAAACTTCACCTTGTTTCCATTATATTCTTGGATCACAGGTTTGTATTTGATATCTCCTCTTCCAAGGCGTACTAAAATGTCTTGGGAAATGGTTGGGTGAGCTTCTCCCGGTTTATGATCCGGTTTAGGAAGACCGAAATCTTCCATCTTCCCTACTCCTATCTTTAACATTGTCCCAAACAAAAATTGTTTTAACCAAAAAGGTGTACCGGGAGGAAGCAGTTCTGTTTGTTTGTCCAAAGGTTTCCCAAAAAGATAATTCGGGATCACCCAAGCTCCCCTTCTAGAGCTTAAGAAAACTTTTTTTGCGACGCCTGGACGACTTAACTCCACGGAAATATCCATGGCGCTGTTTCCCATACCTAGAACAATTACTCTTTTACCTGCCAATTGGATCGGATGTTCTGGATCGACATAGTCGTGAGAGTGTATTATCTTTCCGTTAAATTTCCCAGGAAAGTCCGGCTCAGGCCAACGCGGAGACCAGTGATGTCCATTCGCTACGATAACAGCGTCGTAAAATATTTTTTCGCCCTTTTCGCTAGTAACCAAATAAGTTCCGTCATCTTGGGGTTCTATTTTTGCGACACCATTCTTGAATTTGATATTTTTTCGAAGTCCGAAATGTTCTACGTAGTCTACAAAATATTTTTGGATAGGTTCGTGATTAGGATAATCCGCATACCAATCCGGCATAGGATAATCCCTGTATTCCATTCTGTCTCTATGAGTGTTGATATGTAACGATTTATAAATATTACTCAAACCGTTGTCATTCTTATATCTCCAGTTACCTCCTACATCGCTTCCTTTTTCGTAGCAGTCGTAAGGGATCCCTTTGTCCTGCAATGATTTACAAACAGTGATTCCACTAGAGCCGGCGCCAATAACGCAAACTTTCGGCAACTCTTGCATATAGTTCTCCGATCTTTTTATGAAGATGATAAAACGAATTAGTAGTAGAAGTTTTTCGAACGCATAGTCAAGTCCGAAAATAGATTGAGTTAATAAATCGATATGTTTAGGTCGGACTTATGAAGACAGAAGAGAAAACAAACGTTCATTTTGATTACGACTATATCATAGTCGGTTCGGGTTTCGGTGGAAGTGTTTCCGCGATGAGATTAAGCCAAAAAGGATATTCTGTCTTAGTGATCGAGTCCGGGAAAAGATGGACAGCAAAAGAATTTCCAAAAACGAATTGGTCCGTTCATAAATACTTATGGATGCCTAGATTAGGTTTTTACGGGATCCAAAGACTTAATCTTTTGAAAGATTTTTTTCTAGTCAGCGGTGCAGGAGTGGGCGGCGGTTCTTTGGTGTATGCAAACACACTGTACGTTCCTTCGGATAAAACATTAAATCACCCTACATATAAAAAGATCGGTGGTAAGGATGGAATGCTTCCCTTTTACAAAGTTGCTTCCAGAATGTTAGGGGTAGTTCAAAATCCTCATTTAGACGGATCGGATGCTGTCTTAAAAGAGATCGCGCAGGAAATGGGAAGAGGAGAAACTTTTTCTGCAACTCCCGTTGGAGTATTCTTCGGAGAAAAACCGGGACAAACGGTCAAAGATCCATACTTCTTGGGCGAAGGTCCTGAAAGAACTACCTGCAATCTTTGTGGTGGTTGTATGGTAGGATGTCGTTTTAATTCTAAAAACACATTAGATAAAAATTATTTATTCTTTGCGGAGAAGTTGGGAACAAAAGTCCTTCCTGAAACAAAGGTAACGGATCTAGTTCCTCTAAATGAAAGAGGAGAAGCCGATCCGGATGCAAGTGGTGAATTCGGTTACCAACTTTCCACTCGATCCACTACCGGTTGGTTCGGATCTCCTAAAAGAAAATTTAAGGCTAAGTCTGTCGTTCTTTCCGCGGCAGTAATGGGAACTGTAGGTTTACTTTTACGCTCTAGAGAAGCCGGAAATATGAAACGTCTATCTACTCGTTTAGGAGACGATGTTCGTACAAACAGTGAAACAGTTTTAGGAGTTACTAAGTTCGGAAAGGATGTGGATTTTTCTAGGGGAGTTGCGATTACTTCTTCCATTCATCCGGATGAACACACTCATATTGAACCTGTCCGTTATTCCAAGGGTTCCGACTTTTTTGGGACTCTCGCAAGCGTGCTGACTGACGGTGGAGGATTCTTTCCTAGGCCTCTTAAATATTTTTTTACAATGTTCACTCAGCCTATTTATTTTTTGAAAGCATCTTGGCCTTTCGGCTTCGCTAAAAATTCTCTCATCCTTCTAGTTATGCAAACCTTGGACAATAAGGTAAAGCTGGTTAGAAAAAGAAGAATGTCTTGGCCTTTTGAGAAGTCCATGACTTCAGCTATTAGTTCAGGGGAGAAGGTACCTTCTTATATTCCGATCGCAAACCAAACTGCTAGAAAGATCGCTAAGAAGATCGGAGGCTTTCCTAGAAGTTCCTTGAACGATGTTCTTCTGAATGCTCCTATCACCGGGCATATAATGGGCGGTTGTGTGATGGGTTCGGATCCAGAAGAAGGTGTGATCGATTTTGAAAATAAAGTCTTCGGTTATAAGAATCTAAGAGTCTGCGACAGTTCTATGATCCCTGTCAATTTAGGAGTGAACCCTTCTCTTTCGATCACCGCTATGACGGAAAGAGCGATGTCTATGATCCCTCCTAAAGAAAACAAGGCGATCTCTAGTTTTGAATTTGAAAAAGAATTTGGGATCGCATCAGTTGTCTTTCCTAAAATTTGATCTGAAAACGATAGACCTCGTCTCCGTTAATAGAAATTCTCTCCGAATCGGGTATCACCGATCCGGAGAAGGATTTTGGGCTTATTAAAAGAAAGTTTAAAGGATTTTTTTCAAACCAAAAGGGATTGGATCTCTTTTGCGGGAGTGTTTCTTCTATTTTTGATTTTTTGGTCTTATAATTATTCCTTTCGATTTGCTCCACTTTTTACCCAGGCTTTAAAAGATAATCAGATCGGGTTAAGTCTATTTTACTTTCTATTCTTCGCTGCAGGGGCCTTGGTTATCTATCCTGTCGCCCTCGCATTATACGGAAAGCTAAACGAATTCAAACCTTCGATTCCAGTAATCCTAGGCTTTGTAGCCGTTCTTGCGATTGTTTGTTCTGCAAGGATCAGGGACTCTGAACTTTTCAACTGGGTCCCTTCTTCTTCCGTAGAAATTGCAATGCTTACAGTGAACTATGTGGGAACTATTCTTGCGTATACTGCGTTACCTTTGGCTTGGATCATTCTGCGCAAAAATTCGCCCGATAGATTTTTAGGACTAAATAAATCGCCAAAGTACGGAGAAGTATTGTTCTTATTGGGATTGATGCTTCCGTTAATCGCGATTGCATCCTTCTCTCTTTCCTTTCTTTCAGTATATCCGCGATTTGCAGGAAGAATGTCCGACGGTTATTTGATCTACCCTCCCGCTTTATGGATCATTTTATTTGAAATTTCTTATGCGGCGGATTTTGCGGTTTTGGAAACTTTCTTTAGAGGGTTTATGGTTTTTCCTCTGGCATCCAGAGCAGGGAGTAAACCCGCAGTTTTAGCTATGGCATTCATGTACGGCCTATTACATTTTACCAAACCCCAGTTCGAAGCGCTAGGTTCTTTTTTCGGAGGTTTTATCTTAGGGATGATCTCTTACAGGACCAAATCTGTATATGCGGGAATTTTAATACATATTGGGGTCGCGCTTGCAATGGAACTTGCTGCCACTTTGCAGTTTTTATATTTTATGGAGTGAATATTTCCCGGTTCAATTGAACCGGAAAATTAGAAATTTCAAATACGGATCGTGTATCCTATATTATAGAAGAAGATCACATGAACTATATGTTGCTGCTGGTAATGGTCCACAAGGGCCCTTTTTACAGCAGGATCGTCCGATAAGGAAGAGATGTAATTGATGATCAACTCATTCTTATATCCATAGGCTTTAGCTGGATCGATCGTTAAGCCATCGTTGGCATTACTATCCGGATACACACCGATGCTTGGTGTATAAGTAGCATTATCGACTAGAGCAGGTGTAGCTCTGTACATCATATTTGCCGCGAAGAATAACTTTCCGTAATCGAATTGTAGTCTAGGACTGATATCGCTAATCCCTTTTTTTCGATCGGTGTTATCGTTTACTTCCGCGTAACCTACTACTAAGCTAGGAGTGATCCTAAAGGTTTCCCCTTTAAAAAATTCATGAGAAACCGTTAGACGATAGTTATGAGTTCCTTGGAAAGTTCCGCCGTAATCGTTTAACATTTTATTGTTAATCGAGAACTGTGGATTTAACCATTCCCAGAAAGGAGCTTTCCATCCGATCACCCAATATCCTCTCATCACATAAGTAGGATCGTTTTGGTTGATGAATAAAAATCCGGCGGAGAATGTTCCGAGTCTTGTCTCATGATCATACATCGCTCTAGTGAATAGATAGTCATAAAGGCCGTTCTTTTCTTTTCTGGTTTTTACTTCGTTCGGATCAAATTGTAATACACCAGTCGCGATAGACTTATCTAACAGATAAGTTTGGTCAGGACCGCCCGGAGTGGATTGTAATCTCAGATCAGCGTCTGTATTACTTCTATCCACCAAAGGATTCATCATGGTAAGCCCAAGTTTAAACGGTTTAGGTAAACCTAATATTTCCGCACTAGTAGTTAAGAAGTAAGCCTCATAGAAATCTTTATAAGATGTTCCATTCCTTCTCGCTTGTCTTTCTCCAAATAGATCAGAACCTTGGAAGGCTCCATCATTGGATAAAGATTGAGAAAGCAAAATTGAATGTTCCGGAAGTGTATCCTTGGGAGAAGGTGATTTGACCGCTCCAGTTGGAACACTTTCGTCGGAGGCAAATTCCGGAACAGTGTCCGGAGTATCTTCCGTAATCTGCTTTATTTTATCCTTTCGGATTCTGTATATGACTCCGTCCGGATCGACTACCTCTATCTCGGTTTCCGTTTCTTTTTGTACGGAAACTTTTTTGAAAATACGACCCGCATTCATTTGGATCGTTACAGCTAAAATTGATTCGAGAGGGAAAGTGAGGATCAGTAGGAGGATTGAAGAAATACCTAAAATTCTTCCCATACAACCATTATTGAAAATTGGGGGAGTTTCTTCAATTCACATACATTTGTAATCACTTATTTACTAATCTATTTACTGATGTATAACATCCTTTATTTTTTTATAGAATGCGAACTTTTCTTAACTTTGTAAGTCCCACAAAGATTTGATCTTTAAACTATTTTACATTTTTTGTCGGATCAAAATTCGGTTTTCAGTAACGGATCAAAGATGTAAGGTTGGAGAAAGAGCTTCTTTCAGGCAAAAATATGATCCAACTCAATCGACCTAGTCTATTCAAAAATTCTAATTTTTATTCAGGAGAATGGAGAACGTTCTCCCAAACCGTTCCTGTATTCGATCCTGCAACTGGGCGAAAGATCGGAGAAGTACCAGATCTACCAAGAGAAGAAGTGAGAAAGGCGCTGGAGTTTGCGGAGAAGTCCCAAAAAGAATGGGCCAAGACTGTGCCAAAACAAAGAGCTAGATTCCTTAGGAACTGGGCGGATCTAATGATCCAAAATAAAGAAGACTTGGCAAAAATTATGACCTGGGAACAGGGAAAACCTTTGGCTGAATCCAGAGGAGAGATAGATTATGCAGCTTCTTATTTGGAATGGTTTTCTGAAGAAGCGAAACGAGCGTACGGAGATCTGATCCCCACACATAGGAAAGAAGTTCGATTGATGGCTTGGAAAGAACCGGTAGGTGTTACTGGGATTTTAACTCCTTGGAATTTTCCTTCTTCTATGATCACTCGAAAGATCGGACCCGCACTTGCGGCGGGATGCGTGGTAATCTCTAAACCTTCTGAACTTACTCCATATTCGGCAATCGCGTTAGCAGTTCTTGCAGAAGAGGCAGGTATTCCTTCCGGAGTTTTCCAAATAGTTACCGGACAGCCTGAACCGATAGCAAATGAGTTTTTAGAGAATAAGATCGTTCGTAAGATCAGTTTTACAGGTTCTACAAGAGTAGGAAAGATCCTTTTAGCAAAATCAGCGAACCAGGTAAAAAGAATTTCTTTGGAACTAGGAGGAAATGCTCCATTTATAGTATTCGCGGACGCAAATATCAAAGAGGCTATACGCGGAGGAATTGTATCAAAATTTCGTAATGCAGGCCAAACCTGTGTTTGCACAAACAGATTTTTAGTAGAGGAAAAGATCGCAGAAGAATTTGCTCACGGTCTCGCTGAAGAAGTTTCCAAGTTTAAAGTAGGGAACGGTTTCGAAGAAGGAGTCAATATCGGTCCTTTGATCCATTCTGCCGCTGTCAAAAAAGTGGACTTACATCTAAAGGACGCGATCGAAAAAGGAGGAAAACTTCTGGTCGGAGGTAAAGCTCATTCTTTGGGAGGAAACTTCTACGAACCGAGCGTTCTCTCGGGAATCTCTGAAAAATCATTATGTTTCCAAGAAGAGACCTTCGGTCCGCTTGCACCGATCAAAAGTTTTAAGACGGAAGAAGAAGCATTACAAATTGCAAACGCAAGCGACGTTGGTTTAGCATCTTACGTGTATACGAGCGATCCCGCGAGGATTTGGAGAATTTCCGAAGCCTTGGAAGCTGGGATGGTTTCCGTAAACGAAGGCATTTTATCTACGGAGCAGGTGCCTTTTGGCGGAGTAAAAGAGTCCGGTATGGGTAGAGAAGGCTCCAAATACGGAATAGAAGAGTACCAGGAAATAAAATATATTTGCTGGGGTGGACAAAGTTAAGTGTAAAAGCTTCGAATTTTCGCTGTTAGTTTTGGAAAAAAATTTTCGTCTCTTGAGTTCGGACTTCATTTCGCATTTTCCTTGACGAATCGGTCCTCGGCATCAATTTCTTAGGCTGCTCTTCTTATGGACCCTTTTTATTTTAATTTTTACTTTTTTGGTTCCTTACTTGCTTCTTTATTCTCTTTGTATGTATCCTTTTTCTTTCTGACCATCAAGGACCGAAGTAAGGCAGCATTTCATCTAGGTCTTTCGAGTTTATCCACTACCATCTTTCACTTCGGATATTTGGTTGCATTTTGTTCCCCCGAAGAATGGACGATCTTTCACAGATGGATAGTGATCCCGTTCCCAATGGTGGGGTATACTCAGCTTTTTATATTCTTCTTCTATTTCCCTACACCTAAAAAAGAAAAGTTAGGATTAACTTTGTATGCGATCTTGTACGCAGGTGTTATCACTTTAGCGATCTTTTATATTATTCTTTCTTTAAAGTCCACTCGAAGTTTCGTGATGGGGAGCCATTATTGGGATTTCGAAACTCATTTATTTTATAAGATTTTCTCTCTAATCGTTTTTCTTTATAACTTTATCTTTTTGATCGCTGCCATTTGGAGAGCGATCGTAGAAAAAGGAGGAGAGAGAAGGTCCGTCATCTATATCACTCTTGCATACTTAACCATCACCCTTTTACCGGGTATTACAAATGCTTTAAGTAGAGAAGGGACAGTATCTAGAGCGGTCTATCAGCAAACAGCGGACATTCTTCTTGTAGCTGGTTTATTCTTAATACTTATCGTTTACGTAAACGCGACCAAAGAAAGGACCACGATCTTAAGTAGGATCGTAGGGGTGAGTATGGCCACCTTCCTTCTCGCATTCCAGTTGGTAGGATTTGCGATATTAAACGGGTACGATTCTTCTTTCGATCTCATCAGAAGAGAAGAAGCTAAACTGGTAGTTTTACAGGGAGAAACTCCGAACGGCTTTGCATATTTGACTTCTTTTGATCCGAATGAAAATAGTTTTCAAACGGAAAGAGGTTTTAAGGATCCAAGATTCGATTCGGAAGATAGGTTGGAGATCCGGTTCTTCTATACTGCTAAAAATCTTACTAGTTTAGGAGGTCTTCCGGCAAAAGCGAGATGGGAACGATCCAAAACAATTTTGGAAAATTCTCCTAAAGAGTTTTATGCATACCAAGAGGGACTGAAGCAATTTTTAGAATCGAAAGGAAATGATCCGGTTTCAGACGAAGATGTAAGGGAATTTTTCAGACATCTGAACAAGAGACTGAAAGTAGTACGAAGTAAATATTCTCATATGCCTTCCAAATCGGATGCTCCTGCAATTTATAAACTTTTAAGATCGGAAGAAGTTGGCCTTTCCGGAATTTTAGAAAAAGTGAAAATTAATGCAGAGGCCGATCTCAAGGCAGATATATCCGAGTCTGATTTGGATAAAACGGTCCTTCTTCCTTTATCTCCGATCCGAGAAGTAGGAGAAAGGATCTACAGAGGAACGAAATATTATAAAGTAGGAGATGAAAAACCTCATTACTATGTTTCGTACCTTGTTGTACATCCTACTAACGGAAACGTTTACGAGGTAGGTTTCACATACAAATCCTTCCGAACGTTTATACATGAACCTGCATTGATCTTAGTTGTCTGTTTGCTCGCGATCGTGTTGGTGATCAGTGTAGGATTTAGGTTCTTCTTCCAAAACGCTCTTATCAAACCTATGGACGAAGTAGTGGTAGGTCTAACTGAAGTGAATTCCGGAAACTTGGAATATAGGTTAGAACCAAGAGTAGAAGACGAGATTGGATTTATCGCCAGATCCTTTAACAGAATGGCAAGGTCGATCCAATCTGCTCGAAAAAGGTTAGAACAATACGCTAATGAATTAGAAGAAAAAGTGAAGGAAAGAACCAAGGAATTGGAACAAACCTTGGGCGAAGTTCAAGAACTCAAACAACAACAGGATGGAGATTATTTCTTAACATCTCTTTTGATCAAACCTTTAGGTGCAAACAAAGCAGTTCATGAAAACGTAAAGGTTGATTTCTTACTAGAACAAAAGAAAAAATTCACTTTCAGAAGATATCATGATGAGATTGGAGGGGATTTAAATATCTCCAATCATATTGATTTGAATGGTAGATCTTATACAGTGTTCTTGAACGCAGATGCAATGGGAAAATCCATGCAAGGTGCCGGAGGCGCTTTAGTTCTGGGATCGGTTTTTGAATCGATCATAGAAAGGACCAGACTGGTTGATATAATGAAAAATCAATCTCCGGAACGCTGGTTGAAGAATGCGTTTACTGAGTTACATAAGGTTTTCGAAAGTTTTGACGGTTCTATGCTGGTTTCTTCCGTAATGGGACTTGTGGACGACGAGGTTGGTATATTATATTTTATTAATGCAGAACATCCTTGGACCGTTCTATACAGGGACGGTATTGCGAGTTTTATAGAAGACGAGTTGATGTTCCGAAAACTCGGGACCACCGGTATGGAAGGTCGTATTTATATCAAAACGTTCCAATTAGAACCTGGGGATGTGATTATTGCAGGCTCTGACGGTAGGGACGATATTCTGATCGGTACAGACCAAGATGGAGGAAGGATCATTAATGATGATGAAAAACTTTTCCTCAGGCTCGTGGAAGATGGTAAAGGGCAACTAGATCGAATTTACGATTGTATTGTTGGAAAAGGGCCGCTTACGGACGACCTTTCTTTGATACGACTTTCTTTTAAAGAAGCAGATTCAGAAGAAAACCTTCACAATGAACAGAAACAAAAAATAAAAGAGCTACTTAATAAAGCCAAGGAAACTTCTCAAAATAAAGACGTGGCAGAGGCCATTACTTACTTGGAAGAAGCGGAGAATCTTGACAGTCGCATTCCTGAAGTGAAGAAAAATTTCGTTAAATTATTCTTAAAACTTAAGGATTATACTAAAGCAGCACATTACGCAGAAGATTATCTGAATATCAAACCCGTAGATAAGGAAATTTTATATGTCGCTTCATTCTCCGCAAGAAAGGCAGGGCAGTTAAAAAAGGCACTGGACTTTGGGGAAAGGCTGAGACTAAGAGAACCGGACCATTTTAAAAATCTAATGAATCTGGCTCAGGTTTACATCGCTTTAAAAAATTATGAAAGAGCGATGTATATGATCCAATCCGCTTTACATTTAGAACCGGAAAACGAAGCAGTACTCAGGATCAGGGACGTTCTTAGGAAAAATTGGAATCCAAAAGATCAGTAAATTTTTCCCGCTTCGAACGTGACCTTTGTCAATTTTTGGTAAAGTAATTCTTTGGACATTTAATATAAATGTGAGTTTTTACTCACTTTACGAAAAATGTATCGATTCTCTTAGGCTTCAATCTGAACTTAGGGTATTCTTTCTATAAACCAAAATATGCTTCGGAGGTCGTTAATGGACAACGAACGAACCACGGAAAAAATAGCGGCTCTCGGTCCTCTGACTATCGGGAGAATACGGATTGGACTGGTATTCTTATTTTTAGCCTCGTTGGCAGCTTCTTGGGAACAGAGTACCTTTGAACAGAATATGGCCTACTTGGGTGGAACGATCTCGATGGCGATCGTTTCGTTCGTAAATTTATTTTACTCTTTTCGAAAAGGAAGAATCCCTAAACAGATCGGAATGTTTTCCGTCCTCTCCGATATAATAATTCTTGCATGTGTGATGTTCTTTGCCGCGTCCACCGAGAAGAATATGTCTTCCGGAATAATAAGGCAGATCATTCTATATGCAATTAACGTAATATTTATTGTATATTCCGGATTACTTCTTAGTCCGAAATTTGTAGTTTTAACAGGATTCGTATCCGCGGTTTGTCAGGGTATCGTAATATTGAATTGTTATCTTCACGGCGTAGTCTTTTCAGAAGAACCTTTAGAAGTGCTTTCTCCCGGATTCGCTTCGGTTTCCGAGCAAATACTGAAATTGATCTTTCTTATTGTGATCTCGTTCATAGTAAAAAGTGTGATCAATATTTTCTCACTTTTGAGAAGCGCGGAAGAGGAAAAATTAACCACAATCATAATATCCGGAAATGAACTGAAAAAGAGTAAGGGGAAAATGGACTCTGCGGCTGTTTCTTTAAGGGAAAAGTCCAGGTCTTTGCGGAATTTTTCTAACGAGTTTTTCGATGTAATCAACAATCACGCGACGTCGTTCGATGAAATAGGGAGTACTCTCAGCGAGTTTTTATCCCAGATAGAGAGTGCGGCAGCAACTGTGAAAGATCAATTCGGAAGGATTGAACAGCTTGTGAGTAAAAGCCAAAGTCTCAGAACTATGATCGATAAGATCGCTGATTATTCTTCCGAACTAAATGAACGTATTCACTCTGTTCAGAATACAAGTAAAGAAGTTACTAAATTCGTTTCCGGCCTTTCCGAATCCTTGGAATCTTTGGGAGAATCGTTTCGTTCTGTCGGAGAAGTTACGGAAATTATGGCCGATGTTGCGGACCGTACTAATTTACTTTCTTTGAATGCTTCTATCGAAGCAGCAAGAGCTGGGATTGCAGGTAAAGGTTTTGCAGTTGTGGCTACGGAAGTTTCTAAGCTTGCCGAAAGTAGCGGTCAGAACGCCGCTAGAATCTCGAAAATTATCGGGGAATCGAATAAGTATGTTGCGAACGGAAGAAATACCGCTTCAGTCACCACCGAGAAAGTAAGGGACCAGGAAAATCAGTTTACCGCCTTTCTGGCAAGATTTAATGAGTTGAACGTACTTTTGGAAAATCAGATCAAGATAAACGATGAATTTCTTTCCAGTTTATCGGAATTGCGAAAACTTTCCGCGGGAATCGAGAATTCTTCCAACGAGCAGAATACGGGAGCTTCCATGATCATGGTAGCCATATCGGAATTGCAAAGTTCGATGGATTCTTTATTAAGAAAAAGCGAACTTTTATCGGACACGATTAGGGTCCTGGAAGAAGAAGCTGAGCTTCTCGCGAAAGAAAATTGATTTATATCAGATAAACAATCGAAATTCGTTTCCGGTTTTTTAAACCATTGCGTTAACTTTCTTTTGCAATAAATTTTCCACGAATAAATCCCGAAAAAGGATCGATTTATTGACCCATTTGCCGACTTGAATATTAATTAATAAAAA
Source organism: Leptospira johnsonii (assembly GCF_003112675.1). Lineage (NCBI taxonomy): Bacteria > Pseudomonadati > Spirochaetota > Leptospiria > Leptospirales > Leptospiraceae > Leptospira > Leptospira johnsonii. Next base: position 935,895 of record NZ_BFAY01000011.1, on the reverse strand, counting down.
GATTCCTAAGGCGGGTTTTTCTAATATGGCAACACATTCCGAAACGGAAAAAATTCTCGCTCAAGGTCCGGTCACGATCAATCGAATCCGATTCGGACTGACATTACTTTACTTTGCCTCTATCGCAATGGGGTATCAAAGAAGTACCCTATTCCAAAACTCGCTCTATATTATTGGTACTTCTATCATGGTGATGTATGTCATCTACTCCTTCCTTAAAAATAGATTTGGGAGTGGAGTATCTCCTTTTTTAGGAAAAGTTTTTATAGTAGCGGATGTGATCGTTCTTTGTTTGGTCATGATCGGCGCGACCATGGAGGATCCTAAACTAGCTTCGAATATTATCAAACAAGTTGTGCTCTACACGATTAATGTTATTTATATCGTGTATGCAGGCCTTCTACTCTCGCCTCGATTTGTATACTTGATCGGATTTTTAACTATCCTTTGCCAAAGTTTAGTAACCGTGAATGCTGCTAATACTGGAGTTATTTTTACGGAAGATAGTATCGTTTCAATTACTCCCGGTTATGCAGCTATGTCGGAACAAATCACCAAGATGCTATTCTTAATGACTACTGCATTCATTGTAGTTGCGGTAATTAGGATCTTTCTACAGTTAAAGAGTATAGAAGAAGAAAAATCCCAAGCCATCGAAAAATCTAAAGAGGATCTCGAAAGTGGTCGGATCAGAATGACCGAATCCGCCGTTTCTTTGAGAGAGAATTCCAAAAAACTGAAAGATTTCTCGGACGATTTTTCGGAAGTAATAAGCAATCATGCTGCTTCTTTCGAAGAGATCAGTTCTACCATGGAAGAATTTTTGGCCCAGACAGAACAATCTGCAGAAACTGTAAAAGACCAATTTACAAAGATCGAAGGTCTATTGGGAGAAAGTAGAAATCTCAATACTTTGATCGATCGGATCTCGGGACATTCTAGCGATCTGAATCGTAATATGGATATAGTCTTGGATGCAGGAAAAGCGGTAAGCGAATTCGTTGATGGTCTCAGAACTTCTTTGGAATCATTAGGAAGTTCCTTCCGCTCTGTGGGAGAAGTGAACCAGATCATGTCAGATGTTGCGGATAGAACGAACCTTCTTTCCTTGAATGCATCTATCGAAGCAGCGAGAGCTGGGGCCGCAGGAAGAGGATTTGCAGTTGTCGCGACAGAGGTTTCTAAACTGGCGGAAAGTAGTTCCGAGAATGCGGATCGTATCTCTAAAATTATTAACGAAAGTACAAAGTATGTCCAAGACGGACAAAAATCTGCTCACACTGCGAATGAAAAAGTGAAAGAACAGGATACTTTGTTCACAAACTTTTTAGACAGTTTTAAACAACTAAACCAATTATTGAGCGAACAGAAAATAGTGAACGAACGTTTTTTGAACAGTCTTTCAGTTTTAAGAAATTTATCTTCTGATATTGAGACAGCCTCTAAAGAACAGTCGTTAGGAGCAAATGCGATCATGACTTCTGTATCTTCTTTACAGAGTTCTATGGATTCTTTGTTAAGAAAGAGTGAAATGTTGGCGGAAACCATCAAAATTTTGGAAACTGAAGCTCAAACATTGGCTTCGAAAGGTTAGTCGTCCTTTCGATAAAATTTCCGAACTAGTTTATATAGAAATATCTTGAATTCTAAACACTAGAGATTAGAAAAGTCGCTCCATGATTTATTTTAACTCATGGGCGATCTCTACGCTCATCTGTTCCATTTTTACTTTTATCATCTTCGCTTTTTTAGCCGCGTTAAAGAAGAAGGCGAACTATACAAGCGCGTTCTCTCTTCTTTTCTTCTTCGTTTTTCTGATCAATTTCGGATTCTTTATATCTGCGATATTTCCTTATCCGACAGCTTCGTATCATAGACTTGTTACGGGTCCGGCAGCGGTATTTGGTACTATCTTTCTTTGTATTTTCGCATATTTATATCCCAGAAACGATCGTTCGAAAGAAACAAAGTATGTGATCGGAATTTTGCTCGGAATTTCTTTGATCACGATCTCTTATTCCTACCTTCAAATTTTTACAAATAAACCCATATTTGATTTTAAGGGACAAATATATAATTATCAACAAAAGGTGGGGAATCTTCTCGCGGCATCGCTACTTGCATTCCTTTTAGTGATGATCTTTATCCAGGTCAGAAAAATTATCCGTGCAGATAAGGATGAGAGAAAGGCACTAGTACAAATGTCGATAGGAATGGACATAACTTATACGGTTCCTGTCGTTTCCAATTTACTGCTACGCGAAGGGGTTATCACCTTCAATACATTCCAGCAGCTTTATGTTGGTTTTATGATCTTGGGGTATTTTACTCTAACTATATTATTTATTAATAATACGGTTGATAAGACTTCATTTATGACCAAGATTATTGGGATTACAGTGGCGACTTGTTTAGTTTTTGCTCAGGCATTTTCTACAGTAGTGAACCTAAAAAATGAGTCCTTATTTGATGAGATCAGTATTAAGGAAGCCCAAACATTTTTAAACACTGGAAAATCTGAGGGTTCTTCGATTGCATATGCTGTTTCTTTGGGAGATTCTTCTAACAAACCCAAGATTTTGATAAAATCCACAGGAATAGAGCCGAATCTGATTCTGGCCCAAAAAGAAATTTTAGAAAATAGAAAGGCAGGAAATTTTCTCAAAAGAACTCCGACTACGAATATTCCTAAAATAAGTTCGGCGGATTACGTACCTTCTCCTAATGATCTGTTTTATTCTTATTATCTACGGGACGAGATAGGGGAAAGAACTCTCCTTATAGCTTTTCCTTATCTGCATTACCGAAAGTTTTTGGATGAAACGAATAGTTGGCTGGTGTTCTTAACTCTCTCTCTTGTATTCGTGATCTTAGTTTTGTTCCCATTCTTCTTCAACCGAAGCTTAGTGCGTCCTTTGAACACATTGATCCAAGGAGTGGGGGAGGTAAATTTAGGAAATCTTACGATACGCATTCCGGTACTTGTACAAGATGAGATAGGTTATCTTTCCGAATCTTTTAATAAGATGGTGGGAAGTATTTTAGAAGGAAGAACCAAGTTAGAAGAATATGCAGACACCTTGGAAGAAAAGGTGGATGCCCGCACAAAAGAAGTTACCGAGAAAATGGAAGAGATCCATTCACTTAAGGTGCAGCAAGATGGGGATTATTTTCTAACTTCTCTTTTAAGCAAACCTTTGATGACGAATTGGAATCGTTCTTCGTTGGTTACTACTAACTTCTATATCGAACAAAAGAAAAAATTCGTTTTTAAAAATAAAGAATCCGAAATCGGAGGGGATATTTGTATTAGCGGGAATCTTTTGTTTGGCTCTGAAAAAGAAAGGTGGTCCGTGTTCTTAAACGGAGACGCGATGGGAAAATCTATGCAAGGAGCAGGAGGCGCCATCGTGCTCGGAACAGCTATGAATAATATCATGGCAAGATCCGCGAGCCAGGGAAAAGTCCTGAATATTTCTCCGGAAGATTGGGTGAGAGAAGCGTACCGAGAGTTAGATGATATTTTCAGGACGTTCGACGGAGTAATGATGGCTTCTGCAGTACTCGGGCTAATCAACGAAAGAACCGGAAAGATGTACTATTTTAACGCGGAACATCCTTGGGCAGTACTTCTTCGGGACGGAAAAGCCTCTTTCCTAGAAAAAGAATTAACTTTACGTAAACTAGGTTCTCCTTCCGAAATGAGCTTTAGAATTTTGGAATTCGATCTAAAGCCGGGGGATATTCTTTACATAGGTTCGGATGGAAGAGACGATATTAATCTAACCGAAGACGGAACGAATTGGATCATGAACTCCGACGAGAATATGTTTCTCAAAACGGTCGAGGACTCCAAAGGAGATCTGGATCGTTTAGTGGATCGTATCCATAGTTTGGGTGCATTGTCCGACGATCTCTCGTTGATACGCATCGGATTTCATGAAAAACTTTCTCCGAATATTACAGAATCTAAAACTAGTATCCCGGAATCTGTATTAAGAAAATACACCGAGGCCAAGGCATTATTACAACAAAGAGAGATCGGCACCGCAGTAGTATTATTGGAAGAAGCGTTACATTCTGTCCCTTCTTTCAAAGCTGCCGCGAGATTATTGGGACAAGTGTATTATGATCGAAAGGAGTATGATCCTTCTTCTCGTTGGTTTGAAAAATATTTAGAGTTGGATTCCGATTCCCCGAATGTTTGGTTCTTACTTTCCGTATGTTATAAACATTTGAAAGAATATGCAAAGTCGAGCCAAGCTGCGGAGAAGGTTCGTAGTTCCCAACCTCATCGTCTTGCGAACCTGATCAATCTTGCGGACAATTATAGACTATTAGGTCGTTTCGAAGAGGCACGTTCTATTCTAGAAGCAGCAGAGTCCATAGACGGAGAGAACCCAGGAGTCAGAAAGTTGGACGAACTCTTGAAATCGAAGGGCTACTGAAACAAATTTAGATTGTGGAATGGGCCATTTCACAATGTTTTGTAAAAACGACCTTTAGAAATCGGTTCAACTTCCGTTTTCAATGCGCCTGCCATACTCAGGAACTCCTAAAATTCGAGACCAAGCCTTTGGCATTAAGTCTCATTCCAAATCGCAGGGTAAATAAAGGTAAAAGGTAGAATTCGAGGTACCACAATGGCTAATTTATACTACGATAAAGATACGGATCTTTCCGTATTAAAAGGAAAGACCATCGCCGTAATCGGATACGGAAGCCAAGGTCACGCACAAGCTCAGAACATGAAAGATTCCGGGCTGAAAGTTATCATCGGTCTGAAAGAAGGATCCAAATCCAAAAAAGAAGCGGAAGAAGCTGGTTTTGAAGTATTCTCCGTTGCTGAGGCCGCTAAAAAGGCGGACATTATCCAAATCCTAGCTCCGGACGAGATCCAAGCTGATATCTATAAAGCGGATATCGAGCCGAACCTGAAAGACGGAGACGCATTAGTTTTCTCTCATGGATTCAATATCCATTTCGAATTCATCCAACCTCCTAAAACCGTAGACGTTTACATGGTAGCTCCAAAAGGACCAGGACACTTGGTTCGTAGAGTATATGTAGAAGGCGGTGGGGTTCCTTGTTTGATCGCTGTAAACCAAGATGCAACTGGAACAGCAAAACAAAGGGCGCTTGCTCACGCAGCTGGAGTAGGTGGAGGAAGAGCAGGGATCCTAGAGACTTCTTTCAGAGAAGAGACAGAAACGGATCTTTTCGGAGAGCAAGTAGTTCTTTGTGGCGGTCTTTCCAACTTGATCATGGCAGGATTCGAAACTCTTACCGAAGCGGGTTACGATCCTGAGATCGCTTACTTTGAGTGTTTACACGAAGTTAAACTCATTACCGACCTGATCTACGAAGGTGGATTGGCTCGTATGCGTTATTCCATTTCAGGAACCGCAGAATACGGAGACTATGTTTCCGGACCTCGTATCATCGATGCCGGCGTTAAAGCTCGCATGAAAGATGTTCTGAATGATATCCAAAAAGCGAACGGTTCTAAATTCGCAAAAGCTTGGATTGCGGAAACCAAAGCTGGTTACCCTGAGTTCAATAAGATGAGAGAGAAAAATGCCGGTCACCCGATCGAGTCCGTAGGTAAAAAATTACGCGGCATGATGAAATGGCTGAGTAAATAATAAAATCCTAAAATACTTGGATGCAAAAGGCCGGAATATTCCGGCCTTTTTTATTTTTAACGATCTTTGTGATTTATTTAAACAGAATCCTTTTTCGTAAACATCCATGCCCAAGATAGGAATAATATTTGGAACGGAAGTCGAATCAATGTTAAGAGAAATTTAGGATCTTTCGATTCGTAAGCGTTCAAACTCATTTGTATATTTGCAGGGAAAACTGCGATTAAGAGTATGATAATTCCCCAGGCAGCAGACACTCTTGTGGATGAGGGAAGTAACGCAAGAGCGAGTAAGATTTCGGTGACTCCTGCAAGTATATTCACCTCATAATGATAGGGTATATAGGGAGGCATCATTCCGTAATAAAATTCTGGGATAATAAAATGTGCAGACCCGGCTAAGAGATAAAATACAACCATCAAATAAAAAAGAATCTTTCGTACCATACGTACTAAATACCTCGCGTATTTTAGACAAAAATATGATGCCGATTTTATCGATTTCAGTCGGAATCTAGTAGTGGAATCTCTAAGGATTAAGAAAATTTTAGATCGTTTCAAATTGAATCTAAGACCCACAGGAACATAATTTGGAAATTTCTTGCCGGAGAGCCTAAAATCTACCTAAGTTTGGAAAAAAAATCGGAAAATCCCAGGTCTTAAGTCCGGCGCTTGCTCTAAGAAGGTATCTATCCTTAGGGCAAAAAAATAATGACAAAGCCTAGCTTTTTGCTATTTTGAGACACCCAAGCCAGGAGGCTCTGATTGAAATCCTTAATTTCCATAATCGGAATTTCCCTCTTTTTGTTTTCCACAGATGTGTTCGCACAGAAAAGGTTAGGCCTTATCTTCGGATCCAACTATAAAGGAAACAAAGCCGGAATTCCTGAGTTAAATCTTTGTGAGGCGGATGCCAAATATCTACACGATGAGATCAAACGTGTAGGAAAATTCGACGAGATCAAAATTGTTTTGGGTAAAGATGTAACCAAAGACAATATCCAGAAAGAAATTAAGGCTCTTGCTTCCAAAGCAAAAGCGGATGATACTGTATTTCTTTATTTCTCCGGTCACGGCGCTTTTCAAAGAGATGAAAAAGCAAAGAACGGAATGAGAAACCTGATCATCTGTTATGATAGGCCTCACCTTTCCGACGATGAATTGAACGATTATCTAGAAGGTATCAAATCCCCTAAGACAGTTTTCGTTTTCGACTGCTGCTTCTCTGGAGGGATCGCTAAAAAAGGAAAAGCAACCAGAGGTTCTGCGAATGTTCCAATTCCAGAAGGAAGTGATGGAACAGTTAAACAAGACTCTCAGGACTTCTTCTTCCAAGATAAGGCTATCATTTCCAGTGCGGATGATAACCAAACTGCGATCGAAGTCGGCGGAACAATCAATCACGGGATCTTCACTTATAATTTCGGAAAAGCTCTTTCTAGCGGAGACTTAAATCAGGACAACGTGATCACTGCGCTCGAAGCATTCTTCGCTTCTAAAGACGAAACAGTTAATATGGCTAAAAAGTATGATCACGAACAAGTGCCTCAGATTTCGGGTAACGCGTCGGGTATCTTTTTGGCTGGAGAAAAAAAGCCAGAACCTCCAAAACCTGTGGAGCCTGTTAAACCTCCTGTAAATCCAACTCCAGTTCCGGATGTACAACCTCCTAAACCTGAGCCCGAAACTCCTGTCGTCACTAACGAAGAACCTCCAGTTGTTCCTACAAATCTGAAAGGTGATCTGGTGATCAAAACCACTATTATCCAAGACAGAGCTTATGCGGTGTCCGATCTTCCACCTGAGATCCGTTTGACTTCCGGTAAGAAGAGAGTGGGGAATCGTTCGATCAGAGTACTCATCGACGATAAGGAAGTGGATAAGACGATCACAACCGAATCTTCTAATTATTGGGGAGCGGTCAAAAGAATGGGGAAATTGACCCCAGGTGCGACTTATACTTTAACCGTTAAAGGTGTACCTGCCGGAGTTCATAAGGTAACCATCCAAGCGGATGATTACCCAGAAGTCCAAAAGACCCAGGCAGTTCTTCCTAACAAGAGAAACGATCTGGAAGTGGTAACTTCTATGACAGGTTACGGAGCGATCCGAGGAAAAGTATTCTACAGAACCTTGGATAATCCTGTGATCAACCAACCGATCTTCATGCCTACGATTACAAGCGTGACAGGTATCCAAAAATTGAATACTGATCAAAACGGTAACTTCTGGTTTACGAACCTGAAACCGGGAGAGTATGAGATCAAGGCTACCTTTGCGGAAGATCTGAACTTGAATAATGCGGATATTAAGGTGAGAGAGGGAGAAGTAACGGAAGTGGATATTATCCTGAATGTGAAACTTCCTTCTACCAAAACCAAATATTAAGAAACTAGAATATTTAGGTTTCAGGAAGCCTCTCGAGAGATCGAGGGGCTTTTTTTGTTCCTGGTTTGGGTTTTAATCTTTTTGGAAACTATTCCATTGTTTGGAATTGATCCTTCTTTTGCGAATTTCGACTAGGATTTTCATTTGTTTTCTATCCAACAAATTTCCCGCTTTAAGACCGAACTCTGGTAAAGCGGTATCGTTTGTAAGGTTTGCAAAGGTTTTTCCGATTTTTGCGAAGGAACTCCGTAGATCCGGATCCATTTCGGGATATATCATAAATCGCCTCCGTGCGACCCCATTCGGGAAAAAAGGGAGAAAGTTCCGGGTTTCCATCCTTGGAAAGGAAGCTTTCTCCCAAACTGTACTTCGGGACTTTGCGAAAATACTTGAGATATTTTTTTTCTTGTACGAAAAGAAAGTACGGAGTAAATTCGGTTAAAATGCAGATCCGTCTGGAAAATAGGACCGGCAAAAGATCGGGGAGATTCGTCGTATACGAGTACGGAACGGATCTATTCGGTTACGTCTACGTGGACAAATTTTTGGGCCGCGATAGGGGCAAAATGGTCTCCAGATGGTTGATGCAAGACGTCGGTTCCTTGGTTCGTCTTTTAGACCATGAAATATACAAAAGAGAGACCGAAAACTACGAGAACGTTACTATAGCGGTATGAACCCCCTTGATAGGGTCCGTCGACTTGGATCCGAAATTTCCCGCCTTGGCAGGATCATCCAAAAGGAAGAATCCACACTTTCCTTATTATCCACTTTCAGGATACTTTCCTTCTTATTCTTTATCGCTTGGATCGTCGGAGTATATCTTTTACGTACAGTTTCCGATCTATATTATTTGCCTTCGATTCTTATCTTAGCAGTATTCTATCGTTTATTGTCTGCCTACCAAAAAAGAAGGGAGAAGATCAGAAGGTTAAATATCTGGACCGATTTTCTAACGGCTCAGATCTCTAGGATCCAATTGGATGGAAAACATTATCCAAAGTCCAAGAGAGAATATTATAAAAATCTGGTATTAGAGACTGGACTTCCTTCTTGGACCAAGGATCTGGATTTTTTAGGTGAGAAGGGGATTTTTTCTAGGATAGACACCACTATTATCCAAAAGGGAACTTCCAGATTTTTAGAATACTTTTTAGAGACTCATGAAGAATCGAAAGTAATCCCAAGACAAACCGCAGTAATTGGCCTTTCAAAAAAAGCAAGAGTGCTCCAAAAGTTACTCAGGCAATTTAGATTGTATGAGGCTTCTTTTCCGGCAAGAAGAGAAGGAGAGGAAGAAAAACTTCCTTCTTATATTCCTAAGATCGGTAATTTACAACCGGAACGTTCCGAAAAGAATAAGACTAATTTTCCGTTTAATCTATTCGAAGAAGCGCCAAATGATTTTTGGAAATTTTCTTTTGGAAAAGTAGCAGGAGCGCTTAGAGTTTTATTTCCTATTTGGTTAGTTCTCGTTTGGCTTTTAGTATTAGGAAGTTTTCTATTCGGGCAAACCTGGGGATTTGGGATTTTCATTCTTCATTCTGCATTTTTCGGATCTTATAGAAATAGATCCTTAAAAATGTTACAACCCATTGCAGAAGATTCTGAAACGTTGGAGGAGTTAGGAAAACTTCTGCTCTATATCCGTTCTTCCAATCTTTCCGGAACGAAAGGAGAAGTCTTTCTTTCCAATTGGAAGAAGAAGGAACTAAAAAACTCTTGGAAACAATTCCTTAAAATTTCCAATTTGGCGGCTTATACTCAGTCTCCTCTCGCTCACGCCTTACTGAATATTTTATTTTTCTTCGATCTTTGGATCTGGAGAAGGTATACATCTTGGTGGGATCAGGACGGAGCCTCCTTGAAGATATCCATGTCTGACCTTGCTGAGTTGGATTCTTTGCTTCCGCTTGCGAATTTGAGTTGGATAGAGCCCGGATTTACATTTCCTAGATTAGAAAAATCGAATGCAACGATCTATGCAAAGGATCTTGTTCATCCTCTGATCCCTTCCGACAAAAGGGTAGCAAATGATCTGGAGCCTATGCAACAAGGGAAACTTCTTCTTTTAACCGGATCGAATATGTCTGGGAAAACCACTTACTTAAGAGCGTTGGGAATTTCCGGAATTTTTGCGATGGCAGGGGGACCAGTACCCGCTTCCGAATTTATCACTCCTATCTTAGAAGTACATTCTAGTATCCGAAACGAAGATTCGGTAGAGGAAGGGATCTCTTTCTTCTACGCGGAAGTAAGACGCTTGGGAAGGATATTACAAGATATTAAGAATTCTCAAAAGGGCAGATTAGTTCTATTAGATGAGATCTTAAAAGGCACAAATTCCAGAGAGAGAACAATTGCCTGCAAAGGGATCTTGAAAAAGTTAAGACAGTATGGAGTATTCGGGATCATTACCACTCATGATCTGGAATTAGCCGATTTACCAGAGCTTTCTTTGTTTCATTTTAGAGAAGAAATTGAGAACGGCAAAATGACTTTCGATTTTAAGATAAGATCAGGTATAGTCCAATCCAGCAACGCTTTGGAAGTTTTGAGATTAGAAGGTTTGGATCTGGATTAAAATTTGACTTCGATTGGTAACAGACATCTCTCTTTTTTGTCTTGCCCGACAGGCTCTCTAAAATTCTAATCTATTGGAAAAGATGAAACGTTTACCAAGCAATCTTAAATTGATCGGCGGATACGCCATCTACTTTGTTCTCATTCTAATTTTTTATAAAGCAGCTTTTCTTTGGGTGTATTCCTATAGATTGGAAGGTGCAGAAACCAAGGATATTTTGTGGGCGGTCTTGGTAGGGCTTAGGTTCGATATTTCTGTAATCGGAATGATCTTGGGACCGTTCGCTTTTCTTTCCTGTCTTCCTTATTTAAATCGTTTTAAGTTTTTCAATTTTTTCTGGGGATACTTTCCGATCTTGATCAGCGTCTGGATGCTTTCTCATTTGATCGCTGATATAGTTTATTTTGAGAATGCGAACAAACACATAGGATACGAGGGTTTTGTATTTATAGGAAAGGATATGGGTGTGATCTTAAAATCCGCCTTTGAACAGAACCCTTTACTGGCTGTAGTTGCTTCTCTTTTGATTTTGGTATTTTTGCCATTATCTACTTATCTTTTCTTAAGATTCAATCCATATAAACACGAACCGGAATCTTGGAAAAGGGACTCTATCCTTTCCTTCGTCGTTTTGGTTCTGGTCGTTTTTGCGATCCGAGGAGGAGTTCAAGAAACTCCTCTAAGAGCGAGTAATGCGATTGTTTCAGGACATTCTTTTGTGAATAATATTGCGTTGAATGGCGTATTCACTTCTATCATGGATTTGAAAAGTCAGTCCATTCCGAATTATCTGAAGTTGGAAACCAAGGAATCCGTCCGTATTGTTAGAGAAGAGATCTCCTATGAAGGTGCCGAATTTATAGGGAAAAAATATCCTCTATTAAGAAAACAGAAACAAACCAATAACGGAAAACCTCCGAATATAGTTTTGATACTTCTGGAAAACTGGACCGGAAAATTTATAGATCCGATCAGCGATGGAAAGGTTTTCGGAAAAGAGCTCACTCCTAATTTTAATAAGCTTTTAAGAAAAGGGAGATTTTATACTCGATTTTTTGCATCAGGGGGAAGGACTACTAATGGTATGATGTCCATCCTGACCGGTTTACCGGATCGACCTGGATTGACTGTGGTTCGGACCCACCAAGTATTGGGAAATTTTTCCGGGATAGGAAATATCTTCAAAGGATTGGGTTACGATACATTCTTTGTGACCGGCGGAGATTTAAGTTTTGATAATAAAGCAACTTTAATGCCTCATTGGGGATTCGATTCTGTGCTGGGCGAAAAAGAGATCGCTAAACTGAACAGATTTAAGATCGGAGCCTGGGGTTATGATGATGCAGATGTGCTTCAAGTGCTGCATGAAAAAATTTCAGAATCCAAAAAGCCTTTTTTGGGAGTTTCTCTTACTTTATCTACACATTATCCGTATCGTGCTCCCGATCCTAAGTTCAGGATCTTTAATGAGGACGAGAGAGACTTTGAATATCTAAACGTGTATCATTATGCGGATTGGGCAGTCCGAGACTTTATGGACCGTGCCGAAAAATCAAAATACTTCGATAATACGATCTTTGTTTTCGTGGCGGATCATACTCACCATCGTTATTTGGACTATTATGAAGATAGAAATATTCCGTTTTTAATATATTCTCCCGGGAGAATATTACCTGCGATCGACGATAGAGATGCTTCCCAATTGGACGTGATCCCTACGATCTTGGGCCTTGTCGGCAAGGAGGCGTACTTTTCCGCTATGGGAAGAAATTTGCTGGCTCCTAAAAAGACAGAGTCCGCGTACTTTGCTTACGGAAATTTGATCGGTTGGATCGAGTCGGATCTATTTTACATTCATTTCGTGGATGGAAATCGTAACTTAAAATATTCTGCAAAAGGTCCGAGGGAAGAAGTGAGTCTTTGTGATACTCAACCTAAGATCTGTGATTCACATTTCAATAAGGCGAGAGCGTTTTTGAATCTTAGCCACGAATTGATGAATCAGAATTTGGTGTTTCCAACTAAGGAAGAATTGGAAAGAAAAGAGTATTAATTATTTATCTTTTTGTTTTTTGTCCGAGTCGGAACTGCTTCCACCGAATAGACCGGTAACGCCATCCCAAAGGTCTCGGACATACTCTCCTATTACTGACCCAGCGACACCACCTGCGTAAGGTCCGCCCAAAGGGATAAGATAAGGTCCTAGTAACGTCATACCGGTATACACACTGCCGAGCCAAATTGGATCCACATAAGGAATACTTTTTCCAAATGTTCCCGCATAGATAATCGGGATATGTAAACCTTTACCGATATACTTTCCACCTAAGCGAAGATGGAGTCTCATATCGATTTTTTGATCAAAGCCGACAGTACCCTTTCCATCAACGTCCATTCCGCTGTTCTCGATTTCCAGTTTCATGTTGGGGAAGTACATCTCGTTGCCTCCGATTTTTACATCGGATTTAAGGGAGATAAATTTTAACTCTCTTCCATCCACACCCTTGAATGCGATAATTTTACCTAAGGTGTTCAAGACCGGGACCATGAAGTTTGCGTAACCGACTAGCTCTCCGTTCTTGATCGTGATATTCCCGATCCCTTTCATGTTGGCAAAAAGTTCCTTCACGGAATCCCTAGAATGATTTCTGATCTGCGTTTCAAAGGAGAACCAGCTGGAAAGTTCACCTTCCATAATTTTTTCGGATAAATAAGGAAGAAGTACCTTATCTACCTGAAGTCGATGGGCGTCTCCCTCCACTTCTATCTTAGGTATATCCGGATATATTTTAGCTTTTCCTAATATTTCTCCGTTATAGATATACGCATGGAAGTTAGGGATGGAAAGAAGCGGATCCACATACTTCGCTTCCATTTTTATATGGGCGAATCTATGTTTGAATGCAAAAATATTATTCAATTCTCCTGTAAAATAGAAGATACCCGGAGGAGAATTCGGATCGAAAAGATCCTCTCTGACTTGGAATAGTTTTCCGAGTTTTAAAAGATTATGATAGTCCCCATAATCCGCTTTGATATCGAACTGACCTAAACTTCTGTTCTTCCAGTTCACACTCCCTTTTGCAGTAGCTTTTGCTACTCCTTCCCAAACTGTTTCTATAAAAGGAAAAGCTACCTTTTTGTTGATCAAGTCCAGATCGAAGTCAACATTCAATCTGATATTTCCGAAAGGGAGCCCTCCTTTATATGCAAGATCCTTAATTTGGTTCCGGATCTTGAATTTAAAAATGGTACCTTCTTCCTTTACTACTTCTGTTCTTCCGGAAAGTTTTGTTTTGGAGAAGTCCCCAGCTGGGAATATGTGGAATAGATCTCTGAGTAGAGAAAGTGAAAGTTCTTCCGTTTTTAGGACTGCACTGAATTGTAATTTTTCCCAATTCACAGGAAAGTTTTGCAAGCCACCTGTCATTTCTAGATCGATAGGTTGGTCGTCTATTGTTCCCTGGAATAAAAGATCCACGTCCTTTCCGTAAAAAGAAACGGAGATCTGAGACTTTTTGAAATATACTATGTATTTTCTATCGTGGCTCTGTTCGTTATATTCTAATGTGAAATTATCTATTTCTATATTTTTCAGACTAATAGCCAAAAAATCTTCGGTAGAGAATCCAATCCTGGAATTTACGTCGTCCAGAAGTTCTTTTACGTTACTCTTCTGTTCCGCTTCTTTCTTCTTTCCATTCAAATACTCTACTATATCAAAAGACCCATCCTTTCTTCTTTCCAAATGAAGGGATCCTCCGTTGATGGAAATGTCCCGGATCTCAATCATTCTTTTGATCAAACCGAACCAGGAAATATCAATATCTACTTTGTCGCTGACTGCGATCAGTACATTGTCTTTTCTGATTTCGATTTGATTTAGTTCTATTCCCGGAAAAGGCAGAAGGTATAGATCCGAATCTGCTACTTTAATATCTAGGTCGGTGGAACTTCTCAGTCGGTCTAATATGAATTCTTTATATACGTCCTTTCTTTGAACGAAAGGGATGTAAACGATCAGTACGAATAATAATACGAAAAACCCGAGTGCGGAAATATAGCGGATCTTATTCTCTTCTAAATACCGATTGATCACGTCCCAGGAGCGCATTTTATTTTCCGTCCGGAAAATGGCAGTAGGACTTATGGCCTTCGCCTAGATCCTTCCATTCCGGAGTTGTTTCGGAACAGATGTCTTTTGCAATAGGACAACGAGTATGGAAATGACAACCGTTCGGTTTTTTTAATATACTAGGCACCTCTCCTTGCAGAGGGGTTTTTCGGGTCTTGCGATTTTCTACTTCGAATATTGCTCCGAATAAAGCCTTCGTATAAGGATGAGAAGGTTTTTCTGCGATCTGGGATTTGGTGCCTATCTCTACGATCTTTCCCAAATACATGACTGCGATCTTATCCGAAATGGATTTTACGATTCCCAGATCATGAGATATGAACAAATAAGAAAGCCCGAAATCTGCTTTCAATTTTTGTAATAGAAGAAGTACCTGAGCCTGGTTGGAAACGTCCAAAGCGGAGACGGCTTCATCAAAGAGTATAAATTCCGGTTTTAAGATCAAAGCTCTTGCGATCGCAATCCTTTGTCTCTGTCCTCCGGAAAATTCATGAGGATATCTGTTTAGGATATCCGGAGGGAGCCCCACTTTTTCCAAGATGTCCGAAGCTTCCTCTTCGGCTTGCTCCTCCGTGTAATTCCCGTGGATATAAAGTCCTTCGGTTAAGATATCTTTAATATTCCTTCTTGGATTTAAGGAAGAATAAGGATCTTGGAATACGATCTGGATCTGTTTTCTGAGAGGTAAAAATTCTTTTTCTTTTAACCCTAGGATCTCTTTTCCTTTGAAAAATATGGAGCCTGAATCTGATTTAAGAAGTCTGAGTATCGCCCTGCCCAATGTAGATTTTCCGCAACCGGATTCACCCACTAGGCTAAATGTTTCCCCGTCTTCCATTACTAGGTTTACATCTTCTACAGCTTTGATTACGGATTTTCTTTCGCCGAAAAAGGTTTCTTTTCCGTAGCTTACGTTCAGATCTTTGATCTCTAAAAGGTTCATCCCGCAAGCTCCTTTTTCTCATTTAAGAAGCATGCGGAGAAATGCCCTGACCCATTCATATTTTCTAATGTAGGTTTTGCTGTCCTACAGTGAGAAAATACAAAATCGCATCTGTCCGAATAATGGCAGCCCTTAGGATAACTTCCTGGAGAAGGTAATCTCCCTTCTATCGGTTTAAAAACCCCAGTTTGGAAAAAATGAGAAGGCAAAGAATCCAAAAGATCTTTTGTATAAGGGTGATTTGGTTGGTCCAAAATTTGGTCCACTGTTCCGAGTTCAGCGATCCTTCCAGCATATAATACGCAGATCCGGTCCGCAATATGGCTGACCAAACCGAAATCGTGAGAGATGAATAATACGGATAAGTTCATCTTTTCTTTCAATTTCAGTAGGAGTTCCACCAACTGGGCCTGGACTGTAACATCCAAAGCGGAAGTTGGTTCATCTGCGATTAAAAGCTCTGGATCGCACATCAATGCCATTCCGATCCCGACCCTTTGTAAGATCCCGCCGCTTAACTGATGAGGATAACAATTCATCCTTAACTTTATGTCGGTAATTCCTACCGCTCCAAGAAGATATTCGGCCTTATCTTCCGCTTCTTTACGGGTTCCGAGTCCGTGTTCTAAAAATCCTTCTGTCATTTGGTCTTTTATTTTACTCAAAGGATCTAAAGCTGAGAAGGGTTCTTGGAATACGTATGAGATTTTTTTTCCTCGGATCTTTCTTAAAGTTTCTGAGTCCGTTTGAAGAAGGTCCGTTCCTTGGAATAGAACCTTTCCATTCGCGTATCTAAAAGACTCACGAGGAAGTAATTTTGTGATCGCTGCAGAGCAGACCGATTTTCCGCAACCGGACTCTCCTACGAGTGCGAGAACTTCTCCTTTACGGATCTCAAAGTTGATCTCTTCTAATAATGGCACGAACTTTCCTTCTTTTGAAAGTTCTAAAATTAAGTTAGATACTTGGAGAATAGTTTCCGAATTCATTCGTACGTTACCTTCTCCTTAGAATCAAAAGAATCACGTATGCCTTCTCCTATAAAAGAAGAAAGGAGGATGGTGGCCGCTAATGACAAAGAAGGAAAAGCGATCAACCACCAAGCTCTGAGATTGTCCCTTCCTTGGCTGATCATTTCTCCCCAAGAAGGATTCGGTGCAGGAATTCCATAACCTAAAAAGTCCAAGGCGCTTAATATAGAGATAGAGCTGATGAGTGCAAATGGTAAGAAGGTCACAAGCGGAGTGATCGCATTCGGTAGAATATGATTTTTCATGATACTCCAAGAGCTAGCGCCTAACGCTTTTGCCGCATCCACGTAAGTAAGAGATTTAGATCTGTAAAATTCCCCTCGCATGTACATACTGATCCCGATCCAACTCAATGCGGAGTAAGTAATCCCTAATACTATAAATCCTCTTCCGAAAAAAGAACCCATGATTAGGATCAAATATAAGAAAGGGATTGCGGATAAAATTTCAATGATCCTTTGCAGGATGATATCCGTTCTTCTTCCGTAATATCCTTGGATCCCGCCTACAATCGTTCCGAAAATAAATTCTATAAATACTAGGATCAGTCCGAAACTCATGGAATTTCTGTACGCATAAAAGATCCGAGTGAAGACATCCCTTCCTCTATCGTCCGTTCCGAGCCAGTGTTTTAGGCTAGGAGAAGAAGGTGGATTTTCATCGTCTTCGATTGTCTCTAAATTGTCTTCGTTGTATCCGTAAGGAACCGGAGGGAATAAGATCCAGTTATCGTCGTCGTCTTCGAAGTCTTCTCTCAATTTTAGTTTTTTGTAATTCACGGGAGAATATTCCGATCCACCGAAGTCCTTTTGAGTATAACGGACGAAGATCGGAAATTTCCAAGAATCATCGTAGGAAACGATCCAAGGCTGGTTATTTGACAGTATAGGTGCGAATAAGGAAACGATATAGGAGATTCCCAATATCCAAAGAGAGATCCATGCCTTTGTATTGGATCTGAATTTTTCGAATCTTCTTTTGAATAGAGAGTTCATGCTTCGAAATTGATCCTAGGGTCGATGATAATATAACAAAGATCCGAGAGAATGTTCCCGATCAGGGAGAGAAAACTTTGGATCAGTAGAAGCCCCATCATCAGATTGGTATCTCTTTCTGTGACTGCTTGAAAACTGAGTAATCCGATCCCATCTATACTGAATACCAACTCGATAATCAAGGATCCCGCTAAAACCAAACTTAGATTGGAACCGAATCCTGTTGCGATCGGGATCAAACTGTTCCTAAATGCATGTTTGTAAATTGCATCTTTAAAAGATAAACCTTTGGAGATTGCAGTTCTAACGTACTCTTTAGAGATCTGGTCCAAGAGAGAGTTTTTCATCAAAAGAGTGAGCATTGCAAAAGACCCGGAAACATAACATAGCACTGGCAAGAACATATGCTCGGCTCTATCTATGATCTTCTCAAAAAAGTCTAGATCATCGTAATTGTCTGAATATTCGTGTCCTAGAGGAAATACGGAAAACACTTCTCCTGAAGAGAGAAGGTATAATAATAACATCGAAAGCGCAAATACCGGAATAGAATACGCGATTAGAATGATGATACTCGTCCCGCTATCGAATGCCTGACCACTTTGAATTGCTTTACGAATTCCTAATGGAATACAGATCAGATAAGAAAGTAAAAATCCGGAAAGACCGAATGTGAGGGATACGGGGATCTTTTCGAAGATCAATTCGTTAACAGGGCGAGAATGTAATCTGGATTCTCCCAGGTCCAAACTCGCCACATCCCATAACCAGTACAAATAAGCGACCGGAAGTGGTTTGTCCAAACGTAGTTTTTGTTTTAGGATCTCAATTTCTTCGTTATTGATCAAAGAAGATCTGGCGCCGTCTTCGTTGCCGTATCCTCTTAATTTTGCGATCTCTCTTTCTAAAGGTCCGCCCGGAGCTAGGTGGGATAAAATAAATACTAGGAAAGTGATCCCAAGGATGGTGGGAACGATCAGAAAGATCCTTTTTACAAAATAATTTCTCATTCGGATTAAAGTCCGTTATAACTCGCAGCTAGTTTCGGGCATCGAACAATTTTCCATACCGTTTGCCAGGGATAAAGGTTTTTTCTCCGGCCGGGATCGGCATTAACGGAAAGGTTTTAGTTCCAGGTAACCTTTTCCTTTTACGGATTTCCCTTCGATATCTCCGCCGACTTTGACTGCGCCTTCCCAATAAATTAGTCCGGTGCTAGATCTTGCGTCGAACTCCTGCTCCTCGAATCTAGGCGAGATATTCAAATTAAATCGTTCGGAAATTAATTTCCATCGTAATTTGTAGGAATTCCCCGTTAGGTCGCTTTTCCAGGTCTTATCTTCCGGAACAAATTTCAGATCATTCTCATTCTCTAAAGATATTACCTTTCCCTCTGGAGAACGGAAAGTCCCGAAGGTTTCAATATCTCCCGATCTATTTTTAAAATTGAAGGCCATAATATCGGAACCGTCTTCCATTTGGATACAGATCCAATCCCAGGAAATATCCTTGGAGGAAAGATCGAAAGCAGCCTCGGTACCTTCTGGACTGCTCCATTCATGGTCCATCCAACTTGTACCGGATTTGACATGATATTCTTTTCCCTCCAGATAAAGAGAGCCCTTGGTTTCCAAACGAGGAATGCTGTAATAATGGGAGAAAAATTTAGGGTTCTTTCTGCTCTTAAGTGATTTTCCGTTTTTGCCGTGAGTAAGAATATTTTTTGATTTGGTGCTAAGTTCTAATTCCAAACCGAAGCCGGAGTCGGTTCTAGGGAAAGCAGAGATCCTAAAGTCCGCAGGGCCTGTGACTTCCATACGATAATCCCCACTCCACAGGTTGCTTTTGTCTTGGCCGGCGACTCCGCCTAATTCTCTTTCGATGGTTTGAGAGATCTTATGTTTTTCATCTTCAAGATCGGAGATTGCAAAGTGGACTGGATATAATGCAACTTTAGGCCCAAGGTAAGCTCGGAAGAAGCTTAACTCATATCCTAATTCTTTACCTTCTTCGGTATCCAAGATGCCAATGAAATAGCACCATTCTACTCTGTATCCTTTATGGAAAAAATGGTCTTGGGGAAATTTAAAACTCTTGCCTTGGGTTTCTTTTGGGTCGGCTTTAGGAGCGGAAAATCCGTTTCCGCTCGAGATTAAGAGTATAGATGAGAACAGAACTAAAGATAAGATCCTTGAGAATCTTTGAGGTCTTGCGACTTTATTTGTTAAAAATTGGAAGGGCATACATCGTCCTTTTTATTCTGTCGGAAAAAGTCCTGAGAAATTAGACCCGACCATGGTTTCTTTTTCTTTTTAAGTATTCAATCGATTCGTTTTTTTTCTTTTTAGATTCAGAGAAGATCCTAAAATTTGGACTAGGTCGAGAGATCTTCGGAACTGTTTTTATACACTGGATTATAGTAATGGCGAATCCTAAACCTAGAAGCGAGAGACAAAAAGTCAAAAAATTCCTGCAGTACCTTTTCGCGAGAATATTGGTGGGCACTCTGTCTATTTTCCCTTATATTCTTAGGGGAAAGATCCTATTCTATATCATTCGATTCCTGGCCAAAACGACAGGCGCGACTAGAAAAAGGATCGAAAGACATATACGGACAACATTTCCTCAAAAGTCGGAATCTGAGATACAAGAGTACATCCTTCATAATCTTAGAAATCTTTCCCATATGGCAAATGAGTTCTGTGAAGAACCTAGAATGAACAGAAAATTCATAGATAAATGGGTGACCTTCTTACCGAATAAAGAAACTCATACTCGCCTTTTTGAGAAAGGTGGGATCTTGGTTTTAGGTCATTTAGGAAATTGGGAAACGATGGGTGTTGCCATTTGTTATACCGCTCCTAAAAACGATCTATATGTATTTGCAAAAAGGCAAAGTAATCCCTGGTCCAACGCTTGGATTGAAAAGAACAGAGCTTCTCAACGGATCAAGTTGGTCTATACGGACGAAAGTCCTAGAAAGGCCTTAACTCTGCTCAAGCAGGGAAAATTAGTCGCATTTATTTCGGACCAGGACGCAGGTAAGACGGGGTCCTTCTTTCCATTTTTAGGGAACTTGGCCTCTACATTCTTAGGACCCGCAACATTCTCCAGAATGACCGATGTGCCGATCTTATTCTGCAGTAGCTGGTACGATCAAACAGGAAAATTATATTTTTATGTAGAAGAATTCGAAAGACCGGATCTGGACCCTAGAAAGGACCCGGAACTATGGGAGAGAGAATTCACTCATAAATGGGTAAAACGTTTGGAAGAAGAAGTCTATAAACATCCAGGAGATTATTTCTGGTTACATAGACGTTGGCATACTAAACCGGAAAACAAAGAAGAACTAGATAAGTTCTGGAAAGAATTTAAACCCTCTTCTGAAAGATCTAGAGTTTGATCAGAACGTTGCAGGCTTAGAGGAATTTCTTTTTAGTTCCGCAGTTTCCAGATCTTCTTCCGAAGTCTGGTATTGTAAACCTTGGGACGAGAATAATTCCACACAAACTCCGCAGTCTTTTACTACTTCTCTAAAGTGGATCTTATTCTCTTCACTTGCTTCCGCCCAAAGATCTTTTAACTCTTTCGGATCTTTAGAAAGATCGAATAGACGTTCTTTGGAAGGATTAGAGTTCATATTCATTATATAATGGTAATTTCCCTTGATATAACTGATCCCAACTTTATACAAAGAGATCTCGTTATTATTGGTGATGATGATCCTACGGTCTCCATAAATATCTCTGAGCAAGGATTTGCCTTCCAGATTTGCAGAATACTTTTTGATCGTAGGACTATTTTCCACATTTAAAATATCTAGGAAGGTCGGGATCAGATCCGTATTTGCTACCGGTTTTTCAGTGTTTCTTCTGATCGCTTGTAGGTTAACGGATTCTTTTAGAGAATTCGGGATATAGACCAACATAGGGATGGCAACAGTCTCTACATAGTTGCTATCTATATGTCCTAGGTAATCATGCTCGAAAAGAGACTCTCCATGATCCGATGTGAAGATCACTACAGTATTTTCTAAGAAACCTTCTTTTTGCAGATAAGCGTATACATCTTCCAGAAGGCTGTCCATGTGTCGGACAGAGTTATCGTACTGGTCAGGCACCGAATCCACAGCGAAAAATTTTGATTCTTCCGGCACAATGTATGGAAAGTGATTCGTGTTGAAGTGCAAAACTCCAGCGAATCTTTTGCCTGAGGTTTTAAATCCGGAAAGATGTCTTTTGAATTCTTTTACTGTTTCTCTATCGTCGATCCCGATATCGTTGAATACTTTTAAACCGCTTCTTTCTTTATCCCAAAGGAAATCGATCCCTGAGTTTTTGAAAAATCCTTCGAAGTTGTTCCACTGCAGATTATGGCTAGTGATATAGAAAGTAGAGAGCCCCGCGGATTTTCCATACTCCCAGAACAATGGATACGTATGTGTCATCGGAACTGGTTGAGAAGGAGAAACCCCGGTCAATATACTTGGAAAAGATAGAAGAGTAGAACTGGAATTTGAATAAGCCTTTTTGAATAAGAAGTATTGGCTTCGGTCCGCTGTTTGTGCGAATTTAGACATGAAAGGAGTAGTGTTCCTTTCGTAACCATATACTCCCAAACTTCCCTTTCTCAAACTTTCTGTTACTACGAATAGAACATTGAACCCTGGATTGGAAGCGATCTGAGGAAGTCTAGGCTTGTTCCTGGATTGCAAGCCTGCGGATCCTAAACTATCTCCCGTTAGGTGATTGTATAAGTTCCTCCAAACGAACGCGAGCGTATTCGTATCTGAAACATATACTTGGTCGTTAAATCTGGTATTATTATGTAAGAAGCCGCTGATCGCTAAAAATACGATCACTACTCCGATCCGTACCGGAGTTTGGAATCTGTATTTTAAAGGTTCCTTGGTCGCAGTGAACCAAAGAGAAGCACCTAAAACAGTAAAGGCGAGAAGCCCGAAAACCAAAGCGGATTTGGTAAACCCTCCTTCTACGATTGTCCAACTGTTTAAAGGTTCGTGGAATATGAAAGAGAACACAAAGAAATTAGGCATAATGCCGGTATACGCATAGTATCCGTAAGAACCTAATAATGTTCCGGTATAAAAAGACAAGATCAGAAAGAATACGATGTAGTATGCTATCTTGGATTTTTGTTGGTATAAAATTCTGAGGAGAATGATCGCCGCAGAATATAAAATTACGGAATAGATAAATGAGAGAGAATAAAACGCCCACTGCAAGGGTTTGAATGTTGGTAATATCTCGTCTCTGATAATGATGTCTGAAATTAGTATTACTGAAGGAAGAACCCAGACTGAATAACGGGAGAACATCTCTAGTATATTTTTTTTATTTATAGTTCCCATCTTTATCCAAAATTCCTAAGGATATGTAATTCGTCAATTACACCAAATACATTATACCTTCTCACACTAAAAAGAAAGTTATAAAAAATGAATATTAGACCGATGTTCAGTTATGATAAAGATCGATTTCAATTCATTCTTCTGGATTTTAAATAGAACGAATCCAATAAAAAAATTAAGATTCGTTCTCAATCGAATACGAGGAGTTAGACGTGCTTGGTAGATGGATAGTTATGTTTTTTGAAAGAGTGTACAATGGATGATCAGAAGTTTTAAAAATCCTAAAATGAATTTTTGAACCGGGTCTTATATAGATCTTATGAGTTGAAGTGAAGAAGGTTTCGATCAACCTTTGCTTCTATCTGTTATAAATTATTTCATCCTACAGTCTGAGTATAATCCGATCTATTACACGTGCTCATTATTTCCGTGACATAACCGAATATCTCATTTTCTAGAATTCTAAATAGGCAGTAAATTCGGCAGAGATTTAATATTCTCGAAGCAAATCGGAGATTTTCTGATTTCTGCAAAAATTCTCTATTCTGTACCGACTCTGGTGGGAACCTTGTAATATAGCATCAACTATACTTTACAAATAGTCCAATATATAAAACTTTGGTACATTATATTGGTCACCCTAAATTTGGACACGTCCAATATAAAAAGGTTCAATTTCGATGAGTCCGTCCGATCTGGAAGCTAAATTAAAAGGTCTGAGCTTAGAAGATTCTTTGGCGAAAATTTCCCAGGATTTTCCGGGACAAGCGGTGTTTTCCACCAGCTTCGGTATGGAAGATCAAGTAATCACTCACGCAATCTATTCTCAAAATTTGGACATTCGTATCTTTACATTGGATACAGGCAGATTGTTCACCGAAACTTACGAACTTCATAAGCGCACGAATGGAATGTATGGTAAGCGTATCCAAACATTCTTCCCGGATGCGCAAGCAGTAGAAGATCTGATCAATGAGAAGGGCCCCGATTCCTTCTATGATTCTATAGAAAATAGAAAAGAATGTTGTCATATTCGCAAAGTTGTCCCTTTGAACAGAGCTTTGAAGGGAGCTAAAATTTGGGTCACCGGAATTCGTAACGATCAATCCGGTTCCAGAGAAAATTTAACCAAAGTGGAGTTGGATGCGGGAAGGGATATTTTGAAATTTCATCCTATTCTGGATTGGTCTTGGGAGAATGTGCAACAGTACGTCCAAGATAAAAATATTCCGTACAATCCTCTCCATGATAAGGGATATCCCAGCATCGGATGTGCTCCTTGTACAAGAGCGATTATGCCAGGCGAAGATTTCAGAGCCGGCCGTTGGTGGTGGGAGAATGAATCCACGAAAGAATGCGGACTGCATTGGGTGGAAGGAAAACTGGTAAGAAAAAAAGGATCAGAAGTATGACGACTAGAACTCGATTGTCGCATCTCCAACAACTAGAAGCGGAATCCATTTATATACTCAGGGAAGTTGCCGCTCAATTCGAGAGACCTGCGCTTTTATTTTCCGGAGGAAAGGATTCCATCACTTTGGTGCATCTTGCACTGAAAGCGTTCCGTCCAGGAAAGTTCCCATTTCCTTTGGTACATATCGATACAGGCCATAACTTTAAAGAAGCATTACAATTTCGTGATGATCTTGCGAACCGTATTGGAGAAAAACTGATCGTTCGATACGTTCAGGATTCCATAGACCAAGGAAAGGCTGTGGAAGAAAAAGGAAAATTCCCGAGCAGGAACGCGATCCAAACGGTAACATTATTGGATACTATCGAAGAATTTAAATTCGATGCTTGTATAGGCGGGGCGAGAAGGGACGAAGAAAAAGCCCGCGCGAAAGAAAGAGTATTCTCAGTTCGCGATGAGTTCGGGAGCTGGGATCCTAAACTGCAAAGACCTGAACTTTGGAATATTTATAACGGAAAGATCCATGTAGGAGAAAACGTAAGAGTTTTCCCTATTAGCAACTGGACTGAGTTGGATGTTTGGGAATATATCAAAGCAGAGAATATTCCACTTCCTTCATTATATTTTTCTCATAAAAGACAAATAGTTTGGAGAGAGAATGTAGTTTTTCCTGTTTCCGAATTCGTGACTCTGGATTCTTCCGACAAGGTGGAAGAAAAAACTGTCCGTTTTAGGACTGTAGGGGATATGACCTGCACCGCAGCGGTAGAATCCGAAGCAAATTCTTTAGATGATATTATTCGTGAGATCCAAACTTCTAGAACAACGGAAAGAGGATCCAGATTGGACGATAAACGTTCCGAAGCTGCGATGGAAGAACGTAAAAGAGGCGGTTACTTCTGATGGACTTATTACGTTTTATTACCGCAGGAAGCGTAGACGACGGAAAATCCACATTGATTGGTCGTCTTTTGTACGATAGCAAATCGGTATTCCAAGACCAGTTGGAAGCGATTGAAAAAACCGGCCAAGTAAACGGGCAGATCAATTTGGCTCTTCTTACTGACGGACTCAAAGCAGAGAGAGAACAAGGGATCACTATCGATGTGGCCTATAAATATTTCTCTACACCCAAAAGAAAGTTCATTATCGCGGATGCTCCGGGGCATATCCAATACACTCGAAATATGGTGACCGGTGCTTCCAACTCCGACCTTGCAATCATTCTGATAGACGCTCGTAAGGGAGTGATCGAACAGACTTACAGACATTCTTATATCGCTTCTTTATTAAAAATCCCTCATGTAGTTATCTGCGTGAACAAAATGGACTTAGTGGATTTTTCCAAAGAACGTTTCGATGAGATCGTAGAAGATTATAAAAATTTCGCCTCCGATCTGGATTTCAAAGGGTTGGAGTTCATACCGATTTCCGCTCTGAACGGGGATAATGTCGTGGACACTTCTCCTAATATGAGTTGGTGGAAAGGCAAAACTCTTCTGGGTTATTTGGAAGATTTGGAAATCGAAGTAGATGAGACCAAACACGAGCCTAGATTTCCTGTTCAGTATGTGATCCGTCCTCAAACGGAAGATCATCACGATTACAGAGGGTATGCAGGTCAGGTCAGAAGCGGCCTTTTCAAAAAGGGAGACGATATTGCAGTTCTTCCAAGCGGGTTACGCTCTAAGATCAAATCTATCTATACGTATGAAAGCGAAGTGGAAGAAGCTTTTGCTCCTATGTCTGTTACCATTCTATTAGAAGACGAAATTGATATTAGTCGTGGAGATATGATCGTAACCGACAAACACCAACCGATCGTTTCTCAAGATATAGAAGCGGAACTTTGTTGGATGGATGCCAAGTCTTTGGTGCCGGGAAATAAATATCTTCTAAGACAAACCACCGGTTCTGTAAAATCCGCTGTTAAAGAAATTTCCTTTAGGATAGATATCCAAACCCACGAAAAATTAGAATCTTCTCAACTTGCTTTGAATGAGATCGGAAGGATCAAGATCAGAACTGCGAAACCGATCGCATTCGATAGTTATTTCGAAAATCGTGGAACCGGAAGTTTCGTTTTGGTGGATGAAGGTACGAACAATACCGTCGGCGCCGGGATGATCGTAGGAGCCTACTGATCTAATTTAATGAATACCGAAGTGGGAAAAGTATATTTGGTGGGCGCGGGTCCCGGAAATCCGGAACTTATGACCTTGAAAGCCCTGAGAATATTAGAAAAAGCGGAAGTAATTCTGTACGACGCTTTATTGGACTCTTCCTTTTTGGAATATTTTCCTTCTTCTTCCATCGTTCATTATGTAGGTAAAAGGGCAGGGCAACATTCTGCTACTCAAGAAGAGATCCAAGAGCTGATCGTTCGATATTCTCTCCAAGGTAAAACCGTAGTACGTTTGAAAGGAGGAGATCCTTTCGTATTCGGCAGAGGCGGGGAAGAACTACTCACATTAAGAAAACATAAAATTCCGTACGAAATTATTCCTGGCGTAAGTGCATTAAGCGCCGGATCATCGGGAGCAGGTTTTCCTTTAACGCATAGAGGATTGTCCAGACAAGTTTTGATCATGGACGGTCATACTGTTCTGCAGGAAGATACTAATTGGAAATGGTTCGCAGAGTTCAGGGGAACGATCGCTCTATTTATGGGAACTTCTTCCATTGTACAGATCTCTAAAAATTTGATCGATAACGGGGCTTCTTCTCTCCTTCCAGTAGCTTTGGTGGAAAACGCGAGTTTAAAAAACCAGAAGACAACTGTGACCAATTTGGGTAAAATTATAGAAGAAGGTTTATCCAAACAAAGTTCCGGACCGGGAATTATTTATATAGGTCCTGTTGTACACCTGATCGGAGAAAATCCAGAACTTTCTTTTCCTGGATACACTTCCCAAGGAGAAGAAGTATGAACCAACTTCTTCCTGTTTTTATAAAATTAGAAAATAAAAAAGTGCTAGTAGTGGGCGGAGGAAATGTCGCTCTCGAAAAACTACAACACCTGAAAGATACAGGCTGTGCGCTTACAGTTATCTCGAAAGAATTCAAATCGGAAACTGTTGGTTTGCTTTCTTCCATAAAAGATGCGAAGATGGAAACAAGGGAAGTTCAGGTTTCCGATCTGGACGGATTCGATCTGGTATATTCCGCTACAAACGATAGACAGACAAATCGTGACTTAGTGGAGTACGCCAAACAAAAAAAGATCTGGATCAATTGTGCAGACGATCCTTCTCTTTGTGATTTTTATTCTTCCGCATATTTTGATAGGGGACCTGTCCGTGTGGCTGTTTCCACTCAAGGAGGGTTCGCGGGACTTGCCGGGACCATCCGCACCATTCTTGAAGAGATCCTGCCAAAGGACCACGACCAAGAATTGGAAAATTTATTAGAAATCCGTAATTTGAGCAAACGTAAACTAGGTGATCCGGAAGAAAGAAAAACAGCTCTCAAATTTTTGCTGAGCGAGTTTAAACAAAAATACTTATCAACGGATACGAAATAATAGGAAGCTAATCCAAAAGGACGAATACGATCGATGTCAGAACAAAAAGAACTTAGCGAAGTCGAACATATTAAAACAGCCTCTAGGGGACTAAGAGGAAAGATCGGTACTGCTATCGAAACTGGTGCAGACGGATTCGAGGAAGACGACAAACAATTGATCAAATTCCACGGAATGTACCAGCAAAAGGACAGAGACCGTAGAAAGGACGATGCTGGAGAATTTATAGAGAACCCAACTTCGTTTATGATCCGAGGAAGGATCCCAGGCGGAAGACTTACTTCGGACCAATACATGGTATGGGACGATCTGGCTGATAAATTCGGTGGCGGTGCGTTACGTTTAACTACTAGACAGTCTATCCAAATGCATACGATCCTTCTTAAGGATCTGAAGCCGATCATGCAAGCAGTCCATAAGGTGAATCTTTCCACTATGGGAGCATGCGGTGACGTTGTGCGTAACGTAACTCAGGCTTTAAATCCTTGGGGAAACAAAGAGCTTGGCCAATTGGATCCGATCGCTCAATTATTATCCGATCATTTTAAATATAAGAGTAATGCCTACGCCGAACTATGGTTAGGCGAGAGCCAGATCAATAAAGAAGATGAGCCTGATCCGATCTATGGAACCACTTATCTTCCTAGAAAGTTCAAGATAGCGGTTACTCTTGCAGGTAATAACTCTGTCGATATTTACACCAACGATATGGGATTTGCAGCCACATTAGATGCGAACGGTAAGATTGACGGTTATTTCGCTTTTGCAGGCGGCGGACTAGGAATGACTCACAATAAGGCGGAGACTTATCCTAGAGCTGCGGACTTACTCGGCTGGATCCCTGAAAAAGATCTGATCTCCGTTGCGGAAGGTATAGTAACTTCTCATAGAGATTTCGGAGATCGTACGAACCGTAAACATGCTCGTCTGAAATATGTTTTAGCGGAGAAGGGTGTGGAATGGTTCCGCTCCGAAGTGGAACGCAGATCCGGTGCAAAATTCGATATCGATCGTAAACTTCCTAAATGGGAAACTCCTAATTATCTGGGCTGGACAGAAAGAACGGATGGAACTCTTGCATTAGGATTCCATACTCTTTCCGGAAGGATCAAAGACTTTCCTGAAAAACCTTTAAAGACCGCTTTGAAAGATATCATTTCCACTTTCAAACTGAGCGTGCAGGTAACTGCTGATCAGGATTTGGTTTTGATGGGAATCAAAAAAGAAGATAAGGAAAAATTAGAATCTAAATTAAAAGAATATAATATTAATCCTGCTTCTCCTAAACCTCTGTATGATCGCGCACTTGCTTGTCCTGCGCTTCCTACTTGCGGTTTGGCATTGACCGAATCCGAAAGGACTTTTCCTCAATTATTGGAATCCATCCAAAAAGTGATCGATAAACTGGATCTGAACGATAGAGCTCCTATCGTGAGAATGACAGGTTGTCCTAACGGATGTGCACGACCTTACTCTGCGGAAATAGGGATCGTTGGTCAACAAGCCGGAGGAAAATATTCATTATTCTTCGGAGGAAATCCTGAAGGAACCAAAGTCGGCGATTATGTTGCTAAGAAGGTTCCATTCGCAGACATTCCTGTACAACTGGAGAAAGCATTCGAGGTTTGGAAAAAAGAAGGGAACCCGAACGAGAGATTCGGAGACTTTGCCGCTCGATATTCCTTGGATAAGTTCAGGGACTTACTGGGGGCGATGTAATTCTTGCCTTTCCTAAAGCGCTCCAATCGGGGCGCTTTTTTGTTTAAAAAAACATTTCCAGAGTTTCAAACTTCCATTTCCAAACTTTTTGAGAAGAAAATCCCGCAAGTAAAACCCCGGATCCGTACTGCAATGCAGAAGTAATGGACCCCAATTTATCCGAAGTATTATCCATCAAAGAGAGACTAATGTCTCCTTCTTCATCCATAGAAAGAATATAAGCGAGTTCTCCTTCTAACGGTTTAAAGAAGAATGGAAGAGAAGCGATGATCTTTTTTAAGATCGGAAAATTTTGTATCTTATCGATTGCGATATGTCTGGGAGAAGATAAGGCGATCCAAAAATTCTTCTGAGAATCGGAGCTGATGAGAGCTGGACTTCCAGGAAGATGTGTGATAAAAAACTGATCCTTTCCTGCCTTCTTCCCTTTTAACCAAAAGCGAGAAACACGATGTCTATACTTTTCTCCAAAGACTAAAAAATCCTCGGAAGAAGATAAACTGATCCCGGTAGGATGATATAGGTCTTCTAAAACAGTTTTTACTTCTTGGGTTCTGGGATTATAAGAAAGAATTCTGCCGTTAGGTCTTGATTCCAATTCTTCCAAATACGAATCTTCGTAAGAAAACTTTCTGCTAACTTCGGTAAAATAGACAGTTCCATCGGAGCCGATATCCAAACCGTAAAGATTGGTCAATGGATTTCCTTCCGAATCTTCTCTTAGGAGTACGTTCTCATTTCCTTTTGAATCGTAAAATGCGAGACCTAATCCGGAAACGCAGACAACTAGATTTTCTTTTCCATCGAATGTTATCCCTAATGCTCTTCCGGAAGTTTTTGCAAATAATTCAGTTTGTCCGTCGGTTTTGATCTTGTAGATATTTCCGTCGGAGGAGCCTGTATAAATTGCTCCTTTAGAATCTACCGCAAGACCGAAAGGTTTTTCGATGGGAGATTTTTCGTTTATTACATTAGATATGAATAATATATCTCTTTCTTCTTGGCGGATGATATCGTCCGGTTCGTAATCGATAGGATCGGTTTTGGACCAACCAATTAAAATAAAGATCCCAAAGATTAAGAATATAAAAGCAGAAGGAATAAGTACCCTAACTGCCGGATTAGAAAGAGATCGATGTAACATTAGACATGACCCTTAAATATGGGCCTTTGTCTCAAACTATTTCTCAACACTTCAAAATGTAAATGAAATCCAGTGGCTCTTCCAGTCATTCCGACTTCTCCGATCAATTGTCCTTTCTTGACCCTTGTGCCTGGAGAGACCAACAATTTACTTAAATGTCCATACTTGGTTTCGTAACCCAATCCATGTTTTAAAACGATCAGGCTTCCGTAACCTCCTCTTACTCCGGAAAAGGAAACTTCTCCGTCTGCAGACGCATAGACTGGTGTTCCTTCTTCTGCTGCGAGGTCGATCCCGCCATGAAAAGTATCCTTTTTTGTGAAAGGGTCCTTTCTTCTTCCGAATTTCGAACTGACTCTTCCTTCTTCCGCTAATGGATCGGAGAATACCAATCCGTAAAAAAAGTTTTTCTCTTCTTTAGGTAATCCTCTGCCTGGAACGAACCAGGATTTTCTGAGGTCATCATAGTATAAGAACTTAGGAGCGATACGAAAACGGGCTGCGACTTTTTTGCGTCCGGATTCGTCAGGAGAATGTTCTTCCGAGTCGTAAACACCTCTCATATTCGGGATCAAAAGTTCCATCCCAGGATAAATGTCTTGGGGAGAAGCTAATTCGTTTACGGAGGAAAGAGTGTCCAGGTCCATTCCTGTCCTAGCCATGATCTTGAAAAAAGTATCCTTGGGTCCTACTTTGTAGACTAGGAATCTGAGATGGACCAGAACTTTTTGGTCCAAGTTGGACACAGAAATTTGAAGGTTATATTTTATCTCTTCTCTGACTCGGATAATTTTTGAATCCGAATATTCCAAACTTTTTAAAGGAAGGCGATCGTAAACCGCTTGGACCTCGTTTAGTGAGATTAGTATGAGTGCGGATAACAGAATGAGATGTCTTTTGAAGGAAGGCATATCTTTTCTCTAGTCGGCAGATTATAAAAAAACAATGACGCAAAAAATCCCCCATAAATGATTGGAAGGGCCCTTTGGAATGGATTTAGAAAAGGAAGATCAAAAACTTACACCCGGCAGAGACGTTCTGCTCATGGGGCTGATCCAGGTTTTCGTACTGTTCATCGGTATGTATTCCTATATGAAGGTCACCCGATTCCAAGTGGAAAGCACCTTATCTCTAAAAGCTTCTAAACAAAACTTCGTTAAAGCAAAAGAAGTCGTAAACACAGTACCTTCCGAAGTGGCTTGGAACGAGCCTGCCTCTGCCGAAAAAGCAGTTAGAGAATACACCGAATTCGTAGTTACTAAGCGTCCATGGTTATTGTCCTTGGATAGGATCATCTGGGGATTATGCTTTTTGGTACCTTCTTACTTTTTTATCCGAAAGATCGCTCGGATCGAGACTGCGGAGTTTACCGACTCTGCGAACGGTAGAGATATACTGGCAGGAGTGGCGACAGGATTTGCTACATTCTGTTTTGTGAATGTAGCTAGTAGTCTGATCTTTTTTATCATAGGCAAACCCCAATCCAATTATCTGGAAATCATACTCACTAAGAATCTTTTCTTAAATTGGAAATTGTTAGGATGGACCTTACTTGCCATCGCATTCGGAGCCGGGATTTTCGAAGAATTTTTCTTCAGAGGATTTTTACTGAAGTACTTTGAGGAAAAAAATCTAGGATCTATCGGACTTTTTATCACCTCGGTTATTTTCGGAGTGGTTCATTTTAACGGGGGATCTTATGTGGCTCCGATCCTTCTTATCTTTGTGGGGCTTTCGTTCGGAATTTCTTATTTAAAAACCGGTAATATATGGGTGCCTGTGACTGCACATATCACTTATAATGCATCCATGCTTTTGGCCGGATTTCTGCTTGGGGATCGGATCTCTTAATGAACGTGCAAAAAAGTTTTCAACGTAAAATCCTAAAGACTATAGTCGTATTTTTCTTTTTATCCACCTTCTCCTCTATTTACGGAGGAGAAGTTTTTGAATTAGAAGGTGATCCCGGAGAGAACGATATCAGACTCCTTTCCGCATTGAATCGATTAACTTACGATAGGGTATTATCCGACCAAAACACGAAAGGTTTTGCGTTCAGATACGTCTCTAAATGGTATTCTCCCTTACGATTAGATGTGCTCGTTTTAGGTCTTGCAAAAAGAGATAAGATGAGTTTGATCCGTATCGAGTCCTCAAAAAAAGGATCCGAAAAAGTTTTTAGGAACTTTCTACAAGAAGAACTCACCAAGAAAGAATTAACCGGTGGACTCGGAATTTATAACTCTTCGGATGTTTCGGAAAGCGCAAAATTCGAACCTTATCGTAAGAATTATTTTTGGAGTGAGTCCTTGGCATTGGTCCAACCTGCCGCTTCGGTTTTTTATAACTCTTACAAATCTCCAGTCTATGGGGGCTCGGATAGACTCAAAGGAATGTTCGGTTATATCATGGCCGACCTTTTACTCGCAGGGATAGGTTACTATTACGCCACAACTACGATGGAAAAGAACAGCGCTCTCGAGGCTTATTTCTTAAAACCTACTCCTTCCGGAAATGTTTTGGATTCTCCTGGAGCGCCTGTATTTATCGGTTTGCTGATTCTTCCTAGATTGTATAGAATGATCGGCGGTTGGCAGGATACCTATACTCATAATCGGATCATGGAGATTTCGGTTTCCAAATCGTTTTAAGGATCCTTTATGTTCGGAAAAATCCTCCAAGAATTCCGACAAAGACCGTTTTCATCCTATTTCACGATTAAAGGAAGAAGGTCCTTATATCTATATTGTGTTCTGACTGGGATTGTCTCCGGTTTAGGAGCTCTTCTCTTTTCCCGAGCACTTGCCTGGGCAGAATACATTTCCTTAGAATCAATATCAGGTTTACATAATACACATTCCGGTGGAGAATATTACGTTTCTCTAGGGCCGATCACCTCTATATATTTAGGAAGATGGATGCTTCTGGTGCTTCCTATTCTTGGAGGATTGATTTCTGGTTGGATTATCTGGAAATTCTCTCCCGATTCTGCAGGCACAGGAACCGATTCATTAATAGATTCTTTTCATAATAAAGAAGGTAAGGTAGATCCGAAAGTTCCGCTGATCAAGTCGATTGCAACTATCTTCACATTGTCTTCCGGCGGAAGTGGAGGAAAGGAAGGTCCTATTTCTTTGATCGGTGCAGGGTTCGGTTCCTTGGTCGCAAATTTAACTAAGGCGGGCGCAAGAGCAAGACGCACTTTATTATTAGCTGGAACTGCAGGAGGCTTAGGTGCTATTTTTCATGCTCCTTTAGGAGGAGCATTAACCTCCGTAGAGATGATGTACAGAGAAGATATAGAAAGTGATACATTGGTGCCTTGTATCATTTCTTCAGTCACTGCATTCTTAACATATTCTTCCTTTAATGGATTCGGTTCAGTATATAAGGTTCCTGAAATCGGATTTATAGAGTATAAAGAACTCATCTTTTATCTGTTTTTAGGGATCTTATGTTATTTGAACGGAGCCTTTCTTATCAAGGTATTTCAATTCATACAAGAATGCTCCAAATCCTTGAAACTTCCACAATGGATCAAACCTGCATTAGGCGGAATTCCTGTAGGGATCATCGGTTATTTTTTACCCGAAGTACTCGGAACCGGAGCCGGTGCTTTACAAGATGTATTAGAAGGCAGCTTTCAATTTCCAAATTACAGTCCTTATCTAGATCAGGATCTGCAGATCATATTTTTCTTCTTACTTCTCGCGTTCTTAAAAATTATCACAACTTCATTTACGATCGGAAGTGGAGGGTCCGCGGGAATGTTCGGACCTTCCTTATTCATCGGAGGAATGTTGGGAGGAGCGCTTGGCACATTTGCAAAATTGGTCTTGGGTTACCATGTGTCCGTTGCATCTTTCGTGCTTGTTGGAATGGGAGCCTTTTACGCAGGGATCGCGAGCGCACCGATTGCAGGAATGGTGATGATCTGCGAGATCATAGGAAGTTATTCACTTCTTCCTCCTTTGATGATTGTTTCCATCATCACTTTCGTTCTTTCTCATAAATTGAATTTATACAAAAGCCAAAAGAACACTCGCTTCGAATCTCCCGCTCACGACTGGGACATGAACAGAGACTTGTTGGAAGGAATACGGATAGAAGATATCCGGAACAAACTCAGAAATATTGCCGAGGTCAAAACTTCTGTACTGCTTTCTCAGCTGGAAGAAGAAGCCTTGAAGATCAATGCCAGCGACTATATCGTCTTGGAGGAGAATGGAAACTATTTCGGAATGATTTCCCTACGTACAAGTCGCTTATTTTTAGAAGGAAGGGACCTCACCCAGAACCTGATTCTTGTGAAAGATGTAACTGATACGTCCATTCTTCCGATTTCCGCTCGGACAAACCTGGCAACCGCTTTCAAAACTCTCTTGGATATGGGGATGGACAAGATTCCTGTGGAAGAGAATGGAAAATATTTGGGATATTTACGTTATGCTGACATCATTTCCATATATTTTGAAAAGACTCGTTCTGCTAAGCCGGTTTCAAGCTCCTAAGCTCAGTTTTTAGCCCTTTTCCAAAACCTAAAAATATATGTAGCGTTCATTCTTTTACAATAATGAATACTTATCTTCTGATTTTGGATATTTTTGCTGCTTTATGGGCAAAAACGCCTAAAGGCTCTTTTTTTGATTTTAGTGGACAATTTTAAGCTTTCCGCTAAGATACGGAAAATTTTTAAAAAATAACTGATGTGTAATAAAGAGATCAGCCAATTCTAGATGGGTTAGAGTAAGTTATGGAATTGGTTCAAAGCAGGAAGGGACAATGCGAAACAGAGTTTCTAGTCAAAAAATTATCTCCGGGTCGAGGATTATCCTCGCAGTTTTGGGGATATTAGGGGTCGGCACATCCGAGCTGACCGCCGGTAGTTACGGGGATATTTATGGCGCCCATGCGGGTGCAGCCGGAATGGCGGGCGCAGTTACTGCTACGGTTAACAACTCATCTGCAGTTTTCTATAACGTTGCCGGATTGGGAAGATTGAACGAAGCTGATTTGTTCATCGCTCAATGGGAACAAAAGGAAAAAGAGAAAGAAGCGGCGGCTGGCGGAGAAGGGGCTAAGGATGCGAATGGGAATCCTATTCCTCAGGAAGGTCCTTTGCTAAATACCGAACCTCAAGTTGAGGACGGAGGAGCTCCCGCTAAGTGGTATAAGAAAGCTTGGTTTAATTTCAGAGATGGCTTTGCGAATATGGGAAAGGGGATGTTTACGTACCAACCTCTTCTCCGACCGAACCGTCCTTATCATGAAGTGTCCTTCTTAGGAACTTACGCGAACCCTACTTTAAAGAACAACGCTCCTAAGAACGAGAACACTAAGAACCCTGACGACAGTTATGTTGGTTTGGGTTTTACGATGAACCTGAACGAAATTTTCGATATTGGTAGAACCATCCGTTTCGGATTGAATGCTATTGTTCCTGCTTCCGGAAACCTGATGGTAGTAAACGATCAGAACCCTACCGTTCCTAGATACCTACAATCAGGAAAAAGTAATGAACGTCCTACTATCATGGCCGGGGTCGGTGTGGAACTTTGGAAGGACCGTTTGTTTGCAGGGGTTGGTATCACCGCTCTTGCCGGAGGTTCCGGTGCGATCTTATTAAAAGACGTTCCGATCTCTCCAGATCCAGTACAAGCAAACTCGCAAGTAGTTCTAACTTTAAAACCGATCATCAACCCAACTTACGGACTCCAGTTCACTTACGGAAAATGGAGCGCAGGGGTTTCGTATAAGAGAGAAACTTATCTGTCTGCGGACCCGATTCCTGCTCGTGCCCAGACTACTCTTTTAGGGATCCAATTGGACTTCGATCTGGCGTTGTTGGATCAGTACAACCCGAGAGTTTGGTCTTATGGTATAGGATTCAGACCTACCGAAAAACTTTTATTAAACTTGGATGTAAACAGAGAGATCTGGAGTTTGTATAAACTTTCTAGAATTAAGGAAAAATATTCCGAGCCACTGAATTTCAATGATACCACAAATGTTCGTATGGGAGCAGAGTATGCTTTCCGTCCTTTCTTGAAGTTTAGAGGAGGTATCGGAAAAAGACCTTCCCCTGTTCCTCATTATTCGGGAGAAAATAACTGGATGGATAACGATCGTATGATCTATTCTATCGGGGTATCCTATATCTTTAACGGAAGGAATTTTGCATTCTTGAAAGACAGACTGAAAAACCCTGTGATATTCGATTTGGCCATTACGAATCAACAGTTGAAGAGTGTGGAGATCAATAAAACTTTCCCTTCAGAAAGGAATCCAAGTTATAATTACGGCGGATATATCTGGTCTATGACCTTCTCCGTAAGCTTATTCTTCTGATCTTTTTTCCCTTTCCTGGGAAAATGAAATAACATTTGTTATCTAATAGCTCCATCTGAGGCGGAATTCGAAAACCGCCTCGGTTCTTTTTCTTGACCGAATGATCGCTACAGAGATAGTCGAAATTCGGTAATAGAGATGGAAAAGAATATCATTGAACTGATCACTCCCGTTTTTTTCGTATTGGTAGTCGTAGAACTACTTTATTCAGTGTTTGGCAACAAACCGTTCTATCGTTTTAAGGATTCTATCAACAATCTTTCGGCCGGGATCTTTATGCAGATCTTTACAGTGTTTATCACTCTCGGATTGATGGCAGTGTATTCCTGGGTATATGCAAAATTTGGAATATTGAATATTTCCAACGATTCCTGGATTGGCTGGGTGTTTTGTTTTATTCTGGCGGACTTCTTCTACTATTGGTATCATAGATTCGGGCACGAGATCAATATTTTCTGGGCTTCTCATGTGGCTCACCACCAGAGCGAAGATTATAATTTTACGGTGGCTTTAAGACAAGGCGTCACTCAGAATACATTCTCCCTTCCTTTTTATCTTCCGTTGGCGGTGATGGGTTTTCCTCCTATCATGTTCCTTCTTTGTATTCAGATTAATTTTGCATATCAGTTCTGGCTTCATACCAGAGCAATTCCTAAATTGGGATTTTTCGAGTGGGTATTCAATACTCCTTCTCAACACAGAGTGCATCACGGAAGAGATCCT
This sequence comes from Leptospira johnsonii, assembly GCF_003112675.1. Taxonomy (NCBI): domain Bacteria; kingdom Pseudomonadati; phylum Spirochaetota; class Leptospiria; order Leptospirales; family Leptospiraceae; genus Leptospira; species Leptospira johnsonii. The sequence continues at coordinate 897,930 of NZ_BFAY01000011.1, read as the reverse complement.
AAATATATAGATAAAAATTATGCAGGAACATTAGCGATCTGGGACAGAATGTTCGGATCTTATAAAGAGGAAGAAGAAGAGCCTATTTTTGGGATCGTAAAACCGATGCAGACATGGAGTCCTGTTTGGACACAGTTTCATTATTTCGAAGAGTTGTTTCTTCTTTCCTGGAAAACCAAAAGTTGGAAGGATAAATTTTTAGTTTGGTTCAAGCCTCCCGGTTGGAAACCGAAAGATCTGGGAGAATCAGTAGTTCCTCCTGAGATCGATCGTTCCACTTACCAAAAATTTAATACACATATTCCTTATACATTGCTAGTGTATTCGATCACTCAGTTTTTCTTCGGACTGGGTGCTTCTATGGTCTATCTAGAATTCAAAAAAGAATTACCTCTTTTAGAGATGTGCGTTTTAGGCTTTTATGTGCTTTGGACTCTTTGGAATATAGGTGCGATCTTCGAATTGAAAACTTCTGGTATCGTTTCCGAGCTAATCCGTCTGGCTTCGATTGCTGGATTGACTTATGTGTATCCTTTCGATTTCACTCATGTGGATAAATTGACTGCTATTCTTCCGATCGAAACTTTGAAGTATCTTCCCGAGCTTATGAAGCAGGTCGCATTGATCTCATTCTTTGTGTTGGGAGGCTTTTTGGTTTCTCAAAAAAGATTTTTCAGCATCAAAGGATATACGCCTAAAACAGTTTAGTTCAGGTTTTTTGAGCTAGTTTTTAGAGTTAAAAGCGCCTTTTCAACGAAGGCGCTTTTTTTATGGTTTTGAAAATAAATTGACGAACTATGTTTCGGCAAGTATCCACTTAGAACCTATGATTTCCCGTTTTTCTTCCTCGGTTCTTGCGACATTCTTTTTGATCTTGCTAGGGACTAATTTTTACGCCCAAGAAACCGACCCTTCCGCGAGTGATACACCTACAGCTATTACGGAAGAAGAGAAGGCTTCAAAGTCCCCTGTCTCCGTTTCTTATGCTAGAATAGATTCTGTTCTCTTGTATTCCGACTTGGTGTACGTCACAAGACAATCCGAAGTCAAACTTCCTGCCGGAGTATCAGAAGTGTTATTGGGAGAAGTTCCAATCGCTTCCTTGGACAAGAGTGTGATCGTCACATTTACTGATCCGAATAAAAAATTTAAGATCAAAGGGATCCGAGTCTCTGAAAAAGCTTCCAGAAGGAAAAAATCCCAAGAAGCAGAAGAGTTAGAAAGAAGGAAAGAAGGTTTACTCTTGGCTTTAAGCACAAAGTCTAGAGAGGTCCAAGACCTTTTAGATTGGGAAGCTTCTATCAAATCTATCAAACCTGCTGTCCGGGAACAAGATGGAGTAGTGGAGAAGATCGACTCCGAAAATTTTTCCTCGTTTCGAAAAACATATGCAGAACTCGCAGAAGATAATACAAAACTTCGCTTAGCAAAACTCGAAGAATTGGATCGTATCCGAGAAGAATTTTATATAGTTACAACTAAGATCGCTCATCTGGCAGAAGGTGATACACTTCGCAGAAAAGAGATCCGATTGGATGTGGAATCCGATTCCGCTAATGTTTTTCCTTTCGAATATAAATATTTGATCCGAGGTGCTAATTGGTATCCTCGTTATACTTTGGAGTTGAATGCGAATGGACAAGAGGCCGAGTTAGGTTGGCATGCGTTAGTTCGGAATGAGACGGGAGAAGATTGGAAAAACGTTCGATTAGAATTTTCCACCGCAAATCCAAACCAAGACATTGACTTACCTGAGTATAGGGAATATAGGATCGCTTCCAAAGAGGTAGCGGTGTATTCCGGAGACGAGGATTATTCTCCTGCCGATAAAGAGTATAACGCTCCTTCTAAACCTTCTGCAAATGCCGGCAGTATGATCCAAACCAAAAAGGAATCCAAGAAAAAAGCTCCTGCACCTAAGGTCTCTCAAAGAAGTAAAGCAGAAGAGAGAGTCGATGATGTTTATTATCAAGAAAAGAACGATAGTCCTTTGATGCAGTCCCGGGCGTTGATAGAAGGAAATTATAAGGATAGATCCAATTCAATTCGTGTAGAAGAGAATATGAACAGGCTCCAAGGAGAACTAGCGAGCCAAAAATATTCTTTCGATCAGGGGTCGTATGAAGAATCCATTCGATATGGAAAAGAAGCTCTGCGTAGATTTTCTGGTCTTAGAGAAAGTTCTAGAAAAGAACTGAAAGAACTCGAAAATGAAGTGCAGAATCTTTTGAACAGATCCTCACAATTGAGTTCGGATAAAAAATATTCTAATCAATTGATCGCTCCAGGAATATCTTCCGAAGGATTTGATTTCAGATACATCGCTCAATCTCGAGAAAAAATTCCTTCTGATCGTACATTGAACCGGGTTTTCTTACGCAAAAGAAATATCTCAGTTCGTCCAGGTTACGAAACTTCTCCGCTTACTAACGATGGGGTTTTTCTGAATGTAGTTTCTTCGAATACGGAAAGAGAACCTTTGCTTGCAGGTCCTCTGGAAATTTATTCCGGAGAGAATCTTCTTGGAACTACGACTGTATCTACATTAAAGCCGGGCCAAGAGATCAAAATGGAACTTGGGCCTGATAGAGATATCAAGGTGGAAAGAAAGCAGGAAAAATTGGATGATAAATCCGGAATTATCTCTCGCAAAAAGAATATCCGTTATCGAGTTACTATCTCCATCAAAAATAACAAACGTAGAGCAGTTCCTGTTCGTTTAATCGATCGTATTCCTTACACGAACGACGATAGCGTAAGGGTAGAATGGTCTGCAGGCGCCGACACTCCTAAGTCTAAAACCGAGGATGGAATTTTGACATACGAGTTCGAAATAGGAGCGAACTCCCGCAAAACTGTACAGTTCGAATACACCGTCTCTTATCCAGCGGACAATATTTTAAGAGAGACTCCTGGTTCGGATTCTTATTGAGGCTTATCATGAAAAATTATAAAACTTTAATGTATTCATCTTTCTTTCGATTCACTTTTATGTTTGTTTTGATTTCTTTTCCCATATTCGGAAAAGAATTTAGCCTTCCGATCAAGGAAGTTACCGTTCATCAGGGAACCGCTCAGATCCTCAGGTCCGGAAGAGTCCAGTTGGAACCCGGAGCGAACAAAATAGAGATCTCTTATCTACCTGTTTCACTTTTGGAAGAGACCTTAACGGCCGCAGTAACTTCTTCCCAAGTTGAGGTTACCGGTTCCAGGACTTGGAAAGAAGAAGGTACTGCTGCTTCGAATCCGGAAGTTGCTCAGCTCCAAAAAAAAGTGCAACAACTGGAGAAGGAGTTGGAAAGTATATTAGCAAAAGAGAATGATCTAAAAGCCGAAAAGGACCTGTTGTCCGAAATGCGCAAAAAAGTTTCGGATGTAGTAGGTCGTAACCTCCTTTACGGTAGGGTAGAAGGAGATGGAAAAAACTGGGGAACTTATTTAAAGAAGACCAGAGATGAGGCTGTTTCTATTTTTGCTTCTTGGGAGAAGTTAGAAAAGTCAAAACGAAAAGTCCAAACGGAACTGGAAGAAGCAAGAGCCCAGCTTTCACTTTTACTATCCCAGGCTGAAAAAAGCACACGTACTACTTGGGTCCAGATCGTAAACACGAGCTCCGAGGCTAAGAGCGTAGAACTTCGCTTGAGCTATTTGGTTTCTAATGCGGATTGGAGGCCGACTTATATTCTGACTGCAGATGATTCCTTAAGCAAAGCAAAACTGGAATACATAGTGGAGATCCGACAAGAAACCGGGGAAGATTGGAGAGGGGTGCAACTTCTTCTTTCGACCACCAGGCCGGATCTATCTCTCAGAAGGGATAGGCTTCGTCCATTAAGATTATTTGATGTAGAAGTCGATTCCAAACAGGAAATTCTCACTAACCAAACCCAAGCAGTGGGTGCCGCTCAAATGCCCAATGAAGAGTCCAATATTCCTGCTACGGAAGAACCTTCTCCCTCCAGTGAAAGAGGAAGCGGATTTCTATTCAGACTTCCTAAAACGATTACATTAGCTTCTCAGAAAGAATCTAGAAAATTCGAGATGTTGTCTTTTAGTTCTCCGATCCAGGTAAAAACTGTGGCTTCTCCTAGATACAAACCTTTTCCTCTTTTGGAGGCTGAGTTTCAAAACATGGGAGAATTTCCGATTTTGCCAGGCGAAGTATCTCTGTTCAGAAGTTCAGGACTTGTAGGAAGGACTAAGGTTCCTTATGTTTCTCCTAAGGAAAATCTTTCGGTTTCTCTAGGCACGGAAGGTAGTTTAAGACTCTCTTATAGAAAGGATTGGAACCAAACCAAAGAAGGATTGATTTCCACTCAAAAAGTAATGGAGAAGAAGGTTTATCTGAGTCTGGAAAATTTCGGTAAAGAAAGCAAAACTGTCATCGTAAGAGAACAGATCCCTATCTCCGAATCCGCGAGTGTAAAGGTCGAGGTGAATCAGGAGACAAGCACTCCAGGTTCCAAAGAATATCGCGCGAATTCTGGAATTATAGAGTGGAGTTTAGAGATCCCTCCTTCCGGTAAAAAAGAGATCAAATTAGAATATCGGGTAACGTATCCGAATCACCAAAACTTGGATTTCTTAAGATCTTTTTAAGAACTTACTCCGTAAGATTTTTTTCTCCACTTTTGTCCACCGAACTTGGGATACCTTTTGTATCCCAAAGTTCCAATTCCAAATTTAAAGGAAGATGTGCGGGAGCGGAGATCTGAAATTCTCCTTCTCCTTTTTTCGTTTTGAAACAGATTTGTTCTGTTCGCAAAACTCTTTCAGGTTCGGTAGTTCTTTGAGGATTCCAGTTTTGTGTTTTGAAAGAAACGGAACTTCTTCTTTTTAGATTTAAGATCACACATTGATTATCAGAATCGGAATTTTCAAAAACGAATTTCACTCTATAAAAATTTTCTTCCGAGTCTGTTTGTTTCCTTTCGATATCAGAGATCCTGATCTTAGGTTTACGTTTTTCAGGTTCAATTTCAGTTCGTTTGGGCTGAGGTTCTTGTTTTAGAAGATCTTCCACTGCGAGAAAGAAGTCACTGTCTTCTCCCACATTATAATATTTTCCATTTCCTGTTTTCGCCAAAGACTGCATGATCCTTTTCTCTTCCGGTTTCAATCCGAGGCCCAGGATATGCATTTTGAAATTTACACCTTTTTGTTGTAGGACTTGAAGTTCTTTTTCAGGATTTCCGTAACAACTTTCAATTCCATCGGTTACTAAGATCAAGTCAGTGGGAGATTTTCTGCGAATAATATAATCTCCTGCGATCCGAATGGACTCTGCAAGTGGAGTAGCACCAGAAGGAGTGAGCCCAAAAAGTTTGTTTTGAAAGCCAGGGCGATTTCCTTTTTCTAAAGGTTGGTAAAGTCTGGAAGATTGGCAACCAGGGAGACGATTTCCGTAAGCGATAAAACCTACTTCAGTCTCTTCAGGAAGTTTATCTACAAAATGGCGAACATATTTTTTTGCCAGATGTACCTTTTGATAGATCCCAAGATACTCGTTCATGGAGCCGCTTGCATCTAAGATAAACAGTTTAGCGCTTTCTGATTGGCTAGGCATCACAAGTTCAGTAGATGTATCCGAATCTATAAAAGAAGAACTTAGAAGTATAGATATGAGAAGAATATACTTTAACTTTTCGTTATGAAGAAGAGGCCGGAATTTAAATATTCGGAAAAAGGGCATGGGAGATAGGAATACTATATTCCTTATCGGATAAAAGTAAAAACACCTTAGAGGCATAGGTCTTCGATTTATGTCTTATTTGTTCAAAGCCGGACTTACTTTTTGTTCCAATAAACGAACTGAGGATAAGATTGTATTTCTCCGAATCGGATCTTGAAACAAGAGACGGAGCCATATTCTAAAACCAATCGAAACGAATTCTCCAAAGGAAATCCTAAAACGATGGAAGACAAACATCGAATAGGTCCTCCATGACTGACCCAAATCGTTTTGTATTCGGAAGTTTCCCCTTCTTCGCTTTTTAGATTTTCCCAGGACTTTGCTTCTTGCAGACCTTCTTCCCAAGATTTTAAGAGCCTGTTCTTTAGCTCAGAATAGGTTTCACCTCCTGGAGGTCTTCGATTTACATAATCTTCCATCCAAGGATCCGTTTCCGACCTAGGTAGGTCCTCCCACAAACGTCCCTCCCAATCACCAAAGTCCAGCTCTTGGATATTCGAGTCTACTTTCCAAGCAGGAGTAATTGATTTTGATTCCAGATGTTTGCTGATATACTCCGCCAGACTATAACATCTGAATAGAGGACTAGTACGGATTGAATGTACTTTTTCAGGAAGAAGTTTCAGAACATTCTCAGCTTCTTTTTCAAAGCTAGAAGGAAGTCCTAGATCTGATTTGCCATAACAGGTCCCAGGTTCTACTTCGGGAGTTGTATGTCTGACTAAAAAGATTTCCAAGCTACGACGATCCCGATCAGATACAATAGTTCTGTTACTTGTTGGACTGCGCCCAAACAATCCCCTGTATATCCCCCCAACCACTTTTTATAAAAACTTCTGAGATATAAATATCCGAATGTTTGTAGTAGAAATGGATATAGTAAAAATCCGAACACTCGATCCGAAGGAAGATATGCGTTGTGAAAGAATGCGAGCCAAGGAGCCAATCCCCAGATCCCTGCGATAACTACATTAGAAGTTTTTAAAGTTTGAATGATCGGTTTTGCCTTGGAAAGCTGATCTTCTCTCACATAAGATAGTGTTTTAGCAGTGAATAAGGCCCAAAATCTACTAGAAGAATGAGAGGAAAGTATCGTGATGAATAATACCTCTATGGAAAATTCTTCCAAAGATTTATAACATACAAATTTAAGAAGAAGGACAAGTATGATCCCAATTGTTCCAAAAGCACCGATCCTACTGTCCTTCATGATCTCTAGGATCTTCTCTTTGGTCCAACCCCCGCCGAATCCGTCGCATACGTCGGTAAATCCGTCTTCGTGAAATGCTCCGGTTACCAAAACAGAAACCGCCATTGACAAAACAATGCTTATCTCCCAGGTCAAAGAGAGATCAGAAACCCAAAGAACGAACCATGTTGCAGTTCCAACAATCCATCCTACGAGAGGAAAATATCTGGAAGAAGAATTGAGATATTCGTCCGAATGTTCCACCCATGACGGAACAATGATACGAGTATTATAACGTACGGAGGAAAGAAAAATGATCAGTTCTTTGCGGATAAATCCAAACATGCAAAGACGAACTTATTCATTCCTCCGATTCGGGCAGCGAGAATTTACTTCCAACTTAGTCTTTTTTTTCGGAAACACCTGCGGATTCGAAGCTTGCCATTTCTCTTAAGAACGCCAATGCGGATTCTAAGATAGGATAGGCGAGTGCACATCCGGTCCCTTCTCCCAGACGAAGTCCGAGGTCTAGGATAGGGTCTGCGTCAAAAAATTCCAGGATCAGTCGATGGCCTTGCTCGGAAGACTTATGAGCAAAAACTGCATTGCGAACGATCTTAGGTTCCATTCTAGAAGCGGTTAAGAAGGCTGAACTTGCGATAAAGCCATCTACAAGGATCAAACGGTTTTCTTTATAAGAAGATAACATTGCCCCGCAGATCATCGCGATCTCGAAACCTCCGAACTTAGAAAGGACTTCTATCGGATCTTTCGGATTTACTTGGTGTTTTGCTCTGCATTCGGCTAAGATCTTTTTCTTACGCTCTAAAGATCCGTCGTCCAGGCCTGTTCCTCTTCCGGTAAGATCTTCTGCGGAACGATCCAGAAATACGGAAGCGAGTAAGGATGCACTCGAAGTATTTCCTATTCCCATTTCTCCGAAACCGATTACATTACAATCTTTCGGAACCTTGGTAGTCGCGATCTCCCCTCCGATACGAATTGCTTCTTCACATTCTTCTCTTGTCATTGCTGCTTCGTTCAGAATGTTTCTGGTTCCGGCTGCGATCTTGGCTGGGATAAAATCAGGATGGGTCTGTTCGAAATTACCGGAAACTCCAGCATCAACTACCAACAATTTGATCCCATGTTGTTTGCAGAATACGTTGATCGCAGCTCCTCCATTCAAAAAGTTTAATACCATTTGATAAGTAACTTCTTTCGGAAAAGCTGAAACCCCGGAGTCTGCAAGTCCATGATCCCCAGCGAATACTAGTAAATGAGGATTGGATAATACAGGATCGATTGTGTTTTGGATCGTGCCGATTCGGTAAGCAAGATCTTCTAATTTACCCAAGGCACCTAATGGCTTTGTCTTGGTATCTATTTTATTACGTAAAAATTTATCTAAGTTCAACTGGTGTACATCTTTTGGGCGGATCATATTCTTTTCATTTGTAAAAATTTTAAATTATTAAATCGAAAAAAGATCAGAAGATCTATGTTTCGTTTCAGGTTAAGGGGTTATCGATTTAGCGATGACTCCGTCTATATCAGGGCCTCCGTCAAAACTTCCTGCAGGAGTGGGAAAGGTGGATTGTCCTTTCGCATTCAATAGTTTAATAAACTTGAATCCGTTTGTTTGTAGATTGGAAAGCACTGTAGAATCGCATCCATTTGCAAATCGAGCATCTACCGCTAGATCGTCTAGATCGAATGGATCTCCACCTGCGTTTGCAACAAATGGATCCGGAAAAATTTCCGTAGGAGTGAGTGGATGAGTAACCATATTCCAAAGTACAGGATTTGCTCCTCCAAAACGGATCCAATCCGTAGGATCCAAACTGGCAGGGCTTGCAGCTCCGGTATATTGAGGATTAAACCCGCAATAATTTGTCCCGTCTAAGCTAACCTCTACGATTATAGGTTCTATAAAATAATTGATAGAAGCTTGTTGTTGGAAACCGTTCTCAAAAACGATAAAATCAATCCCTGTACCGTTAGTCACAGTTGCTCCATTCCAAGAAAGGATCAGAAAATTATTCGGGTCGGTAGAACCCATTGTATAAACGTCAAAACCACCCGTATTCTGTCCTCCTCCACAAACCCCGTTGATTGCTTTCTCAGGATCTTTGTATAGGACGCTAGGATTGCTGCCAGGTGCACTGACTACAGTATTTGCTAAAAGATATTCAGGGTCTATACTTGCCGGAGGGCAACTTCCAGAATTCGAAAGGGAATTTTGTCCGGTTAATAAAAGTCCAGTTAGATCAGTGCTGCTTCCGGAGCCATCACAACTTATGAGAAAGAGAAAAACAAACATTCCAAAAAACGCGAATTTACTTATTTGTTTCATACGTTGTGACTCTCCTTTCGCAATTTAGATCCGATTATGGGATCATGTAATTCCAGCCGAATCCATTACAGCCGTTCGTCTTTAAAGCAGAAGAATCACTAGTAGCAGTATCACTTTTTGCTTCTGCTAAAGTATTCTTTCCATATACGATTTGGCAATAATCGAAACAGCGGCTCGCACTAGAAGGGCAAGAATTACTACGAATTGCAGTCCAGTCTATTCTTCCGAATTTACTAGGATTAGAGGCATCATCTGCAGACGCTTGGTAATAAAGTTTTCTATTGGCGCTATCTATTTCAACGACGGTTAATTTTTGCATTCCTTGCTCGATCCAAGATTGAGCAGTTATAGCTGCGGTACCATAAACTGGTCCATCGGCTCCACCGGAATAGTAGCCTACTTGCCAAGAACCGCCAACTTCAATATAATTAGCTTGGACCAGCGCAGCGATAATCGCGCTATTATCAGACTCTGACTTTTCCGTTTCAAAACAAGCGGTGTTGATTAACGATAAAGCGAATAATATGATTATCGCTTTTGTCCTGAATTTTCTCATTTTCTCTCCTGGTTCTGCCGGATATCGCAGAAAAAGAAAATAAAAGCAAAATAACGTTAGTCGATCATTGATCTTACTAAGATCCGAACGATTTGGTATTTGCGGTGGTTTTCTTTTTCCGTTCGAGAGCCCCGACATTTTAGCTTTCGGGGCCCCATCGCAGAAGCGCGGATGCGCTAAAGAGCGAGATTTACGATACTCCCCAACCTCGAGGTTTCAGTATCGCGGGGAAGATCTGGCTTATTCCGTTTAAAACGGACATCACAGTTGCGGGTCAGCGCGGGATTTTCACCCGACTTCCTCCCTGAAAGCGTAATTCCAGGTTTTGGTTTAGCACTTCCCCTGGCAAGGGAAAAACTATAAGGATGCAAAAGCAGTCTATTCCTTGAAATATCCAAATAAATCGGCGATATTCTAAACATAAGAACGATTCGAAAGGCTTCGGTACATAATTTCAGATCGATGTGACATTCTACTCCGCAAAAAATTCGGGAAAGATCTTTCATAGACCGAAAATAAAAGAGAGAGTTCTAATAAAACTTCTAAAGAGGAATCCGATGAAAATTACCCGATCCACTTTTCTAAAAGCCGGAATTTTAAGCGCCGCAGCTTTGTTGGGAAGTCGTAAGGGAAATTTGTTCGCTCAGAATACTAACGCAGGAAAAAAGGTGATCGTACTTGGCGGAGGACTTTCTGGACTTTATTCGGCATACCTATTAGGAAAAACAGGAAGTAAGGTAACTCTGATAGAAGCTACAGACAGAGTCGGAGGAAGGGTTAGATCTATACAAGATCCTTCCGGTCATGTGGTGGATCTGGGGGCGGAATGGGTTTCTTCAGAAGACAAAACAGTTCGCAGTTTAGTTAGAGAACTTGGATTAAAAATTCAATCTTCTCCTTTAACTCCGGATCTGTTTTTAGGAACTTACAAAAAAGCGGGCACTTGGGAACTTTCTGCCAAGTCTCAAGAGATATTGAGCAAATTAGTATCACAAAATTCTAAATTAGATACAGCTCAACAGCAAGCTTTGGATCGGATCAGTTTTTATAATTATCTAATATACCAAGGAGTCAGTCCGGAAGATCTGACCTTACTCGGTCATAAACTTTCTCTTCATTATGGAGATAGTATCCGAGTTTTGTCCGCCGAAAAAGTTTTAGGTGATCTTGCACAATTCCCTCAAAGGAATAGCAGGATAGAAGGTGGAATGGAAAGTATCGCCAAAACTTTGGTGATGAATATAGAGAACACCGAGTTTGTCTTTTCGGATCCTGTTCTGTCTGTGGACCAAGATTCCGCCGGAGTTACTGTCACTACCGCTTCCGGAAGAAAGTTTAGCGGTTCTACTTGCATCTGCACATTACCGGCGAACCAAATCTCTAACGTAAAATGGAATCCAGGACTAGATAAGGAAAAACTTCTTGCTGCATTAAGAGTTCGTTATTCTCAGATCTATAAATTGTTTTTGATTTTGAAAGAGTCTCCATGGGAATCTTCTCCTTTTGCGGTTCATTCGGATGCTGCGGCTCAATTCTTATATGATGCCGGGACCAAGTCTGACACTGGAGATAAGGTTTTAGGAGTGATCGCGAACGGAGATAGATTCTCTGTATTCGATTCTGCCAGCCAGGATCAAAAGGTAGAATATATTCGTCTTACTCTGGATCGTTTGGGTCTAAAAAAGGATCTGCAGATCCAAAGATTCTATTTTACGGAGCCTAAAAAAGACTACGTTCCGAATGGAATTGCTGAATTTCCACCGGGAAGTTTTGGATCAGAGATCATTCTAAGAAAACCGTTCGATCGTATCTTCTTTGCAGGAGAACATACAGGGGAAATTACCGGAACAGTGGAGGCTGCTTTAAGCTCGGCGATCAAAGCAGTAAATCTGGTTTAAAACAAAAAACCCGGAATCTATTTCTTCCGGGTTTTTTATTTCAAGAATGTAAGTCGGAGGATTAGTCTTCTATTACGCTCATCGCGTATTCTGAGATCGCATCCCTTCTTTGCTCTGCAAAGTCTTTATGGAACCAAAGGTTCTGGATCTTAGAAGCTTCTTTCTTGTTTCCGATGGTGATCTTGGTCATACACTCATCTACTGCAAATTTCATGGCTTCTTTTCCTGTCTCTCCGAGTCCTTTATTCCGTTTTTTGCGGACGATTTGTCCTCCGGATTTTTCCACTCGTTTGACTAGAGCATCGTAATCTTTATCATCGATGCAGAATACAGTCTCAGCTTTCTTGGAATCTCCCATTTTCACGTCTACCTCATAGAGAGGAGCGCTGGAAATATGGATGAGTCCTAATTCGAAGAGTTCAGGCCAGTATTCGTAAAAGAAAGAAAGCATCAAGGAACGGATCGCATATCCGTCAAAGTCTGCGTCAGTAATGATGCTCACTTTTTCGTAATTCAATTCTTCTAGAGACTTTACTTTTTGGTCCAAAGGAAGTCCGAGGATCGCCACTATATTCTTTAACTCTTCGTTTGCGATCGCTTTCGCGAGGGAAACACCCTTACAGTTCATGGGTTTTCCTCTAAGAGGAAAAAGTCCGTGAAGTTTAGGATTTCTGGCGGGACGAAGACCTGCGATTGCGGAGTCTCCTTCCGCTACGAACAATACTCTGCCTGGATCGTTAGGCTTACCTGTAGGTGGCATGAGTTTCGGGATATTCATCTTACTTGCTTTTTTGAGTCCGCGTTGCGCGTCTTCGAAAGCTTTCAGCTGAGTACGTTTCTCCATTTGGAGTTTAACTTCTTCCAATAATGCGGTTTTCTTAATGAACTTATCTAAATGTTTGTCTACCGCATTACGAATATCTTCGTTCAGATCGTTAATCAGATAAGATTTATCCTGGGACTTGAATCTAGGATTCAAAAGTCTCATGTTCACATACATGTGAAAGCAGTTCCTAACGTCGTTACGAGTACAGCTTGTCTTAAGTTTTTTCTCTAAGGAAACGATCTGGCTTTTTTTACGAACTTCGTCGCAAAGTCTGTTTTCCAGATACTCGATTGCAGAACCGCCTTGAGGAGCGAAGATAGAGTTTACCCAAGTCAGGTTTTTGTTTTGGCCGATTACCAAATAAGCTTCCAGATGCAATTGAGATCCTGCAGCAGGGGCGTTGTAATCCATTTTGTAGTAAGTCAGATCGGAATGGGAGAATATCTCATCCAAACCTTTTTTGAACTTATACTTTTCCTTCTTACCTTTATGAACAAACTGCACTTCCAATCCTGGGTTGGTCATTGCGATGTCCTGCAAATACTGTTTCATCAGATCTACGTTGAAGGAAGTATCGATGTTATTAAAATATTTCGGATTCAGTTCGAATTCGACAGAAGTTCCGTGATCGTCTTTTGGAGCTTTTTCGATCGCCTCGATCATGTTCGTTTTCTTGCTGATCGGAATCAGCTTTTCGATCTGATCTTTTGTGAGAAGCGGGCAATCGTCAAATTTTCCGTGTTCGTCGAAGTATAAGAAAACTTTCTCAGTATCTTCTTTAGATAGTTTATAAGAACGGATCTGCTTTTTTGCGTCTTCGTGAAGAGTGAATAGTTTTTTGAAAGTGCTTCCGTCGTTGGTAGTTTTTACTTTAAAGTAAGAAGAAACCATCCTTACCAAAGAAATACCCACACCATTCTGACCGGCCACATGGTCTTGTTTTACGTGGTCGTCAAAGTTCTCTCCGTACATCAAATGCAGATATACACCTTCTGCATTCTTTGCTGGGATTCCTCTTCCATTATCTGCAACCGTTACGGTTTTTCTGTCGGAAGATAATTGGATGATCAATTTGGACATCTTATCCTTTTCAGGAATAGCCTTGTCCTTTTGGTTCTTGCGGTATTCGTCTACCGCATTCATACAAGCCTCGTCCAAACATTTTAATTTGGCGGGGACATCTTCCAATTCTTCATGGACGATCTCGTATAAATTACCGCTGTTCTTACGGAAAAAGTGCTGTTCAAATGTGGAAGCAGAGTTTTGCCCCAACCACATTCCGGTCCTCATCCTTACGTGTTCTACGTTGGAGAGTTTTTTGAAGTTCCGTTCCCCTCCGGTCGCGGCCTTCTTTTCGGTTTTGGTTTTAGCGGTGCTCATTCCTTGTCCCATTTATCCTTCAGCTCGGTTAATTCTCCGATCATGAATTCTGTTAATTTTTTATCTTCTTTCACAAGCCCTTGGTATCTGGAAAGGGCGGTTTTTGCCTCTACGATGGCTTCTTCACATTTGCGGACTTCATCCAAAGTCATTCTGTAGATCGGAATGGACGCCAACCATTCAAAGTATTTGAATTTTGCCTTTTGGAGTTTGTCCTCGAAATCCTTTTTGGATTTGATCCCGATAACTTTTTCGTTCCATTTTTCTTTGATAAAACGGATCAACTCAGAGTTTCTTTCGATCTTCTCTTCTTCCAAACCTGCCAAACGTTTGAATCTGCGGATCAAGTGTGTTTTTCTGAAATCACAGAAACGTTTAATGATCTCTTCCGGTCCGAAGTTTTTCAGACGACCGTCATAAGTGATCACGTTGTTTGCTAGAGTTTGGGTATCTTCTTTGGAGATTACAGCTGCGATCTCTTTCGCGCTAGGCTTTTCTCCCTTTTTATAATTCAGTTCGATACGGAAGGTCTGGCTAGAATGATCCACATAGTCCTTCAGCCAACTATCCTTTCTTTCCAGAATATCATCCAGAAGATTGATTACTTTCTCTCTGTTCCAATTCATGGGGGCGTCTGTAAGATACAGAGTATCTCCTTCCCATGTAAAACCGAAGGTAGTGGTCATCGTGATATTGCCCGCTTCGGTCTTGGACATCTTCACTTCGCCTTTATAATCTTTGTACCAAGGTTTTAAAGGCAGAGGCTTTTTGGTTTTAAGATAATTGACTTGTGAATTGATAATTGCGGAAAGTTTGTGTCCCGGTATAAAACAACGGAAACCGGTCGCAATTCCCATAATATTATTCAGAAGAACGATCGGAACTTTTCCTACAAAGTGAATTGGTTCGTCTTCGGTCTCGTCGTAGTTCTTAACATAATCTATATCAGGTAAACTTTCGAAGAATCCAAGATCCTTTACGAAGTCGGAAAGTTTTACCTCCGTGTATCGAGGAGAAGCGATCGCACTCGGATCCAAAACGTCTCCGAAAGTACCTTCTCCAGCAACTAAAGGATGATTATTTGCGAATGTAAAGTCCTGGGCCATCTGAGAAAGGGCATCTTGGATGGATCTATCTCCGTGAGGGTGGTATCCCATTGCAAGTCCCGCTACTTTCACAGTCTTAGTGTAACGGTTCCTTGCGTCTGAATTCCACATTGCCCAAAGAATTCTTCTCTGGACGGGCTTTAAGCCGTCGATTTCGTGAGGAATTGCCCTAGAATCGCAAACGTATCGAGAATATTTTCTCTGATCGTCGTTGACCTGGTCCTCAAACGGTATTTTAGGGAAGTTTTCTTTACCTGATTTATTGGAATCTTTCATAGGACTTTTATAGCCAAAGGATTTTAGGACGGTTTTACTGTCAACCTTTTAACGTACTACCCGAATTCGTACATACTTTTTAGGAAGAATTCGACTCAAGTTGCAGTAATTCTTACTTTCTCGTTGGGAAACACCGATAAGGAAAGAAAATTTCCCGGTTTTTCCTTGAAGATTCGGACTAAAACGAGAAGTTTTTCAAGAAATCCTCTTTTTCCGGCTGTATTTTTTTGGAACCGAAGTCTCGATCTTATCGCACAGCAATATTCTTTTCACTAGGTTTGACCTATTTAATTTTTCTAATGTCCTGTTCTCTTTTGACGGAATGGACGGAAGAAAAACCTTTAGTTTCCGATCTTCCCAGTATTCGGATTTATTCTAATATCAGTTCGATTCCTGCAAGCTCTGAATCTTTTCGGAACCAACCTGGCCATCTCAGATATTTAATACTGCTGACCCAAGCTTCTAAGGAAAAAATTTGGACGGGAGAAGTTGATTTTTGGGAAACAAGAGAAGATTTTCACACCTCTCTTCCTAAAGGGATCGTTTTTCCGAAACTAAGTTTTAAGGCTTCTTTATTCTCCGGTTCCGCAAGATTAGAAGAAGGAGAATCTTCTAATCCAAAACAAGTTTCCTTTCATCCCCAAGGAGTTCTTTCTTGGAATTGGGAAGGAGAAAGTTTCAAATCTGGGATGCACACTTCTTCTCCTAAACAACTCAATGTTTCCGATTGGGGAATCCTGTATAATTTTTCCCAATCAGGGATCGTATGGGTCGCCAAAGAATATAGAAGTTTAGGTAAGAATGTAGAATTGAATTGGGAAAATGTGCGTAATAGCCGGACCAGCTTGACTACGGATTATACGAGCCCAGGTGGCAGAAGTTTTCCATACGCGGACTACGATTATAAGAACCAAATATTCCAATATGTAAATTTGGTAGAAGGTAGACTTCCGGTTTGGACGTTCAGAGAAGAAGGTGAATATCGTTGGGCTTGGGGAATTCTTCCCGAAGACCTATTATCTTCTAAGAACGTATCCCAATGGAAACAAAAGAGAAGGGAAGAATTCGTAACTATGCATTTTTATGATACCACGAATAATATTCCGTTTACTGCCTCAGCCGATTTGAAGAACTATCCAATCATCCTCTTAAAAGATTACGACAATGCCAGAAAATAAGGAAGTTAGAACCAGGTTCGCACCGTCACCTACCGGTTTCCTTCATGTGGGCGGAGCTAGAACCGCTTTATTCAATTACTTATACGCCAAAGCACAAGGCGGAAAATTTCTATTAAGGATAGAAGATACGGATCAAACCAGATCCACTGAAGAATCTTTTAAAACCATCCTTGAATCCTTAAAATGGTTGGGGATTGAATGGGATGAGGGTCCTCATGCAGGAGGTCCATACGGTCCTTATATACAATCCGAAAGGATCTCCATCTATAAAGAATATACGGAGAAGTTGATCTCCGAAGGAAAAGCTTACCGCTGCTTCTGTACCCAAGAAGAATTAGAAGCAAAGAAAAAACAGGCGGAGGCAATGGGAGTCCCTTACGTTTACGACGGACTTCACGCCAACATGAGCGAAGCAGAAGTTCAGGAAAAACTAAAAGCTGGAATTCCTTATTCTGTCCGTTTCAAAACTCCTTCTAAGACATTGATTTTCGATGATATCATCCAAGGAAAAGTGAAGTTCGAAACAAAACTGATCGGGGACTTCATCATTGTAAAATCCGACGGTTTTCCTTCTTACAATTACGCTGTGGTTGTGGACGACGGGCTCATGAAAATTTCTCATGTGATCCGTGGAGTGGGACACCTTTCTAATACACCTCGCCAGATCTTGATTTATGAGGCACTGGGTTTCCCTGTGCCTGAGTTTGCTCACGCTTCCGAGATCGTTGGGATGGACGGTAAAAAATTGTCTAAACGTGCGGGAGCGACTTCTATATTAGCATTTCGTGATTTAGGTTATTTGCCTGAGACATTCTTGAATTATATGGCTCTGCTAGGTTGGACTTCTCCAGATGGTCAGGAATATCTGCCCGGGGATATTCTTCCAAAAACTTTCGATGTACATCGCTGTTCCAAGTCACCTTCTACTTTCGATGTGTTCAAAAAACCGAAAGGAGACGAAGAAATTGCAACTAACTTCTCGAGCCTAGATCAGATCGCAGAGGCGATGAACCCTAAGTCTAAATTGAATTGGCTTTCTAATAAATACATCAGAGAACTCCCGATCCAAAAAGTGGCGGAAAGCTTGGCTCCATTTTTAGAGAACAGAACGGATATTCCGGCGGAATACAGAGACCCTAAGAACAAGGAATTACATTCTTTAGTCGATAGTGTGAGAGTGTATCTAGACAATTTACGCCAAGCTCCCGACTATATTGCGGAATTTTTCGTATCCGACCTAAAGGTTGAGGATGGAGAAGCGAAAGAAATTCTTTCCCAAGAATTTTCTTCCAAAGTTGTCTACACATTTTACGAATTATTAAAAAAGTCGGATCCTAAAACCGATGAGGATTATAAGGCTTTGATGACCCAAGCGGGAGAACAGACCGGCCAAAAGGGAAAAACACTCTTTATGCCGATCCGGGTTTCCGCGACAGGAAAAGCTCACGGACTCGAGTTACCTATCCTATTTCCCCTCTTAGGGAAGGAAAAGCTACTCAAACGAATAGAGAAAATCTCGGTACAAGTAGGAATTTCTTTACCTTAAGATTTTTTCGGGGGTTTTTTGTTGCAAAACCCCCCTTTCGGTCTGTATTACTATACTAAGGGACTTCTCAGATAAGAAATGAGGGATACGGCCGATTCACTTTTGGTTAAACATCATTCGGGTTCGTACGTTATGTTCCTGCCTCCTGATTTATCAAGTATTCGGGAGTTCAGAAGAGCACTTCGTCAATCTTTAGAAGAAAATACATTCATCTCCAAAGATATCCAGCAGATCGAGTTAGCTGCAGACGAGGCTCTCACCAATTCTATTTCCGCAAATTGTAATTCTAGTTCCGAAGAAACTATCATCTGCAGATGGATCGTTAACAATTCTAAGTTTACTTTATGGATCGTGGACTATGGTTCCGGCCTGAAAAAAGAAAAGATAGAAGAGCAGATAACGGAAGCTAAACCTTCTTCTCTCCAAGAGTTCTTAAAAAAAGTAAAAACCTACCAAGAAGGTAAATGTGAGGTGCTTCCAAATAGAGGAAAGCTTACCCAACATAAAAACTTAGGTAAAGGTTTACTCATTATGCAATCCTTAATGGACTCGGTGAAGATCATGTATCATTGTAAAGAAGGAAGAATTTCCTCAGACCCTACTGATTCAAGTATCAGAGGATCTATTATCGAGTTGGCATTCGATTCTAAAAAACACTGACCTTGACTTTAAACGAATACGCCCAATTTCTTTTAAGTTCTCCCAATCTAGAGGATAAGTTATACTCTCCTGAAAAAATGCCGGAAGATATTCTCTGGCCCAATTTTGCTCCTAAGGACAGACCGGAAAGATCTCCTAAATTATCTTTCTCGGATAAAAAATCAAAAATGCCCCGAGTGGAACATTTGAATTCTGAAGAGAATAGAATACTTTCGCTTCATCATTTTGCAAATCATGAACTGATGGCTGTTGAGATATTTGCTTGGGCCATATTAAAATTTCAGAATGCTCCTTCTTCCGTTCGCAAAAGTTTGTTCAAGACGATTCTGGAAGAACAAAAACACCTTAGATTGTATTTGGATTCGATCAGAGAATGGGGAATGGATCTGGGGGATCGTCCTCTCAATTATATCTTCTGGAAACAAATTCCGAACATGCAGACGTTGCAGAAATTTTTTGCGATCATGTCTCTTTCCTTCGAGGGTGCCAATTTGGATTTTTCGATGATCTACCGAAAGGCATTCGAGAAATTCGGGGACCAGAAACGGGCCGATATAATGCAGATCGTTCATGATGACGAGATCCGGCATGTAAAAAGAGGGGCCAAGATAGTATTCTCGGATGGGGTTTTGCAAGACCAACAATGGGAGAAGTATCTGGATCTTTTGACACATCCATTTACTCCCCGAAGGGCAAAGGGATTTTTATATTTTCCGGAGCTTAGGACCAAAGCAGGATTATCTGTCGAGTTTGCGGAGGCCTTAGGAGCGTATACGGACGAATACGATGGTACTACAAATGCTAGGATCGTAAAAAATGTGTTCGGTATGGAGACTAATTAGGGCCTAGGAAATCGATAGACATCTGCTTTTCTTGGAAAGAAGCTGTAGTACAGAATATGTTTCGTTTTGTTTCTTTTGTCAGGATATTGATCCTTTTTTCAGTATTCATTCTTCTCATCGCTTGTAATTCAAAAACGCCATCCGATTCCAAGATCATTTCTCTTACGATCTCCGAGTCGGAAGAAAAAAGCCCGGATGTGGTCCTCAAAAAAGTAGGAAACTTGGACGAGGATCCGGACTTGGAAACATTCGCCTTGGTCCGTAACGGAACCGAAGAGATACTCGCAGTTTTCAAAAAACAAAACGGAGAATGGATTCTCAAATCCAAAATAGGTTTTAATCTTCTTAATATCGGGCCATTTGTTCACGATCCAAAATCTTCCTCTTGGAAAGCGGGAGAAGACGAGAATACAAAAGAGTCCGGCTATGTAGTTAAAAGAATTCTAATGGAAGAACTTCCTGGAGATTCTTTCAATTCTCTCTTTTTAGAAGTTTTAAGTGAAGAACCTCCTTTAGGGCTTTTTTCCGTTCCATACGTGATCAGAAAAGGTGAGAAAATTTTAGATGGTCTCGCTTCTTTAAAGGACCATCAGTTTTTGGCAAAATCAAAACGTATCGATTTCTCTTATAATAAGGAAGAAAAGAACCTTACCATTTTTCCGAACAATAGAACTTACGCGCAAAATTTTAACTTCAATGGATGGGAATTGGTGCCGGATGTTCCGAGTGTGGCCGCTCCAGGATTATTAAGTGTAGAAGTTCCTTCCGAATGGAAAAAGGACGTAGCGTCCGAAGTTGTGATCTGGTTTAAGAACAGAGGATCTTATTCCGGTACAACTTATATCACTCTTTCATTTCCCCAAGGAGGAAAAGTAGAGGTGGATTCAGGTAAAGAGGGATTGAGATATTATTCTCCTGGATCCTCCGTATATTCTTTCGAAAAAAAATATATCAACTCTAAAGTTCCACTATTAGAAATTACGAAAGAAGGTTGGGCAAGAAATCATAAATATGGAGTTCGATTTAAATATACTCCTGAAGCGGATGGAGTTCCGAATATATTAGTGCGCTCCAGTTCAAAATCTTATAGAGAGACGATCAATCTTCCTACGGATTACAGTTCCGTAAAAACGGAAATAGACCAACAAGGTTTCAAGAGTTATCCTCTACCTTTGGTTTCTAGAGGAAAGTCCAAATAATAATCGGATAATATAGTGAGTAGTTTCGAAGAACATAAACTTAAACATGCCAAAGTAGAGATCGTTCGAGCTCAGGTGGAAAGATTCCGTAAATTTTACGCGGACTATTTTCATCTGGAAGAAACCATCTCTATGGTGGAGTATTTTTTCGAAACTATTTACAACCTAGATGGCAAAGAAGCTTGGATGCATCTCGCCTTAGACACATACCAAAAAGTAAAAGGTATGATGAAGGAAACCACCAGAGCGAATCTAGAAACTCTAATAGAGTTAAATAATCTCACCGATCACTTGGATTCCGAAATGGCACAGTTGCTCATCCAAAGAGATTGGGACGGCAAAAAGCTTACCCGAGAAGAATACGACGATCTATATAAAGCTTACGGTCATAAAGAAGAAAGACAAAAGCAGTTAGAGATCGTTCTTCATAATCTCAGAACATTTTATGAATTAGCTCATAAACCCATCTCCGCTTATCTGATCCGTCCTGCTAGATTTATGGCATCTTTGTTAGGAGTTTCTCTTTTGTTCGATTCAGTGGAGAAGGCGTACAACGCAGTTTTACCCGTATCTCCCGAAATTTTTGTTTCTTTTATCGAGCAAGTGGAGAGAAGAGAGTCGGAATATCTCGAGTCTGCTTTTCTTAACGGGAAGCAGCCTAAGGAGTCATCTGCTTGAACGGAAGATCACGTTTTTCCAGATACAAAAAGCCTGTCGAAGCCGGAGATGAGAACCGGGACAGATGGCTTTTGACGTATGCGGATATGATCACCCTTCTTCTTGGACTTTTTATTATTTTATATTCTATTTCCCAAGTGGACCAAAACAAATTGAAACAAGTTGCCGACTTGGTCCGAGGCGGATTCGGTTTAGGAGAATCTTTTTTCGAAGGTTCCAATATCACATTAGAAGAGGATCCTTTATTACAACCAAGGACACAAATGTTTCGCTTCTGGGAAAGGATCTCGTACGCATTAAAAAAGCTGAAAGAGAAAACGAAATTATTCATTGGTATCAATGAAACAGAAGAGATCAGAATCCAAGTATTCGCGCCTTCCTTGGGCGAAGGTGAATTTCATCCGGATGAGGATACCGACTTCACTTTCAAAAAAGTAGCAGAAGTGGCGCAAGGTATGGATGTGGACATCACTTTAAGAGTCCAAGTTCCTTATGCTGAACAAGCTGGCCAAGGTTTTAGAAATACTTGGGAATACAATGCACATCGTGCAAGTTTGATCGCTGAAACCTTGTCTGAAAAATACGGCATTTCGAGAGATAGACTTTCCGTCCAAGCATATCATGGATTTAGAAAGTTAGGACCGGAAGAAGGTCCTAGCCCGGAAGTAAAAGCTTCCCAAGAAAGAATAGAAATTATCATTCGCAAACGGGGTAAGGAAGAATAAGGAATGATCTCTAAAATAAATAAAACTTTAATTCCTTTCGGATTGGTCCTCGTATTGATGGGAACCTTCTTCTCATTCGGTTGTTCCAAAAAGAAAAAAGTTCCGGCTGCTGTGGAATCTATTTGGAAAACGGATCAGGAAGGAGTAGAGAATTCCAGCGGGTTTGCATGGGTCTCCAAGTATTGTGAGAAGGTCAGGCAATGTGCGGATCCGGATATGAAAACCTTGGATCCTGACTCGGAAGCAATTCTGGAAAAAAGATTAAGAAAGGATTTTTGTTTAGAAAAATTTAAAGAATCCAAAGTGTATACATTGGCCGCACAAGAACCTAAATTGGTTTTAAATAGGACTATTTCCTGTTTGAAAGCTGCAACGGAAGCAGATTGTTCTTTGATCAAAAAAGGAGTTTCTGAACTTTCGGAAGATTGTAAATGGTTACAAGCTCTTCAAAACTCTAAAGAATAAAAATATAAAGGTCTGATAAGAGACCCGGGTTTTAAAACCCAACCGTGGACAAAAGATACGATCTGAAATTTTCGGAGGCGAACCTTGCTCAGAGGTATCAAAAGACTGAATCGATACGAGAAAAGATTGCTCAGGATTGCAAAACTGGGCGGCAAACTCGTAAAAATCAACCAAGCAGGTTTTTCCAGAAGAACCGACGAAGGTTTTCGTTTTCCGATCTATAGTTTGGAGATAGGGACCAAAGAAGGTCTGGAAAAACATCCTGTAGGGATTACTGCAGGCGTTCATGGATTAGAAACCATAGGCATCCAGATCCTGATCGATTTTTTGGAATATATCATTAGCCCTAAGTCCACTGGTTTCCTTCCTGAATTAAAAAAAGGTAAATTAGGATTAATTGTTATTCCAATCGTGAACCCCGGAGGAGTTGCCGCAAAGACTAGGGCGAATCCCGGTGGAGTGGACCTGATGAGAAACTCAGGGATAGACGCGGAGAAACCTCTTCCTTTTTTCGGAGGCCAAAAGTTCTCTAATAAACTTCCTTATTTCAGGGGTTATGGATTAGAGCCTGAGTCTAGGACACTTTCCAGAACTGTTTTCGAAAAATTCTTTCATGTACAAGATTCTATTCTGCCTGTCCTGGATCTTCATTCAGGCTTCGGAACCGTGGACAATGTTTGGTGGCCGTATGCCTATACTCATAGGCCTTGTTCCGATACTCCTTTGTATGAGAAGATCGCCTCTCACTTTAAAGATCATTGCGGCCATATCAATTTTGCTTATGGTCCTCAGAGTGCGAGTTATACTACTCATGGAGATCTTTGGGATAAGTTTTACGATCATTACCAAGAATTGTATTCTGAACAAGAGAGTTGGAGTTCCAAATTTCTTCCTTTAACATTGGAAGTGGGAACTTGGTCAGATATCAAAGAAGAACCTATGAAGTTATTTTCTAAAAAAGGGATCTTTAGACCGGCCGAACATAATAAGAGCGAAGTATTGACCAGATATAGAGGTTTCTTAAGAGATTTTGTGCGCTTAGGTCTGACAAAGCCCAAAGACTGGACGGAAGCTGAGTAGTTCTTCGAATATTTCGAGAATTTAAGAAGCTCCCAATTTTTCTAAAATTTCCTTGGGTGTTTCGTAAATCCCTTGGCTTTTATAGATCCAGGCGAGTCTATCCAGCTCTTTTAAATGTTCTAATACTTTAGAATCTTCTAAACTAGGACTTTTCTTTTTTAACCTTTTCAGTTCCGTAAAGAAAGAAACATTATCCCTGTTCCGATCTAAAAGATGCCCGGACAATCCTATACAAGGACAGGACCTTTTATTATCGATCCACATCCCACATTCTTTGGATAGAAACTCTGACAGTTTCTTTTTGGATCTCGACAATTTTTGGCGGAAGTTTTCGGAACTGATACTCAAAATTTCGGCTCCTTCTTCGCTACTCATTCCATAAACCGAGGATAGAACGAATACTATCCTGTCCGCGGAATTCAATTTTAATAAAACTGCATGTACACAACCGAATCGGATCTCTTCTTCCAAGATTTTATCTTCTATCTGATCTTCTAGGGAGATAGAATTCGGCTTAGATAGATATTCTTGGCGTATTCTACTTAAATGTACAATATTCTTAGGTCTTTTAATTGTAAGAAGATGATTGCTCGCGATGGAATATACCCAAGTAGTGAACTTGCTCTCGAATCGGAATCCGGAAAGTTTATTAGAAATTTTGAATAATATTTCTTGGGTCGCATCTTCCGCTTCTTGAGGATCCCATAACATTCTTAAAGAAAGATTAAAGATATAGTCTTGGATCTTTTCCAAAAGAACTTCCATCGCCCTAGGTCTTCCTTCTAGGGCGATCCGGATCGTATCCGTAAACTCGTCTTGTATGGTTACGGATTTTTCCATTCTAAGCTTTGATCCCTTTTTTCCTAAGATAATGTTCCAAATTTCTGGCGGCCTCTGATCTGACCTTTCCTTGGATTAAAGGTGTCCACCCCAAAAGAACTCCGGGAGCGCCTAAAGCCATTCTGGTCCATTTCCAGAGAGGAAATCTATCCTTTTGTTTGACTACTTTTCCGTTTTTAAATTGGAATTCGGATTTGATATGGTTTTGGACCTGCCTTCCTGTTTTTGAGAACAGATAAGTTGCCACCCAGTATGCGGTTCCGGTTTCAGCACTAGCATTTGCTTCAACCAATTCTATCGTGGCGTTCGGATCCATTCTTTCTAAGAGCATGGACCACATTCCAGGCACCGCGCCTCCTTTCAATTTAGGAAATACCGGATCTGAAAATTCAGCGTCTTGTGAATAGAAGTCTGCAATACTTGCGGAATTTCTAGAATGAAAACTTTTATAAAAGTCTCTAATTTTGGCTTCGTTTGGATGCATGTTAATATCCTTTTTTGATTTCTCATAGTAGGATCGAATTTGCGGATTTGGTGTGACTGGATTTTGGAAGAATTTTTGGAAAAAGATAAAAAAAGGCCCGCAGATGCGGGCCTGAAAATTATTCGGACAAGCGGATTAAACTCGTCCGAGGCAAGGCGAATAGAAAACGCCATATTGGCGTTGATGTAAACTCCAGTTAACGTATATGAGTTAAGTGATAACTCTTACTGGAGAGTAACATTTCGATAATATACTAAATAGAATCGAAAATCGTTCGGAATTATATACATGAACGTTTTTTGTTTGCACCGAATCGAATTAATAAAAAAGTTTTTTTAACATATGATCCGAATTTCGTTTTTGCTTCTCGTTCTTATTTCGAGCTTCGGTTCCATCTTTGCAAAAGAACTTCCGTTCATTCTAAAAACAAACGAACATAATAAAAACATTACACCCGAACTTTACCTTTGGGAAAAAACGGATACCGAAAATGTTCCTCCACCTTCGAATCAAATTAACGGTTGGAAAAAAATTGGAGCGAACGCCTTAAATTTCAATTTTTCTAAAAGATCGTATTGGTTAAAATTCAGAATTCGATTTCGAGAAGAAATTCGTGAAAATCTTTACTTCGTAATTCGGTGGAAGGCTCACGATCTAGCTGAATTATATACCCCAAATGGGGTAAGTCCATTACAAAGAGTAGGGGATACATTATCAAAAAGTGATTGGCCTGTGAAAAATGTTCTCTATCCGACCTTGCTTTTGCAAGGAGAGCCTGGAGAAGAAAAAGAATTTATCGTTAGAATCAAATCAGAATCCATTATGTCATTTCCGATCGATATTATGGATGAGGCGGGGGTCCGGGCAAATCTCGCGATCGAAACCGGAGTATTTTCTCTTTCCGCGTGCTTATATGGGATGCTAATCCTTGTCGCCTTGCTGTATTATAGAGCAACAGAATATAAGGAATTTCTACTATATACCTGCTATGCTTTCTGTATGGGAGCTTCTTACGACGTAAATTACGGAAATGCGATAGAGCTTTTTTGGGAAGACTCCCCTCTTTGGGCCGAGAAAGTGAATTACTTCTTCTTTAATTTGGGCGGTCTATTTGGATTCCAATTTATCCGAAAGTTTTTGGAAACAGAAACATTTTTGCCCTGGGTCGATCGGATCTTATTTTTTTTCGCACTAGTTCTGGGTCTTACCCTTCCACTCATCTTCATGATGGAAACCATTGCGTATCTCACCCTGACCAACGAGATCATTTATTCCATTTCTATCCCAATGATATTGATTTCAGGGATCTATCTGAGAGGGAGGGGGAATCGTAAATTAAACCTGTTTTTGGTTTCCTGGGGAATGTATCTAACCTTAGGATATATTAGTATCTTTTACTATATGGGATATTTGGAATACGGGTTTTTCACAGTGTATTCGGTACCACTATTCTTTCCTGCGGACCTTCTTATCCTGCTTTATAATATTATCCAAAAATATTCTCAGAATTTGGAAGAGAAGAATAGCCTTTTAGAAACATTACGAGGTTTTCTAAACAAGCCTAGATACGCTCGTTCTAAGATCTCAGGTCTGGACGTGGATGAATCCCTGAATGCTCTCGAAAATCTGATGAATACTGAGAAATTGTTCGCAGAGGAAGAAGTTACCATTCAGATGGTGGCCTCTAAGATCGGTTTGAGTACTCACCAATTGTCCGAACTTCTGAATTCCAGACTGGAAATGGGATTTGCAGCTTATTTGAATTCTAAAAGGATAGAAGAAGCCAAACTTCTTCTGAAAAACGATACCGAGGATAATATTCTGAATATTGCGTTTGCAGTAGGTTTCGGTTCTAAAACTTCTTTTAATGTAGAGTTTAAGAAGGCGACCGGGCTAACTCCAAAACAATACAAAAGTTTTGTTCAAAAAGCGATTTTATAAAAACGTTGAGACCTTTTCGAGTCCTGACTGAAATAGTTCCGTTTCAGATATCAAGCTGATCACGATACTTCCTGAATCTTCTTCGAATCCGAACATAGAACCAGGGTGGACCAGTACTTTCTCTTTTTCTAATAATCTAAGACAGAATTCTTCATCATTTAAAAAGGATTCCGATTGTAATACACTATACCATCCTCCTTTGGGAGAATAGTAATCGATCCCCGGATGAGAAAAATGAAAACTTTCCAGGATCTGAAGATTTCTGCGAATTCTTCGGAGTATCTGGCTTTGGATCATATTTCTCCATTGGAATAATTCAGGAAGAGCAAGTTGAATTGGTGTTCCTACAGAAAGATAAGTATCCGAAATGATCTCCAACCTTTCCTTACATTCCTTTTTCCAATTAGTAGGACCTCCTACATGGATCCAGGAAAGTTTCATTTGGGGAAGCGCAAGTATCTTAGAGACTCCGTTTACTACAAACATGGGAAAATCAGTATGAAAGAAATCGATCTGGTTTTGATTTTCTTCATGTAGATAATCGGAAAATACTTCATCTAGGACCAATGCTATCTTTTTTGTTCTAGAAATGACTTTCAGTTTTTCAAATTCTTCAGAGGTAATAAGACTCCCCGTTGGATTATTGGGAGAAACTAAAAATAGAATTTTAGTTTTGTTTGAGATCTTTGAATTTAAGTTTTCGAAATCTATTTTCCAATCTTCGTTTTGGTTCAGTTTATAGGTGTTAAATTCTACTCCGTCTAGTAGGGACAAAAATTCAAAGAGCGGATATCCTGGAGAAGGGATGAGAACTTCTTCTCCAGCGTTGCATAATAATTTTATTAAATAGGAATATGCTTCGGAAGAGGAAGAGGTTAAGAATAAGTCTTCTTCCGAGATAGTATTACCTTTTTCTTTATAATACCCTACGATGGATCTTCTGGCATTGATAATTCCTTTAGGATTAGGATCATATTCCAGACTTTCCGGTTTTTCCAGGGAATGTAATATAGCTTCCCTCGGATAAACTAGTCCTACTTTTGTAGGATTGGAAACAGTTAAGTCGATCCAATCCTGCCCTGAGCTTTTAAAAGATCCTAAAAGAGAATATAGATCGTTCTCTCCTGGAATGAATTCAAATCTATCGCTAAAGCGAGGAGTGTTTTCCGAATCCATACGTTTTTCTTAATGTACGAATCTGTTCCAGAGATACAGAAGGAGAGAAAGTCCGATGCTGATCAGAATGGAAGTTGCGAAAGGAAAATAGAATTTGAAATTTTCTCTTTCGATCTTGAAATCCCCGGGTAAATTTCCGAGAGAAGAGATAAATGGAAGTTTTGAGCCGAAAACGATTATGGCTCCGATGATCAGGAAGAATGCCCCGATCCAAAGAAATGTTTTACCTAGCGGTTCCAAATTAGGTCCACTGGAAACAAGAACTGGCGGAGAGGGGGGGATTCGAACCCCCGGTAGGTGTTACCCTACGCTTGCTTTCCAAGCAAGTACCATAAACCGCTCGGACACCTCTCCGGTTCTTGGTTGCGATTACGATGTTTTTCCAAGGAGCGGTCCGGTCAAGGAGATTCGATCCAAAAGTTCCATGATGGCATTCAGGCCTTCTTCTCTGAAATAAATTGGGCTGCTCTTTTCGAGAATGCCATAATCGTATAGCTTGGGTCCACGGAAACTGCCGTAGGGAACACGCTGGAATCGCTTACGTATAAATTAGAAATTCCATGTACCTTATGTTTCCAATCCACGACTGAAGTTTTGGGATCCAGTCCCATTCTACATCCTCCGGCCGGATGAGGAGCAGCCATTGCCATAGAAGCTGGAGTTAATGGAAGTGAATCCACAACACCGATCTCCTCTGGTTTTGTTAAGACGGTTCTCTTCAGATCCGGAAGTATCACCTTGTATGCGCCTGCTTTAAAGTTCAGGGTGACTTGTTTGCGAATACAGTCTTTTAATATCTCTTTAGTTAGCGGTCCAAAACTGTATTGAACTTCTCTTTTGCCACCGGACTTGACTTCTATTCTGCCTAACTCGGTATCCGGATCGTCTATCCAGCCGATTGTCCCTCCAAGTCTAGGAAGTTCTTTCATGATCTCGAAATGTTCGGCTCCAAATCCCGGGACAAGAGCGCCTATCGCTCCAGGTTGCAATTGGTTGGCCATAATAAGATAGCCGCCTTCTCTGTAAGTGCCTCCTGCATAACGTGCTAGCCTAAATTCTTCCACTCCATATGCGGAAGGAATGTTTCTCCATTGTATGATCGGTTCTTTATACAGTGCATGAACGAATGGAGAAGGATTGATCGCTAAAAATTCTCCCAAAGCGGGTAACTTTCTCTTTAGTCCGTTTTTGAGAAGAAAGGTAGAACTTCCAAAACCTCCTGCTGCGACAACGACTATGTCTGCTTTAAAACGCAACCTCACTTCGGATTCTTTTTGAGAAGGTCTGTCTATCACAACCGCTTCTAATCCGACTACCTTGTCACCTTCTAACTCCAATTCTAATGCTTTAGTGTCCGCATAAAGATCCGCGCCCAAAGCCATTGCCATCGGTATATGAGTGATTAGCTGACTTTGTTTTGCTCCGAACATACAACCTTGCATACAATGTCCGGACTTTTGGCAGTTCTTGCGTGCTTGGGGAACTGGATTTCCTTCCCATCCTAATTCTTTGGAGGCCTTACGAACCAATTGGTTCATTCTATTATAATTTTCTTCTTTGGCAGGATGTACATTTAGTGTGTCGTCTAACTCTTTCCAGAATGGTTCCAGATCTTCCGTACCGTGGCCTAAGATCCCGAATTTGTCCTTCCAAAGTTCTAATCTATCTTTAGGAGTTCTATAACTGTCTGCCCAATAGTGAACGGAAGCCCCGCCTACGTTCTTTCCGTACACGATGTTTACTGTTCCATCCGCAGTGGTGGCCATGTTCCTTTCTGCGGAAACTTTACCTGCCATATTCAATTCATGATTATCGAATGATCCAGTATGATAGTAGCCTCCCTCTTCGATCAATGCTACCTTTTTCCCAGCTTTTGCTAGTTCATATGCAACGGTTGCACCTCCACAACCTGTTCCGATCACTAAAACTTCAGTGCGAATCTCTTTGGATTCGCCCAAATTTTTCCATTCGTAAATTTTACCCGACATCGGAACCTCCTACTAGTTTGCTATAATAGATCCTGGATTCACTTAACTTTTCAGGAGGATTCAGAAAAGGTCCGTCATACGAAATTGCTTTGAAAGTGGACTCATGCCCGTAGTACATTAGAAAAATCGGCATTCTTAAATTTGCCCAAACCGCTCTGACTGTATCCGAGTCGGATTGATTCAATTCGGATAAGAATTTTCTTCTGCTTTCCAAAGAAAGTTTGGAGAATCTGGAAAACTTCCAGTGAAATAAAGGAAGATATTCTAAAACCAATATTAAAGTTTTGAAGTCGTCGGATAAGAAAGGGTCTACGAAATAAAATTCTTCATCTAATCTTTCCAATACCTTTGCTTCTTTATATGTTGGAACTCCTACAGCTTCGGGTAAGATCGCTTCTGATAATGCGGCCAGGGTTTCTAATTCGGACTCAGAGAAGAATAATACTTTAGGAAGCTGTCTGGAAGATCTGTTTAAGATACAAATGGATCCCCCAAGTACTAGAGCTCCAGAACCGGCGAGTCCCAGTCTCAAGAATGTTCTGCGGGATAAAAGTGGGGCTGAATTTGCCATTGCAGTGTTTTCCTTTGATTCTTGGACTTGTCAATCCTATCCTACCCGTTTCCTAATAGAAAACCAACTTGACGTTCCAAACGTTCGATAATCCTTAGTATTCATGGCAGATAAGAATGACAAAGTTCCGGAAAATGTTCCGGGAAAGTTCTATATTGATAATAGCTGCGTTCCTTGTAATGATTGCTTGGAAGAAGCTCCTCAGCTTTTGAAATATACCGACGATGAGTCTAAAGTATATTTCCATAGACAGCCTGCCAATCCGGAAGAAGCGATTGCCGCTCGTAAAGCTATGGAGATCTGTCCAGTAGAAGCGATCGGAGACGACGGAGAATAATCCAGTCTGAAGTTTTTCGGTCTTGTCTGGATCGAAAAACTTCTTCCAAAATCCCATTACGTTTTTTTAATTCTACTTTCCTCTTTTTGATTCTTTCAAAAAGAAATAAGGCCCACGCGAAAAAAGGTTTCTTCTTCGGAACCGAATCCCCAAAAGCAGCTCACTCGTTCTAGTGCAAAAGGTTTAGTTTCGGGTAAAATTTAAAATCTTTAGATCCGTTTACTTTGCGAAAATAAAATATCTTACATTAAAGGATTTTGGTCTTTTTTATTCGCAATGTACTCGTCTTATTTGTCTTTATATGTATTAGTTAGTAGAGCAAGTTCTTGCATTTTATGGAAGAAGGATCGGGGCAGGAAGAAATAGAATTGGATCAAAACCAAGATTTATACCGGATCTTAATCGAAACCAGTCGGGAACTGATTTGCCTACACGACCCGGAAGGGATCTATCTTTACGTAAATCCTATCATTGAAACTCTTACCGGTTTTAAACCGGAAGAATTATTAGGTCGTAATCCATATGATTTTATCCATCCCGATGACAGAGAACGTATTCTTAAAGATTCTCATAATCCTGCGAAAGAAGGAAGACCTACAGTCGCCACCCAATATCGTTTTTTAAAGAAGAATGGGGACTATGTTTGGTTCCAGACCTTAACCCAACCGATTAGTAATAAAGAAGGCAAGGTTACTCACTTAAATACAACTTCCAGAGATGTTACCGATCAAGTGCAACTAACGGAGAGTTTACAGCAGGAAAAAAAATTCTCTTCCATCATGGCTGAACTAGCAAAGGTGGGGGCTTGGGAATCCAATCTTGAAACTGGGACTTTGTATTGGTCTTCTGAAATTTATAAGATCTTGGAAAGAGATCCTTCTCTCGGAATAGATAGGGATACGGTTTATCAAAAATATTCTTATCCGGAAGATCTGGAAAAATTGAAAGAGAATAATTTACGGGTCTATCAAAAAGGTGAAATGTATTCTGTGGAACATAGAATGGTCACAGAAACTGGAAGAGTGATTTGGGTTCGCACCCAAGGTAAACCTGCCTATTCCGATGGAAGGATCGTCGGAGTATACGGTGCGATGCAGGATATCACTCTTTCTAAATTGGTGGAAGAAGAGATCCGAGTAAGTGAGAAAAAATTCTCCGAAGCGTTTCATAGTTCCGGCAACGGGATCATTCTGCTGGATAAGAACGGACTCTTTTTGGAACTCAATCAGTCCTTCGCTAAGATGTTAGGATATGAACCTGACGAACTTCTTTTCAAATCTTTCCAAGACGTCACTTATCCAGAAGATCTAAACGTTGGTGCAGAAGCATTTCGTAAAATAATCGTTGGGGAAAGGGATAGCGCTCAATTTGCAAAGAGATATATCCACAAAAAAGGACATATAGTCTGGGTATTTATCACAGGGGTTGCAGTTAGAAAAGATTCCGGCGAGCTGATGTTCATCGTTTCTCAGATCCAGGATATCTCCCGCAAAAGGATCTTAGAAAATATTCTAAGAGAAAAAAACGCGAGACTCAGATCTGTTGGAAATCACTTAAAGGAAAGGATCTCCCAGTTAGAGGAATTCAACCAGATTGTTTCGCATAATATGAGATCTCCGATCGGAAATATCTCCACACTCGTAAAGTTCTTGGAAGAGGCGGAAACGGAAGAAGAGAGGCTCGAATACATGGACTATCTCAAGACGACCTCTGACCAATTACTTACTACATTAAACGAAATTGTAGAAGTTATTAAAATAAGACAAAGTCCAAAGGTTGTCTCCGAAGAAATCTCGTTCGAGTCGATATTTTCAAGAGTGAAAGCCATGTTTTTAGGTCAAATATTGGAATATGAGGCTGAAATTATCGCGGACTTTTCGAAATCTCCTTCTATTGTTTACCCTCAAGTCTATTTGGAGAGTATATTCTTAAATCTACTTTCCAATTCTTTGAAATATAGAAGTGAATCCCCTCATCCGGTGATCCGATTTAAGACATATTGGTCTCACGGAAATCATATTTTGGAAGTGCAGGATAACGGTTTAGGAATTGACTTAAATAAACATGGGGATCAGATTTTTAAATTACACAAAAGATTTCACCGGAATACCGAGGGAAGAGGTTTAGGCCTGTTTATGACCAAAAACCAGATTGAGTCCTTGGGTGGAGAGATCCATGTGGAAAGTAGTCCCGGACAGGGCACGAAATTTACAATTCATCTTTCTAAAGCAAATGAATTTAATATTTAAAAAACAGAAACTTTTACTCGTAGATGACGATGCGATCTTCGTCGAAATCGCAAAAAGAACCATTGAAAAAACAGGTGCAGTCGAAAGTTTAAAAGTCTTTCAGGATGGAGAAGGTGCGATCAGCTTTCTGAAAGAACATCAAAGCGAGCCAGATATCATTCCAGATTTTATCTTTTTAGATATCAATATGCCTTTTATGGACGGCTGGCAGTTTTTGGACGAATATGCAAACTTCGTGAACTCTCTCAGCAAAAAACCCGAAATCTATATGGTTAGCTCCTCCGTAGACGATTCAGACCTCAAAAGAGCTAAAGAAATCCCATTAGTAAAAGATTATATAATCAAGCCTGTATCTTTGGATTCATTTAAAAAAATCCTAACAAACCAGCCTTAATTATTCCCCGCCACCTAAGGAGAATGCTCTTTTCCCTTCGAACTTATACAAGTTATCCGTTTGGATACTATCTAATCCAGCTTCTGAAATTCTAAGTAATAGTTTTGCGATTTGTTCAGGTTGGATCTTTATAAAACCGTCTCCTGAATCCGCATCCGGAGTTTCAGGATTTACGAATCTACATCTCCAATGGTCCGTTAAGAAAGTTTCGGGAGCGCCGTTCGGATAAACTTTTACTCCTCTATTCGTGATCATTCTAAGTTTCAGATCTCCGGAGACTGTACTTAGTTTTTTAGCCAGCTCTTCAGCAGTTCCTGGTATCCAGTCTAAAAATACATCCACACCGACTAGTTCTTTTTGCAGAGGTTTTCTTTTGTATTCAGGAATGTGGATCGCTTTTGCTTTTCCGAAAGAGATAGGTTTGAATTTTTCGGGAAGATGCCCTAGGTTTCCGATCACCGCCTCTCCGAATTCTTTTGTTCCTACTTTGATACGACTTACGCCTGCCTTGTAAATATCTCCGGTGTGAATACCTTCTTCGATCGTAAGTAGCCACGCGTTTTGGATTTTGGCTGCGATATCAGGTTGCCCTAAATGGACAAGCATCATGACTGCCGCGTTGATGAGTCCGCTTGGGTTTGCTATATTTTTACCTGCGATGTCCGGAGCTGAACCGTGGATCGCTTCGAACATAGAGACAACTTCTCCTATGTTTGCCGATCCTGCCATACCAACCGAGCCTGCGACCTGAGCCACTATATCTGAAATAATATCTCCGTATAAGTTCAATGTGACTACTACATCGTAGGCCTGAGGTCTTTCCGCCAAGTGAGCAGCACCTATATCAATGATCTCGCTTACAGCTTCTAGATCCGGATATTCTTTTGCAATTTCTTTGAATACCTCATGAAACAATCCGTCCGATTGTTTCATGATATTATCTTTTACCATCGCGGTTACTTTCTTTCTACCATAAGCTTTTGCGTATTCGAACGCATAACGGATGATCTTTTCGGAACCTGGTCTTGAAATTAATTTTAGACATTGGACAGTGTCCGAAGTCTGTTTGTGTTCTATTCCTGTGTAAAGATCCTCTTCATTCTCTCTTACGATAACCACATCTAACTTAGGATGTTTTGTGTCTACGTAAGGATAAAGAGAAATGCAAGGTCTAACGTTGGCGAATAGCCCCAGAGTAGTTCGAACTGTTACATTCAAACTTTTGTAACCGCCTCCTTGAGGAGTTGTGATCGGAGCTTTAAAAAATACTTTTGTATCGCGGAGAATGTCCCAGGACGCAGGTTCTATTCCCGCACTATGGCCTTTTTTATAAACTTGTTCTCCGATATCTATAAAGACCGGTTCAATGCTCGCACCTGCCGCTTCTAAGATCCTAAGAGTGGCGTCCATGATTTCCGGACCGATCCCATCTCCCTTAGCAACAGCGATTTTTTTCTTCGAGCTCATACCGACCTCCGGTTTCTAGTCTTATTTCAATCGACAAGGCGGATGGGTCAATCTGGATTAAGTCCAGGGATGGAATTCCAACAAATCTCCTTCTTTCAGATTTTCCGTTTCAGAAAATTGAACTCCGAGTCCATCCGAAAAAATTCCGGCTCGAATATCTCCGCTTCCGTTAAACTTCTTTTCCCTTAAAAAGGTTTGGCCTTCGGTCTCATAAGAAACTGGGAAATACTCAGTCAGTTTGCTTTTCTTTTTTCTTTCTCCAGCAAAGGGTAAGTAGATCGGCTTCTCTGGAGAAAGTCCTAAAAACTTTCGCAAGTAAGTCTCCACAAAGATCCGAAAACAAACTTGAACGCTGAACGGATTCCCCGGTAGACCGAAGACAGCCTGGTCCTTCTTTTTACCGAACCAAACAGGTTTTCCAGGTTTGATCCGTACCTTATGAAATACTTCTTCTACTCCGGAGGACTGCAGGATTCTAGGAACCAAGTCTAAGTTTCCCATAGAAACCCCGCCGGATAAAATGAGAAGATCCGAATCTAAACCTTCCTGCACTGCTTTTTCCAGAAGAATAGGATCGTCTCCGGCTCTAGTAACGGACAAAGGAACTATACCATATTTTTGTAATAAAGATCGGATAGAATAAGAATTAGAATCTCTGATCTGCCAAGGTTTCGGGATATCACCTGGACCCACGATCTCATTTCCAGTGGAGATCACTCTTATTCGAGGAAGTTTAGAAGTCTGGACGGAATATTTTCCCAAAGAAGATAGTAGAGAAAGGACGGAAGCGCTGATTAAAGTTCCTTCTTTTAATATTTCCTGATCTTGTTTCAGGTCTTCTCCTTGGATTGCTATATTGGAGAAGGAGCCGAATTTTTCCGTCTTAAAGCGAACCTGTTTCTTTCCATTAAAAATTCCTAAATCTTCGGAATCTTCTATCTTGATAACAAGATCGAAACCTTCCGGGAC
The DNA here is from genome assembly GCF_003112675.1 of Leptospira johnsonii. Lineage (NCBI taxonomy): Bacteria > Pseudomonadati > Spirochaetota > Leptospiria > Leptospirales > Leptospiraceae > Leptospira > Leptospira johnsonii. The sequence continues at coordinate 861,862 of NZ_BFAY01000011.1, read as the reverse complement.
AGGGGCACCAGTCATGATGCGAATGGCTTCCTCTCCACTTTCTAATTGGAAAGATTCTCCTGCATGCAATTCTCTTGTATAAGAATAGATCCGATCTTCTGAAAAACCTTCGGACTTCAATGCAAACCCATCCATAGTCGCTCTATGAAAAGGCGGATAATCTCTATCTGCGTAGATTTTTTCTCTCAGTGCTCTACCAAGAGAATTTTCCAAGTTTGTATTTTCGAAAGAAGAAATACTCGCAGAAGATCCTATGAGTGTTAGCGCCTCTTGGACGGAGATCAATGTCCTTCTCCTCTCATCATTTTTTTCGCGTGGAATACTGCCGGAAGAATAGCTTGTAAACTTTCAGTGGCGCCATTTGTACTTCCTGGAACGGATACCACTAAGGTTTTGCCTATCCTACCTGCGATGGATCTGGATAACATTGCAAGTGGAGTTCTGTCTTGGCCGAAGGATCTCATTGCTTCTGCAATACCTGGAATTTCTTGCTCTAAGATCTCTTTGACTGCTTCCGGAGTATTGTCTCGCGGTCCGAGTCCCGTTCCGCCTGTGGTGACGATCAGGTCCAAACCTAGTTTAGACCATTCTAATATAGTATTTCGGATCTGCTCTGGTTCGTCCGGAAGAATTTCTGATTTAACAGTTTCTACATCATATTCTTTTAATAGATTTAAGATAGCCTTTCCGGAACCATCTTCTCTTTTTCCTTGGAAAGTGGAATCGGAACAAACTAAGATCCCGGCTTTGGAACCTGCTGCAAATTTTGTGATCTGAGAGTCCGTTTTTCCGCCCTTCTTCTCTAAAAGACGAATAGAGGAAATTTCCAACTCTTTATCTATCGGTTTTAGTAAATCATAAATCACTAATGAAGCGACACTTACACCTGTTAAAGCCTCCATCTCTATGCCGGTTTTTCCGATGGATTTGGCGGTGGCCAAGATCCGGACTGCATTTTTGTCGGAAAGAACTTCGAATTCTATTTGGAAAGAATCAATAGAGACAGGGTGGCAATGAGGGATCAGCTCTGAAGTTTTTTTGGCGCCAAGAAGTGCTGCTGCCTTTGCCACTCCAAAAAGATCTCCTTTTGGAAGAGTGTTTTCTTTGATCCTAATTATTGTTTCCGATTTGCAGAATACAAAACCTTCCGCTTGGGCAGTTCTAAGCGTTGTTTTCTTTCCGGTAATATCGTTCATGCTTCCTCTTAGCGGGAATCCGCAGGAATCAATATAATTCTGCTCAGGAAAACTGCGAGTAGTTTACCTGTGGTTTGGTGCAAAAACGTTTGAGGAGATCCTACCTTCTTCTTTCAACCTCTGCAACTCAGTATAAAAACTCACGATTTCACCGAAGATCAAAAGTGCCGGTGTTTTGATCTGGAGTTCTTCCGCTTTCTCCAAGCATGTATCCAGATTTGCTAAAACTAACCTTTGGTTAGGAAGAGTAGCGTTTTCTATAAATGCCATAGGAGTCGAACGTGAGTTTCCGGACTCCAACAAATTCTCCCGAATACTTTCTAAACTATTCAGCCCCATATAAACCAAGACTGTTTTGCCGTCTAAGTTCAAATTTTCGAAACTTTCCGGATTTTTGCCGGTTTTCTTATGGCCGGATAAGAAAAGTATCTCTCTCGCATATTCTCTATGGGTGAGTGGAATTCCCAAACTAGAAGCTGCTCCGGAAGCTGTGGTGACTCCAGCTAAAATTTCACATTCAATTCCTAAGGAAGCAAGATATTCAATTTCTTCTCCCGCTCTACCGTAAATGGAAGGGTCTCCTCCCTTCAAACGAACTATATTAGAATATTGTTTAGCATATTCTCCTAATTTTCTATTGATCTCGGTTTGGAGACAACTATGTTGACCGATCCTCTTGCCGACGTATTCCAAGACCGCAGATTTTTTACAGTATTTCAAAACTCCTGCAGAGACTAGATCATCGTATAGAATAACATCTGCCTTTCTTAACAGTTTTACGGCGCGAACTGTTAGAAGGTCCGGATTTCCCGGACCTGCACCTACCAGATATACTTTTCCGGCGGAAGAATTCATGGTCTTAACCTTGAGTTCCCGGGCTTTCGATCCCGATATAAACGGTTCCGTCCTCGATATGAACAGGGTATGTCTTTATGGAGTATTCTTCTCCGCTGATACAAGCTCCTGTTCTGAGAGAGAAAGATTTTTTGTGCATAGGACATGCAACTTTAGGTTCTCCTTGAGAATCGCCTATCATTCCTCTGGCTAAAACCATATCTCCCGTATGAGGGCATTTGTTCTCGCAGGCAAACCATTCGTTGCGAGAACTAAAATGAAAGATGGCGATCTGTTCTCCATAAACTTTGGCGCAGACTCCTCCATCTTCTGGAAATTCACTTACTGCACTGACGGGTATCCAAACAGGTTCTTTTGCGGTTGTGTTCATTTTTATCTCCTAGTTCGAAACCAATTCTTTTTTAGGCCAATCTACAGGACGTTTTTGCCCTCTTTCTTCTATGAAACAAACAGTAGGATCGGGATCTTCGCTGTTTACGAAATGTTTATATTTCTTTTGTTTTTCAGGATCTTCCACTACGTCCTTCCATTCGCAAATATAGGTCCCAACAAGATTGTCCATCTCTTCTTCCAAGGCTTTGTTGATGCCAAGTCTATCGTTGATGATTACATCTTTTAGATACTCTATCCCGCCTTCTAATTGCTCCAACCAAGCAGAAGTTCTTACAAGTTTATCCGCGGTTCTGATATAGAACATCATGAATCTGTCTATGTATTTAACGCAGGTCTCTTCGTCCAAGTCTGCTGCAAGAAGGATCGCATGTTTAGGATTCACTCCTCCGTTCCCGCCTACATAAAGGTTCCAACCTTTTTCAGTGGCGATGATCCCGAAGTCTTTGCCTCTAGCCTCCGCACATTCTCTGATACAACCTGAGACTGCGGATTTTAATTTATGAGGAGCTCTGATCCCTCTATATCTTTCTTCAATTCGGATCGCGAATGCAGTACTGTCTTGCACTCCGTATCTACACCAAGTAGAACCTACACAACTTTTTACGGTTCGCATAGCTTTTCCGTAAGCATGTCCGCTTTCGAAACCTTCTTCAACTAGATCTTTCCAGATATCAGGAAGTTGTTCCATTCTTGCACCTAGTAGATCTATCCTTTGGCCGCCAGTGATCTTGCAATAGAGATCGTACTTCTTGGCGATCTGACCGATCACGATCAATTTATCAGGAGTGATCTCTCCACCTGGAATACGAGGAATAACCGAGTAGGTTCCGCCTCTTTGGATATTGGCCAGATACTTATCGTTGGTATCTTGGATCTCTCTGTGCTTTTGGATCGGTTCGTTGTAAATACTTGCGATGATAGAAGCTACAGCAGGTTTACAAACTTCGCAACCGTTCCCCATTCCATGAGTGCGGATCATCTCTTCGAAGCTTCGTATCCCTTTTACTTTTGCGATCTGGAATAATTCTTGTCTGGAATATTTAAAATGTTCGCATACATGTTCAGTAACCACTTTACCTTGTGCACGAAGCTCTTCCTTCAAGATGGAATTCATCTGAGGGATACAACCACCGCAACCAGTTCCGGCCTTGGTGCATTCTTTTAAACCTTTCAGATCGGAACAAGAGCCAGAACGGATCGCGCCTAAAAGATCTCCTTTGGAAACGTTATTACAAGAACAGATCTTTGCTTCGTCAGGAAGTGAACCGAATGCAGAACCTTCTTTTGAAGGAGTTCCTACAATTAAGGATTCTGGCTCTGCGGGAAGTTCCACGTTATTTAAGTATAGGGTAAGAAGAGTAGAATATGCATCCGCATCTCCTACCAGGATCCCTCCTTTTAACTTTTTACCATCAGGAGAAATTACTAATTTCTTATAAACCCCTGTACGAGGATTCGTATAAGCGATGGGAAGATGTTCCGTTTGCCCCAACGCGTCTCCGAAAGAAGCAACATCTACTCCGATCAGTTTTAGTTTTGTAGAAAGATCGGAACCTGCGTATGATTTCGTTTTTTGTCCGGGGCTACAAAGATTATAAGCGAGCGTTTCCGCCATTTCATAACCTGGAGCGACAAGTCCGTAGATCATTCCTTTATGGAGCGCAACTTCTCCTATTGCGTATACTCCGTAAACGTTAGTCCTTAACTCATCGTCTACTAGGACCCCGCCTCTTTGTCCAACTTCTATTCCGGAATTTTTTGCCAGTTCATCTCTGGGCCGGATACCTGCGGAGATAATCAACATCTCTACTTCTAAAACGGAACCGTCTACAAATTCCAGTCCTTGGAAACTAGAATCGCCTAACGCTTGCTTGGTTTCTTTGTTTAAATGAATACGAACGCCTAAAGATTCTATCTTGGATTTTAAAACGGAAGAAGCCGCCTCATCTAATTGTCTAGGCATCAAACGAGAAGCGAATTCCACTACATGGCTTTCTTTTCCCATGTCTAAAACCGCTTTAGCTGCTTCTAAACCTAATAAACCTCCACCAAGTACTGCGACCTTGGAAACTTGCTTAGCATAGGTCATGATCTTTTCTAGATCTTCAATCGTGCGGTAGACAAAGACTCCTTGCTTATCAACACCTTCGAAATTCGGAACAAATGCAGAAGAACCGGTAGCAAGAACTAATTCGTCGAAAGGTAATTCAGTTCCGGCAGAAGTGATTACTTTTCTGGAAACTGTGTCGATAGAGATCGCAGGTTCTGAGAGTAATAAGCGGATCCCATTGGCTCTATACCAATCGGAAGGAGAAAGATAAAGTGAATCTGCGGATCTATTCGTAAAATAATCGGAAAGATGAACACGATCGTAAGCTCTTCTGGGTTCTTCTCCCAAAATAGTTACTTCAAATTTTTCTGCTCCACCATACTCTGCGATTTTTTCGGCGAATCTATGACCCACCATCCCATTTCCAAGAATTACTAACTTCCGTTTCATTTTATATATCTCCTTTCCCTTTTAGGAGCCGGCTTAAGCCGACTCCAACTCTAAGGATTCGTTTTTTCTATTTTTTTCCCAAACGAAAGTATTCATCATGAACAGAAGAACGGCGGATAACGCAACTACGACGGACAATACTATGAATCCAACGGAGAAGGTCCCGGAAATCGCTTTCAAACTTCCTAATAAGTTTGGTACGAAAAATCCTCCTAAACCTCCGAATGCTCCGATAAATCCTGTGATGATCCCGATCTCTTTGCTGAATCTAAGAGGGACAAGTTGGAATACTGAACCGTTTCCTAAACCTAAGAAGATCATCAAAGTGATGAAGATAGGAAGTATCATCCCTACGGAAGGTAACCAAGAGACCGCGACCAGACAAGAAGCGACTCCAGCGAATACAGCAAGTAAAACTGTAACTCCTCCGAATTTATCGGAAAGATATCCACCAATAGGACGGACCAAACTTGCACCTAAGATACAATAAGAAGTGTATAATCCAGTGGTGACTTTATCCACACCGTATTGATCATGGAAGAAGATAGGAAGAAAGCTTGCTATACCTACGAAGCCTCCAAACGTTACGCTATATAGCAAACAGAAGAATAAAGCGTCTCTGGATTTGATAGGTACTAAATATTGTTTTAAAGGTTTTTTAGAGATTGTTCCCGGACAATCTTTTGCGAAAAATAAAAAGAATACGAAAGCAAAAGCTAAAGGAATAAGAGCAAGACCGAAAACAGCATGCCATCCGAAGTTTCTCGCAAGATCAGGAGCAAAGAATGTAGCTATCACTGATCCACTGTTTCCAGCGCCTGCAATCCCCATCACCAAGCCTTGGTATTCTTTAGGATACCATCTGCTCGCTAAAGGAAGAGCTACTGCAAAGCTTGCTCCCGCAGTTCCTAATAATAATCCTACAAGGATCACTTCAGGAAGAGTGTGCGCGAATTTCCAACCAAGCAATAGGGTGAGCATTGTGACACCCATTCCGGAAAGACCGACGATCTTAGATCCATAACGATCAGAAAGTAGCCCTAACGGGATTCTTAATAACGTTCCTCCCAATAGAGGAACAGAAACAAGCATACCCTTTTGGGCAGGGCCAAGTTTGAATTCTTCTGAAATAAAAACGCCTAAAGCAGCAAGCAGCATCCATACCATGAAGCTGAAGTCAAAGTATAGAAAGGAGCTCACGAGCGATGGAAAGTGTCCAATAGACATGAATTCACGAAATTTTTTCATTTAAAGCTCTCCGTTAACGAGCAAAAATGCTCACAAACAGCTTATAGCAAAAGTCGTGCCAAGTATTTGAGATTGTTTTTGAAAAATCTTATATTAAGATAGAATCATATAAAAAATTAGATTCAGCCCTTCTTTTTCGAACACTTGCTAAAATTCTTTTACTAATGAAGTTAAGAAGAAAGAACAAAATCGCTAGAAATTACGCATATATTGTACATGATGCTTAGTTTGAGTGCGTACGATTTGAAATCGTTCATTTTCTATTCGGAGATACTGCAAGTTTAGGCTAATCATTCATAAAATTTTATAATTGGCATAAAAATTGCTATAATTGAGTTGTGAATACAGAAAATGGATTTCGAAGTACCTGTTCTTATTGTGGGGTCGGATGCGGCGTATTGATCCAAAAAGAGAGCGAGACCAGTTTTACGGTCAAAGGAGATCCGGATCATCCTGCAAATAAAGGAATGCTTTGTTCCAAAGGGCTAAATTTGCATCATACCGTTTTGGATAAGAGCGACAGGCTTTTACATCCAATGGCAAGAAATCCTAAAACGGGAGAATTGCAAAATACTGATTGGGATTCAGCTTTAGGAGAGATAGCTTCTCGTTTTAAGAATCTAATCAAAGAGCACGGTCCCGATTCAGTGGGCTTCTATGTTTCCGGGCAATTATTGACGGAAGAATATTACGTGGTGAACAAACTCACCAAAGGTTTTTTAAATACAAATAATATAGATACGAACTCCAGACTTTGTATGAGTTCTGCAGTTGTAGGTTATAAGATGTCGTTGGGAGAGGATAGTGTTCCTATCTCGTATGACGATATAGAAATTGCCGATTGTTTTTTGATTGCCGGCGCCAATCCAGCTTGGTGTCATCCGATTCTTTTCAGAAGGATAGAAGCTAGAAAAAATTCAGACCCGAACGTTAAGATCATAGTTGTTGATCCTAGAAAGACTGAAAGTTGTGAGAATGCGGACTTACACCTTCAGATCATACCCGGAACTGATATATTATTATTCAATGCAATTGCAAGAAGTCTGATAGAGACTGATTCCTTAGATCCTAATTTTATTAAATCTCATACAGAAGGTTTCGAAGAGCTGAAAGAAAAAGTATTTTCAATCAGTATGGAAGAATATGCGGGCTCTTGTGGAGTTTCTGAAGAGTCCATCCAAGAAGCGGCAAGTCTGATCTCGAATTCAAATGGGTTTTTAACTCTTTGGGCAATGGGATTGAACCAAAGTGTGGTAGGAGTAAATAAAAATTTAGCATTAATAAATTTGAATCTGATAACAGGCAAGATCGGTAAACCTGGATCAGGCCCATTCTCCTTAACAGGCCAGCCAAATGCAATGGGGGGAAGAGAAGTTGGAGGTCTATGTAATCTTTTACCTGCTCACAGAAATTTAGCGGATGAAAATCATAGAAAGGAAGTCGCGGACTTTTGGGGAGTGGAATCTATTCGGGACAAGCCAGGTTATTCCGCCACAGAGATGTTCGAAAATCTTAAAAATGGAAAGATGAAAGCGATCTGGATTGTTTGTACAAATCCAACCGTAAGTCTTCCTGACGCAAGAACTGTAGAAGCAGGACTAAGAAACGCTGAACTAGTTGTTGTCCAAGATATTTCAAATAACCATGAATCCATTCCTTTTGCTCATTATGTTCTTCCTGCTGCCGGTTGGACTGAAAAGCAAGGTACCATGACCAACTCTGATAGGCGAATAACGTATCTGCCTAAAATTTTCAATCCGCCTGGAGATGCAAAGGCGGATACTTGGATACTGACAGAGTTTGCGGAGAAGATGGGATTTGGTCCTTCTTTTGATTATAAAAATGAAGAAGAAGTTTTTCTGGAACATTGTCAACTTACTAAGGGTACAAATCTGGATATTGCAGGTTTGGATTATTCTATCTTACAAGAAAGAAGATCAGTGCAGTGGCCTTTTCCTTCCAAGGACCATACTGGAACTTCACGTTTATTTTCCGACGGAAAGTTTTATCGGCCAGGTGGAAGAGCAAAAATACATTCCGTCGAGCCGGAAGATAATTCCGAAAAAACAAGCGAGAACTTTCCTTTAATTCTTACTACCGGCAGGATCAGGGATCAATGGCATACGATGACTCGTACAGGAAAGGTGAGAAAGCTTAAAGAACATAAGAAAGAACCTTATCTAGAGATCCATCCGATTGATGCAAAAGAAAGAGAGATCATAGAATCTCAGATCGTAGAAGTCAAAAACGAAAGGGGAAGTGTTCGAGTCAGGGCCACGATCACTGAAAGTATCAGACAAGGTACCGTATTCTTACCTATGCATTGGGGAAGAAAGAACGGAAACGATGAGGCAAGAGCGAATAATCTCACAAGTTCTAAGTTCGATCCATTCTCCAAGCAGCCTGGTTTTAAAATTTCTGCTGTGGAAGTGATTCCGTATAAAAAACCTAAGGAAAAAATTCTGATCATAGGAGGAGGAAACGGAACTCTTGCATTCCTTAGAAAGTTCAGAGCGATCTCTCCTGAGGATGAGATCACGGTTTTATGCAAAGAAGAACATCCATTTTATAACCGTATTCTATTGCCTGATCTGATCAGCGGAGATAAACAATTCTCTCAATTGTCCGGAGTCAGCGAAGAAGAGATCAAATCATGGAATGTAGAAGTAAAATCCTCCATTTCTGTGTCGGAGATCCTTCCGGAAGGGAAGAAGGTCAGAGATTCCCAAGGTAATTTATATTCTTATAATAAACTGATTATTGCCACGGGAAGCAGGCCTTCTATCCCTAAATATATCCCGGAGAAGATGTTAGGTATTTTCAGCCTTCGTTCCAAAAACGATGCGGATCGGATCAAAGGGTTTTTTGTTCCGAACACTCATGCCTTGATAGTAGGCGGGGGATTATTAGGTTTGGAGCTTGCGGCTGCATTAAGATCCTTGCATGTAAATGTTACTGTTCTCGTACGAACGGATCGATTGATGTCTAAACAGTTGGACGAGATCTCTGGAGAAATTTTAAGAAGAGAAGTAGAAGCGCGAGGGATTCAAATCTTATTCGATACTGAGATTTCTAAAGTGTATGGAACGGAAAGATTAGAGAGTGTAAAGTTCAGAGACGGTTCCAGCATTCGCCCGGATGGGATTGTGTTCGCAGTAGGTACGGTTCCAAATTTAGAATTAGCAAAAGAAGCAGGACTGAATTGTAAGTCTGGAATTTTAGTGAACGACTTCTTACAATCCAGCGATCCGGATATTTACGCGATAGGAGAAGTCGCTGAACATTCCACTGGAATGTACGGAACCATAGCTGCCACAGAGGAGCAGGCTGACTTTGCAGCTTGGCATATGTATGGATATAAGATCGGTTCATATTCAGGATCAATGCATTCTAATCTTCTAAAGATACCTGGTTTGGAATTAGTATCATTGAGATTGCCTGAGGTTCCGATGGACGAGGCGGGTCCTGAATATGAGGAGATCGTATTCTTTGATAAAAGAAAGGGCCGTTATAAAAAATGTATTATCAAAGGAGATCGTTTGGTTGGAGCGATCTTGGTCGGAGACAAATCTGAGTTCTCGGAATTCAAGGCAATGATCTCTTCCGGTATTGAGTTGGGAGATAAGAGAGATAGACTCTTGACCGGATCTTCTCCGCTTAAACCTCCGATAGGTGCTTTGGTCTGTTCTTGTAATGGTGTAGGAAAAGGTAATATAGAAGAAGAGATCCGTAATGGGGTCTATGATCTTAAGACAATTTCTGAAAAGACGGGAGCGGGAACAGGTTGTGGAAGTTGTAGACCTGAGATAATGAAAATTCTAAGAGAGTCCGGAGCGGTTGCTCCGGTTTGAGAACTTTTAAAAGACAGACGAAGGATTAGATTACTCTATATCCAGATCTATATCGGGTTTTTCCGCGATAAAATCGTCCTGGGAGTAGATCACTTCCAAAACGTCGTCCATCCAATCCGGGGCGCCGTCGAACAGAGTGTCCTTTGTTCTGTATTTTTCTATGATACGGCTGTGTTTGATGATCTGCTCTTTGGTAGCTGCGTTCATATTATTAGCTTCGGTCGAAACGGTGGTTTTATTTCGCCTACGTAGAAAAAATAGAGAAAGATATTTCCAAAAAGTACAAGAAAAATTCGTTATAATCCGGATTTTTTTCTCCGACAAGAACGTCGGTCAAAAGAGCTTCTTTATATAAAACAATTGTTAGGTTGTTCTATATTAGAAGATAATAATAAAAAACCCGGTGGTCTTTTTAGGGACACCGGGTCTATAAAAGGAAAGATTTGTTCTATTAGAACAGTTCGTTTCCTTTGAAGAAGAAGCTGATCTCTAATGCAGCGTTATCATCGGAGTCGGAACCATGTACAGCATTCGCTTCTTTGCTTTCTGCAAACAGAGCTCTGATGGTACCTGCAGCAGCTTCTTTAGGATCGGTTGCTCCGATCACGTCTCTCCAATGTTGAACTGCATTGTCTCTTTCAAGAGCAGCCGCAACGATCGGACCAGAAGACATATAGCTGCAAAGGTCGTTATAGAAAGGACGAGCCGAATGCACTTTATAAAATTGTTTTGCGTCTTCCAGGGAAAGTTTAAGGTATCTTAGTCCTAAAATTTTGAATCCTTCTTTTTCGATCCTTTGTAGGATATCGCCGACATGTTTGTTTTTTACTCCGTCGGGTTTGATCATGATAAATGTTCTAGCCATTTTTATTCCTTAGTTACTTGTGGTATAATTTTTTAAGTAATGCTTTGCTAACGTGATCCGGGACTTGAGCGGACACATCCCTTCCGTGTCTTGCCACTTCTTTTACGATTGTAGAAGAAACGAAAGAATAGTCGTTGGAGGACATTAGGAAGATCGTCTCCACTTCGGGAGCTAGTTTCTTGTTCATTAGAGAAATTGCATATTCATAATCAAAGTCGGTGACTGCTCTCAGTCCTCTGATAATACTTTTAGCGCCTCTCTTCTTACAATAGTCCACTGTCAGTCCTTCGAAAGTGTCTATTTCCAGATTGTCCCAACCTTTGGTCGCTTCCCTGATGAATTCTATTCTTTCTTCGATGGAAAAAAGAAGGCTTTTATTGGAGTTTACCGCGACACCTACGATCACTTTATCAAATAGACCGACCGACCTATGGAGAATGTCCAAATGTCCTCTAGTTAACGGATCGAAGGAGCCAGGATAAACAGCAATTCTTGTCATTTTTTACGCAGCCTTGCAGCTTCTTTTGCAGGTAGTCCGTATAGGTTGATAAAACCTTCGGCGTCTTTTTGGTTGTATAATTCTTCTTTTTCGAAAGTTGCCATCTCTGGATTGTAAAGTGAAACCGAGGATTTTCTTCCTACAATGATGCAGTTTCCTTTATATAGTTTTACTTTTACAGTTCCGGTTACGAATCTTTGTGTCTCGGAGATGAATGCTCTGACTGCAGCCATTCTGGAAGAGAACCAATGTCCATTATAGATCAGTTCTGCAAATTCTGCGGATAATTTATCCTTATGATGTTGTGTGTCTCTGTCTATGGTGATGGATTCCAAGTCTCTATGTGCGTGGAATAGAATGGTCCCGCCTGGAGTTTCGTATACTCCTCTTGATTTAATTCCTACGAGTCTGTTCTCTACTATATCCACTCTTCCGATTCCGTGTTTTCCACCGATGGTATTTAGAGTGTCCACTACTTGGTAAGGATCCATTTTTTTACCGTTTACCGCGACACAATTTCCTTCTACGAAATCGAGTTCGACGTACTCTGGAGAATCCGGCGCCTTCTCCGGAGAAACGGTAAGAAGGAACATATCTTCATTCGGTTCTCTATAAGGATCTTCTAATATTCCACCTTCGTAAGAGATATGCATCAGGTTCCTGTCCATAGAATAAGGTTTGGAAGCAGTGACTGGCACCGGGATACCTTTTGATTTTGCATATTCGATTAGGTCGGCTCTTCCTCCGAAGGACCAAGTCCTCCAAGGAGCTATAATTTCTTTTTCGGGAGCTAAGGACTTGAATGCTAACTCGAAACGAACTTGGTCGTTCCCTTTTCCTGTGGCGCCGTGAGCGAATGCATCCGCTCCTTCTTTTTTACCGACTTCTACCATTGCTTTTGCGATCAGTGGACGTGCTAAGGAAGTTCCGAGCAAGTATCTCATCTCATAGATCGCGTTCCCTTGGATGGCTGGATAGATAAAGTCCCTTGCGAATTCTAATCGAAGATCTTCTATATAAACTTTGGAGGCTCCGGTCTTGATCCCTTTTTCTTCTAGGCCTGTGAGCTCTTCTTTTTGGCCTACGTCTGCAGTAAATGCTACCACTTCACAACCGTAGGTTTCCTTTAACCAGGTAAGAATTACGGACGTGTCCAATCCGCCGGAATATGCCAATACGATTTTCTTTATGTTCTTTTGAGCCGCCATTCTTAGGATAGGGAAATCGCTGGACCCCTCCCGACAAGTCCGATTTTGGTTGGAATTCCTACGGAAGGATTGATCCGGAAGGAATTGTTATAATTTTCCGGGCCAGTCTAACTTCTCCGCTAAAGCCCTAAGGATCAGAATTAAAGCGTAGGTATCCATCCTGCAATAAGCGATCAGGTCGGACTCCACTCTTTCCTTTTCCTGGTCCGAAACGTTCTCCGTTTTGATCCTTAAAAATTCGGAGTTAGCGATATGACCGGCGTTGATCGTAAGTTCTTTGTAATTTGCACCGGTAAGAACCGGAAGGACAACCTTTAAAGAAGTTGTTCCTTCTTGAGCTGGATGATAATAATCGTAATCCCAAAACGGTTTTGCTAGATCTGAAAAATCAGATTCTATGGATTGGAACCACTCCTTATATTTTGGATATGCTTGTATGGATTCTTTTAGACAGCGTTTTTCAAAACTATCGTTGAACGCGAGGATTGTTCCTCCCGGCTTGATATGAGAAGAAAGTGATTCCAAGATCCCAAGCCTTGGGTCCGTATCGTGATCATCTAAATATATATATTCTTCCGGTTTTTCGTTCAGGTCTTTTCGGATAATATGCAAAGAATATAAAAAAGGCACATGTTGGAAAGGATGTGTGTCTTTGTATACCGGAACCGGAGGATTGATCGTTTCGAAATCCAAACAATATAAAGGAAACTTTAAGTGATTTAGATAAGACAAAAGTGAATCTTTATCCAAATATTCTTTTCCTGTTTTTACGGCTTCTATTTGTATTTTTTGGCGATGGGTGAATTCGGAATCAGGCTCTACTTCCGATAAATTCCGAATGCCTTGGTTCCAAAGAGTAAGAGTGAGTTCTTTTCCTTCTCTTAGAGTAAATAGATCCCCTGGAGGAGAATCAGAATAACAAGATTCTGGATGGATACAATTTCTTGGATGATCGCAATGTTTTGAGAATGTGATGGAAGGAATTTTATCTTTTTCTAATACTTCTAAGAGTTTGTAGGCTTTTTCTTTGGTTTGTTCCAGATTCGCTAAAGTTTCCTTGCTACAATCCTTTTTTTGAAATAGTCGATTCGGATCTATTTCCGTTCCAGTATATGAGTATTCGGAACTTATAGTCCAGACTTGGGTAGAACTTATTTTATATCCTGCTTCTTCCAAAACCATTCTGATAAATGAAAGTTCTGAAATATGTGTTCTTTTGGCGGACGAAGATGCCTTGATAATAATGACCTGCCAAGATTCTTCTTGTGGGATGAGAAAGTCTGCCCTTGTGTCGAAAAATTTTGTTCTGACACAGGCGCCTTTGACAGGTTGTTTTGAATCTAAATAAGATCTGGTCTTAGCATCCCTGTATCCTGCATGTTTTGCATCAGGAAAAAGATTGCCTGCGATATCTTTTAATAAGGACTTTTGTTTGGGAGAAATGAACTGGTTCGAAATATCAAATTCAGAATGAGGTTCTTTTAGAAATTTCCAAAATTGTAATTCACAATATTGGCCAGTTTGGAAAGCGGATCTTCCCAACAGAGGAAGTTCTTTTTCTCGATAAGGAGCCAGAACATCGAATAAAAGTTTTCGTCTGAGCGATTCCGGAAAGAGAAAAGACAACCGCCTAATCGAGGTTCTTAGTAATTTAGGAACCGAATCCATGGCGGAGTCTTTTCTTTTCCGACGGGAGAATTCCCGACGTCGGTAAGTTTAAGCCAAAAGTACCTTAATGTCTTTCGGGCTGGATGCGCTATAAATTTTGTTCTCAGAAGTTCCCAAGTTTGCTTGGGTAAGTTTTTGAGAAACGACACTTGGTCCAAAATCGATACCGACTAACTTAGGGGTTTTGATGAAGGTTGAGATCGCTTTGTCCCAATGAAGAGCCTTGATCAGAACTTCTCTGAATAGAGGTAAGCTGATGTCCGCTTCGTTCTGGTAGTTTCTTCCGTCAAAGATAGAATAAACAGGGATCTTTAACTCGGAACCTTTGTAGCTGAATCCGATCCTTTCCATATCTTTTGGAACGGTCTTTTCAGTCTCGTCCATGATTGGGCAATGGAAAGGTGCAGTAGTTCTCAAGTAGACGAATTTTACTTTTTTCTCATCCATCTCCGCTTTGAATTTTTTGCGGAAAGCAAGAAGAGCTTCTGGAGTTCCGGAAACGATATTGGAATCAGGAGTATTGAATAGAGAAACATAAATTGCTTTCGTTCCGCTGAGTCCAAGTTCTGCATTTGTCTTTTGAACTCTTTCGGAAAGTTCAGCAGCGCTGTAACCGATGACTGCAACCATTGGAGCAGGTTGTTTGTCTCCGATCTCTTCGTTTCCTTTCAGAACTTCTTCCGAAGGATTATAGATCCCGAAAAGTTCCTGGGCACGGTATCCAAGATACAAAACGAATTTTAAGAATTTAGAGTATTCTTTATAGAAGTCAGCACCTTCTTTTCCTAAAGAAATTAGAACTGCAGGAATGATCCCTTGGCTATGTCCGGTTGCTCCACTTGCATTCGCGATCAATTCGGAAGTGGCAAAACCTTTGTTAACTAAAGAGACGTAATTTGCTGTTTGTGTGAGGAAGATACCGACGATAGAAACGGTAGCGCTGCAGAGATAGTTTTCGTCCGGAGCTGATTCTGGGTTTTTGATCCAGGATTCGAAATCATATCCATGAGAGATGATATCTTTGTTTAAACCTGGGACTTCTTCCGCGAGTGTTTTGAAAGCAGTATCAAACAATTCTTTTAAAGAAGGATCTGTTTCGTAAAGTTTAGAAAGTTCCTTCAACCAAGGAGAACCCTGGCCTCCGAATTGCAAAAATAGTTTATTGCCTTGAGACTTTGCTTCGTTCAAAAAGTTTGCTACTGCCATACAATGCCTTGTTATAAGTCGTTAGAAGATGCTTTTCTTTTCAGCCTTGGGTTCGCAATTCTTTTTTAACGAGCTTTTTCGCGCTAAATGGCGTTCGTAAAGAACGACCGTTCCATTAAACATCTGATTATTCTTTTGAAACCTCTCGAAATCTTATGGTTCCGTCCTTCTCCGGGAAAATGATTGACCTAGTCGGGTCCGCATGAGGTTATTCTTTCCGAAACCCTTCTAATTAGAAATATCTTCCAATCTCCGGTAGGACCGGACAGAAAACAATATGATAAAAGTAAGGAACCTTTCCAAATTTTACGGAGAGAAATTAGCCATTGATCGTCTGAATTTCGAACTCAAAGAGGGAGAAATTGTAGGCTTGCTTGGCCTTAACGGTGCTGGAAAAACAACCACGATCCGGATACTCACGGGTTACCTGATGGCAACCGACGGATTATGCGAGTTGAACGGACTCAATACATTCGAACATCCTTTGGATGTAAAGAGGAAGATCGGATATCTTCCGGAAACTCCTCCTCTTTATCCGGAATTGACTGTAATAGAGTATCTCACTTTTGCCGCTCGGATCAAACAGATCTCGGAAGAAGATCTTTCTTCCGAACTGAATAGAGTTTTAGGTCTTACGGATCTAAACCAAGTGAAGGAAAAAGTCATCGAAACTCTCTCTCTTGGATTCAGAAAAAGAGTAGGAATCGCTCAGGCTATTTTAGGGAATCCTGAAATTATTATTATGGATGAGCCTATCTCCGGCTTGGACCCAAAACAAATAGTAGAAATTCGTAATTTAATTCATGGTCTGAAGGAAAAACATACCATTCTTCTTTCCAGTCATATCCTTCCGGAAGTTTACAAAACTTGTAATCGATTCCTGTTCTTGCATAAAGGAAGATTGGTGTATCAGTGTGATCGCCAGGAATTGGAAAGAGAAATGGAAAATCTTTCCGGTCTCGAAGTGACCTTATCCGGAAAATCCAGATCGGAAACCGAATCCTATTTGAATGGGATCGCAAGTAAGTCAGGTGCGACCTTAAAATTCGTAGGAGAAGATTCGGTGGGTTCAACTTTTCTGATCAATACTTCCTCCGAAAGGAAGTTTAAAGAAGAATTATATTCTGGAATTTCTTCCTCTGGCATCCTGCCTGAATTCATTCGTAAGCAGGATGTGACCTTAGAACAAATCTTTATGAACAAGGTTTAATTCATGTTTCGAAATATTAAATGGATCTTCTTAAAAGAAGTCAGGGTATTTTTCGGTACCTATTTGGCTCCTTTGGTTCTAGGTGGCACGGCGTTCTTAAATTCATTATTCGTGCTGATCTTGAATTTTAACTCGGGAACAAATTATACCGAAACAACCATCATCACTTTTATCTCTTTCATGAGCACGATGCTGATCGCGATGTTGATCGTAGCAATGGGTTCTATCACGGAAGAAAAAAACAGAGGAACGTTGGAGTTCCTATTTACTGCCCCTATTTCCGATTTGGAGATTGTAGTAGGTAAATTCTTGTTCGGGACATTTGTTTGCGCGATCATCTCCGTAGCGGTGGATGGACTCTTTCCGCTCTTTCTATATTTCTTCTGGAAAGCTCCTTTATACATAGTCGCTTCCGGAACGATCGGAGTGTTCTTGCTTGGGCTATTTACTTTTGCAGTAGGATTGTTCGGATCCAGTTTGGGAAAAAACCAAATGATCTCTCTTTTGATCTCTATCGCAATCTTGTTAACTCTTTGGGTGATCGGATACTTCTCTCATTTATTCGATGCTGCTACCCGAAGCGTTTTGTTCCACTTGCATATATTCACCCATTTTATTAGTTTTTCGAAAGGAGTGCTCCCTTTGAGCAGTACTGTTTTCTTTATCAGCGGAACGATTTTCTTTCTTTATCTGACCGTGAAAGTTTTGGAATCTAGGAGATGGAGAGGATGAGATCAAATCTAATTTCCAGAATTCTTTCCTGGGCATCCATCGTATTTTTATTACTCTTCTTTCCGGTTTATGAATCCTTTTCAAGCGCGGGGTTAAGATGGGCGATTTCCATTCTAGTATTTTCCGTCATTGCCGGTTCCGGATTTTTATCTTATAAAGGTTCTAAAAAAGAAGATAAGGAAATCAACTTACTCATCTCGTCCGGATTGGGCTTTGTCTCTTTAGGGATTTACTTCCTCAGAGTTTATTTAGAAGATCTTTCTCTTCAAAAGGGAGGGACCGCTCCGGTTTGGATCGCAAACTTCAGAGAATTCCTTTTGGTCTTCCTGGTATTATTCGTATTAGGAAGCGTATTCTTAGGAATATTGAGAGAATGGGAAAGAAGTTCCTACGAGAACCAATCCAGTCTTAAGGGAAGAAAGCAAAGTCTTGTTAGAGACTTTTTTCTCGGAACAGGGATACTTCTTCTTATTTTAATATTAGCAAATTATATTTCTGTAATGAGAAATCATAATTTCGATCTAAGCTCTAAGGGAGTTCACTCTTTCTCCATAGAGGCCAAAAAGATCCTGAAAGAAATTCCGGAAGGAGCGGAAGTAGACGTAATTGCGTTTTATCCCCGCCCTCTAGACAGCACCGCTAGGAATGCTGATGGAAGTTCTTCTCTCGCTCTAAAAAGAATTCGTCCAGATCTAGAAATCTTACTCAGCCAATTGGTATCTATTCATCCTGGATTCAAAGTAAAGTTCATCAATGCAGATGTGGAATTGGACGAGATCGCTGAATTCGGACAAGTCTCTAATGGAAACATTTTGATTCGTTTTCGTAAAGCAGGCTCCACCGCCGGTCCGTATCCTGAACAAAAAGTAGGAGTGAAGGATAAGTCGGAATTGGAAGATCTGGAAAGAAGATTGGTCCAGGCTTTTATGAACGTCACTACCAAAGAGAGAAAGGTATATTTTACGGAAGCAAATGGAGAAAGATATTCTCAAACTTTCCAAAATCTTCCGAATGAAAAATTGGTCCGTTTTGCGGATTCATTATCTTTTTTGAATTTTAAATCCACGGGAATCGGTTTTCAGAACAATTGGCCTCCTAAGATCCCGGATGACGCTGAGTTCCTGGTCATTGCAGGACCGACTGTTCCATTCTCTCCGGAAGCAAGAGCTTCTATCTTGGATTTTGTTTTTAAGAAGAAGGGAAAACTTTTCATTACGATCGAACAAAGAGGCGGAGAGAGTTTCGATTGGCTCTTAGAAGCTGCGGGTTATTCTTTTGCAAAAGGAAATCTTTCTCAAAGCCCGAGTAGGGCTCCCGGTTTGATCCTGACCAAAGCTTTTAGAGATCATGCGATCGAAGAATCTCTTTCTAAAAAGGATACCGGGATCGTATTTCCTTACGGAGGATATTTCGAACAGAAACCTCCTACAAATCCGGCAGATATAAAGTTAGACACTTCTATTCTTTTGGAAACAGGGATAGATGTTTATCTGGATAAGAATGGGAACGGAAAACAAGAGAAGGAAGAAGAGAAAAAAAATGTTCCGATCGCTTTGGTATTAAAGACCAAGTCGACTTCTCCTGAAATTCCACCTGCGGATCCGAATGCACCTCCTACTAATTTGCCTGAAACAAAATCGGAGGACGAAGGAAGGATCGTGATCTATTCCGGTACTTCTTGGATCACGAACCAATATCTTCCTTACGAGGCGAATTACGAACTTGCCGGAGCTTCGGTGACTTGGATGTACCAAGACGTTAGTCTTCCTGCGATCCCTCCTAAAAAAGAAGAGATTGAAACTGTTTCACTAACCGACGGACAGAAGAGAGCGGTCTGGATCTTAGGAATGTTCTTATTCCCAGGACTGATTGCCGGTCTTGGCTCCATCTATGTGATCAAAAGAAGAAAGGCCGGACAGAAAGATGCGAAATAAACTCTATCTTCTCGGCTTAGTAGTCGTTTTATTATTTCTGGCCTTCTTCCTTTTGGAAAAAACAAAAGAAGATGCAACAGAGATTGAATATTGGAAATTTTCTTTAGATAGGATCGAATACTATCCTCCCAGCGAACAATGGGTAGAAAGAACCGGAGAAAAATTTTATCCGAAGCCCTTCACGATTTCCGTAAAAGAAGGCATCAAGAAGGGAGAAAAATTTTTTACAGTCTCAAACAAAGACACTGAAACCGGAAAGGATATAGAATACGAAGGCGGTTATAATTCTGAAAATACCGTTCGAGATTTCGGAACCTATAGAGTAAAAGGAACGGAAGAGGTCTTAGAAGGCATCCAGATCAAGGAATCCCTACAAGTTGGGGAGGATTCTCCTAAATTAGTTTTTTATTCCGGAAATGTTTCCAAAACTTTAAGGATCGGAAAAAAACATTCTTTAGGTTCTACGAGAGTTATCTTGCATGAAGGACCGATCCGAAATGTTCTAACTTCTTCTTCTTATCTGTTTGATAGATTCCAAAAAGGTCCTCAGGACTTCCGTCAAAAAAGTATTCTGACCTTGAATAAGGAATATGTAAAAGAAATTTCTTATATAGATGAGAATGGCGTATCCATCAAGATAGATAATACTCCTTTCGAATCGAATGGTGTTAAAAAGAATCTTTGGCGAAGACTTTCGGGAGAAATTATTTTGCTGGAACCTAAGCTGGGAGAGGATCTTTACAGATACATGACCGGTCTGAAAGTAGAAACTTTTCCGGACGATGAGAATGGTGCAGGTTTTGGTATTGGAAATATTCTGGCTCCCGGGGCTGAGAAGTCAGAATTCTCTTTAGCGAGCGTAAAGGTTTTGATTTCCGATGGGAACGAGATAGTATATCGTTTTCATAAAGAGACCAGCATAGGAGATAAAAAACTAAGTCCTATAATCCGAATTATAAATTCTAATTTTAAAGAACCTCCGGTTTATGTTATTGCAAATGCGTTTACCCAGATCCAAACCGCTGCGAATTCGATAAAGAATGCAAAAGCGATCGTAAAACCTGCTAAGGGCAAACCAGGAAATACTTCTCGGAAAAAATAATGTTTTTGATCACGCCGAATTCGGAACTCACGGAAGTAGAAAAGTCCAAACTTTCTCTCTTAGAAAAAATTTTTAAGGCTCCTACGGAAGCTTTTGATCTGTATCTCAGAAATGCTTCTCTGGGCAGAAAGGAACTATTAAGATTACATTATGCACTTTGGGTGCTTGCTCCTATTTCCAGGATCGTAGGAAATCTAATCAAAATTATTTTGGACCTTGTCTTTGGTGACGAGGTGGATCTGAATCCATTCTCCGGAGTGATCACTTCTCTCATTATATATCCTGTTTTACTTTTGGTAGTTTCTCAGTATGATGTGGTCCGTGTATTTTATCGAAAAATAGATCGTACAAAAGGGGAGAATTATCCGGCCGCGGATGTTCTGACCCTGGCATTTTTGGCATTCTCCGCTTCTTCCGTATTTTGGATCCTTCCAAGTCCGATCAATTTAGGACTGATAGGGATTTCCTTTTTGTATTCGGTATACCTTTCCTTTATAGGAATGAAAAGAGTAAGCGGTGTAGAATCTAAGGAAATTCTAATATTCTTCCTTTTCGGAACCGCTTATCTTTTAAGTATTTCTTTGGTTTTCGTATTCATTTACAATATTATTAGGACCTTATTAAATTGAAAATCCATCTGATAGGGATAGGCGGAATTGCAATGGGAAACCTGGCTTCCATGTTAAGAAGTCTAGGTCACGAAGTTTCCGGCTCTGACGCAGGAGTATATCCTCCAATGTCCGACAAATTGAAAGAGTGGGGAATTCCTTACTCCGAAGGTTTCGATGCGGAGAGAGTCAAAGGCAAAGATCTAATCGTAATTGGAAATGCGATCTCCAGAGGAAACCCTGAAGTCGAAGAAGTCCTAAATTCCGGATTGGAATATGTTTCCATGTCTGCCGCTTTAGAAAAATACATTCTCGCAGGAAAGAAAGTAGTGGTAGTCGCAGGAACTCACGGCAAAACCACAACCACATTCTTGATCCATCACTTGTTAAAAGAATCAGGACTGAATCCCGGATTATTCGTGGGTGGTATCCGTAAGGACGGATTTCCAGGTTTCGAATTCACAAACGGAAATTATTTTGTAATCGAAGGAGATGAATATGATACAGCATTCTTCGATAAAGCCTCTAAGTTTTTACATTATAGACCGACTTATGCAGTATTAAATGCATTAGATTTTGATCATGCGGATATTTTTAAAGATATCGGAGAGATCGAAACAATGTTCTCCAGATTATTGAGACTCGTACCCGGGAACGGAAAAGTATATTACTGGGCAGGAGCTGCAAATCTAAAAAGGATCTGCGGAGAAGCCTCCAAATTCGTAAAATCGGAAGCATTCGAATTTAATAAAAAGGATTCAATTCTTACTTGGAAGAAGGGAGAATTATACAGCGGACAAAGACTTCTCCGTCCCGGATTTTTCGGAAACCATAATTACAGAAACGCAGAAGTCGCCCTCCGAGTCTGCGAAGAAATATTAAAAAAAGAGAATGTTCCTAAAGCGAAGGAAAAATTACTGGATGCTTTGGAATCCTTCCCTGGTGTAAAACGTAGGCAAGAGATACTATTCGACTCTGCAAGAAGTATCCTGATCGAGGACTTTGCTCACCATCCTGTAGCGGTGGAAGAAACGATTCGTTCTGTTAAGCAAAGATTCCCAGGTTTTAAGATTATCAGCTTATTCGAACCCAGAAGTGCTACTTCCCATCGAAACGTTTTCCAAAAGGAATACTCTTTTGCGTTTAAGGGTTCTGCAGTGACCATGATTACCGAAATATATAATCTAAAAAAGGTCTCCAAGGATAGCCGTTTGGACGTGAAAAAGCTGATCCTGAAACTTCCAAAACATTCGGGCACCCTTCCATTTTACTGCAAGGATCCTAAGGATCTGGTCCAGAAAGTTCGGAAAATCCTTCCCCAATTCGAGAAGGATAAAATCCTGATCCTAGCGATGTCCAATGGGGCTTTCGGCGGAATTTATCCTTCTTTGAAGGAATTGGTCGGATCTAGAAAATGAATCTATCGGAAGAATTAGACAAAATTTTTGAAGAAGCGAATCGTCTGATCGGATCTTCCATCGACGAAGCGGATCTTGACAAAAACAAGAATGAGTATCTGGGCAAAAAAGGGAAGCTCACTTCTGTACTCAAAAACCTGGCTTCCTTATCTATCGAAGAAAAGAAAACGGTAGGACAAAAGGCTAACGATCTTTCTAAAAGTTTAGAAGAGATTGTTTCCAAAACCAGGGAAAATCTCAAGACTAAAGGTTTTAAAGAACAATCCGAAAAGGAATGGTTCGATGTTCTTCGTCCTTTAGGAGAAGCCGATCCTGGCACATTACATCCTATTACAAAAATACAATATGAGATCGAGGATATATTTACCTCGATGGGTTTCGAGATCTGGGATGGACCAGAAGTAGAAACAGACTTTAATAATTTCGGCGCCTTAAACTTTACGGACGATCACCCTGCTAGAGATATGCAGGATACTTTTTACTTGGAAAACGGAAACCTTCTTCGCACGCATACTTCTGCAATCCAAGTCCGTGCATTAAGAAAATTGAAACCTCCTTTTAAGATCATAGGACCAGGACGAGTATTCCGTTACGAAGAAGTAGACGCTTCTCACGAAACATCTTTCTATCAAATAGAAGGTATGGTGGTAGGAAAAGATATCTCCGCGGGCAATATGCTTTACACGATGGAAGTCCTACTTTCACGGGTATTCGAGAAGGAAGTAAAGACTAGACTAAGGCCTGGATTTTTTCCTTTCGTAGAACCTGCTTTCGAGTTGGATATCAACTGCCAGGTTTGTGGAGGAAGCGGTTGTTCCGTATGTAAACAATCCGGTTGGTTGGAATTGATGCCTTGCGGTTTGGTTCATCCGAACGTTTTCAAATTGAACGGGTTAGATCCGAAAGAATGGACAGGGTTTGCATTCGGGCTCGGATTAGACAGATTGGTGATGATGAAATACGGGATCCACGATATCCGTTATTTGCATTCAGGGAACCTGAGGTTCTTAAAACAATTCTAATATGATTATCACTCCGATCCAAACCAGATGGAATGATTTGGATCCTTTCGCTCATGTGAATAATGCCAGATATATGTCCTATTTTGAAATAGGAAGAGTGGATTATTGTTCCAAGAAGTTCAATACAAAAGATATCTACGATGTTCCATTCTTACTTGCTAGAATGGAAGTGGATATGCTCAAGGCAGTCGAACTATTTCATCCGATAGAAGTTTGGACCTGCGTTTCTAAAATAGGGAATAAGTCTTGGGACTTTACATCCTTGATACGACATACGGAAACAAAGGAAATTTTTACTAAGGCAAAAACGGTCCAAGTATCCTACGATCATAGGAATAAAACATCTATACCGATCCCAGATTGGATCCGCAAAATTTTGGAAGAAGATCTGGAGATATTCAAAACTACTTTCGAAAAAGCAGACTGAATTCTCCATTTTTATAATATTAACCTTCGCCCATTGGAAGTTCCAAAGGTTTTCCTGTTTCCGCTAAACTTTTGATCGAAGATAAAACTCTGGCCCAGCCTCCGTCAGCAGAACGTTCGTAAGAAGGATCTCCTTCTTTAATTTTGTCATTCACAAGCTTCAGTCTGGTCGAATTACCATAAGGCTCCAAAGTATACACTGTTCTGGACTCAAAGTTTTTATAATGTTCTCCGTATACGGAACCGACTAAAAGAGTCATAGATAGGATTTTATTCGGAACAATTTCCAAAATTTTCCCTTCTACATGGACTGTTTTATCTCCAGAAGGTCCGGGACCTATATACGCGTAATTACTTCCTACTTTGAAATCGGATTCGATCCCGCATCCGTGAAAAATTTTGCTACTTTCTTCTTTCGAAACTAGAATGTTCCAAACCTGTTCCGGTTTAGCTGCTATATAAATTTCATATTTGATTTCCATAGTATCTCCTTGGTCTTGATCCGGCGATCTTGCACTTCGTTCTTGTGTGAATAAGAATAACAAAACACTAAACAAAAAGATTGTAAAAACGCGACAAAAGCGGAGAATTTGGAAGAATTAAATCCAGGGTCCAATCTTGAAAACAGACTTAAACAAACCCAGAGGGATCATTAAATCTATAACAGGTGAGAATTGGAGTTTGACCAGAAGCGCTCCTTCTTCCGGTTTAAGGTTTTTTGTGGAACATTATTGGTCCGTTCGTTGGGACATGAGACAAGCAGGGCCTATGGTCCAAGAAAATCTTCCTCACCCTTCCGTTCATCTGGTCTTTGAAAAAGAGAACACTAAAATTTTCGGAGTGGTTAGCGGCAGATTTGCGCAAAGGTTAGAAGGAGAAGGTAGGGTATTCGGGATCAAATTCAGGCCCGGTGCATTCTACCCTTTCTATAAAAGATCACTTTCAGAGATCACAGATAAGACAATTCGAATAGAGGAAGTGTTTGGAACTCCAACAGAACCATTAGAAAGAGAAGTATTCGAATTGGATTCTGAATCCGACCTGGTGCAATTTGCAGAAAATTTTTTATATGAAAGACTTCCGGAAGAAGATGAAACAATCACTTGGATCAATGATCTGATTGAAAAAGTTTCTAACGATAGATCCATCTTGAAAGTAGAAGACATGGTTCGACTTTCCGGAATGAACAAACGCTCTTTGCAACGGATCTTCAATCAATATGTGGGAGTTGGTCCTAAATGGGTCATCAATCGATATAGAATGTTCGAGATCCTGGATCGAATTACTAAGGATACGGACTGGGTTGAGTTAGCATTGGAGCTGGGATATTTTGACCAGGCACATTTTATAAAGGATTTCAAAAGAATGGTAGGTAAAAGTCCGGAAGAATATTCTAAAAGTATTCCGGAATCTTAACGATCTATAACCTTGGGGATAACTAGGAATTCCTGCAAAGGTAATAAATTCTTTACAAAATCTAAAAATTCTTCATCGTTTGCTTCCTTTTGGAAGCTCAGATGAAACGAATCTTATTTACGATCTTACTTTTCTTCTTCTCTTTTCTCGCATGGTCTCAAACTGCAAACCTTTGGCAAACGATAGTAGGAGGAGAACAATACTCGGGTATGGTTGCTAAGGATTGTCCAGAAGATCTACCTGGAAACTTCGTGATCTTAAAAGATGGAGGTTCAGTTATCATCGGATCCGCAAACGACTGCGGAAGAATAGATACAAGTTCTCTAGCAGAGAAAAGAAAATATTCGAATGCCTGGGCAACTAAGATCGATGGGAACGGAAACCCTGTTTGGTGGAAATATTTATTCACAAGTAAACCAATTGATCTTGGCGGATATACATTAAGCGTTCTGAATTACGAGAGTGTATTATCCAAACTTTCCAGTGAAACTTCCGACGGTGGTTTCGTAACCATTGGAACCATTGGCTCTGTCGAAAGGAAACAACTCGTCTTTATGAAATACGATGCAGATGGCAAATTGATTTGGGATAAATATATTTTACCTAAAGACTTTTGCGATTCCTTCTGCGGAGAAACGGATGTAGGAGTTTATCATCTCCATGAACTTTCGAATGGAAAATGGACTGCAATCGTTTCTGTCCAATATAGAATAGAAAAAGAATCGAAAGAAGGAAATACCACGACTATCTCCAGCACTATTGAGACTGCGTATTTATTCGTTCGATTCTCCAAAGATGGAGATTTAAAGTTTGTAAAACATTTAAAAGATATCAAAAACTTTCCGGAAACTAGTTTAGGATTTTCTGATGGAGGAGTGATCTTAGCGGAGAATACAAGCATCCATTCCGGAAAGGAATCTCAAAAAGATGTGATCCTTCATAAGATCGATGAAGATGGGAAGCCAGTTTGGAAGAAACAATATGGTAAGCCAGGCGTAGAAGAATGGGCAACTAAGATCACTTCACTTTCCGACGGGAATTTACTTTTTGCAGGAGCTGCGACTCCAATTCTAAGAAACACCCAAACCTGGCTTATGAAGATAAGTCAAACTGGAGATTTAATTTGGGAAACAGTTCAGAAAACGGAAGGACTCGGTTTCTTAACTGATATAATTGAAACTCCAGACAAAGATTTTATGGCTCTTGCCTCTGACGGAGAAGGTCCTTTGCGTTTGGTAAAATTTTCCGCCGAAGGAAAAAAGATTTGGGAGAAGAAACAAACTAAAAGATTGTATTTGGCATATCGTATCCTGAACGTTCAGGACGGATTTCTCATTGTCGCTTATACAAAAGGAAAGCCTGCGATTTATGTAGATGCACTTCTGATCAGAACGGATAAGGAAGGAAATCTTTCCAAAGATGCGATCCGGAAGGTTTTTCCGAATTAGGAGTATAATATAGGACAAGCTGCGATGGGCTACTCCACGCAGTTGACCTGGCATTCTGCTCCTGCTTTTTTAAGGATCTTCACTATATTCGGATTTTCATACCGATTTTTTTGTACTGCCCAATCCATAGGTGTCCAACCAATATTATCTTTTTCGTTTACTCTTGCACCTGCTTGGATCAAAAGTTTCAAAGATTCAGGATGCCCACTTTCAGCGGCCTTATGAACAGGTGTCCAGCCTTCGTCGTTCTTTAGATTTAAGTCAGAACCTCTTTGCAAAAGTAGCCTTGTGATCTCCGGAAATTGAACGGCTAAATGTAAAGGAGTCATCCCGTCATTTCGAGTTGCATTGGGATCCGCTCCGGATCTTAAAAACAAGGTGCATAACTCATAGAAGCCGTGAAGCACCGCCCTATGCAGAGGCGTTTCTCCTTCTCCATTTTTGGAATTTAACTCGGCTCCGATCTGCAAAAGAAAGGAAGAAACTTCATAATATCCGAAACCTGCAGACTTATGCAAAGGAGTATTGTCCAAATAATCTTTTGTATTCGGATCGGAACCTCTCAATACGAATCGGTTGATATCATCTATTTTTCTTTGTCGAACGGATTCAAAAAAATCCGAATCTAAACTTGTATCGGTTTTGATGGAATTTCTCAAAATTTTTAAGGAGTCAGGACTGATCAGGATCGTATCACTTTCCGCTAATCTTTGAGCAGCGTTTTTTCCAGAGTCTGAATGGATAGAATTCGGATTGGCCCCTAACTTGACGCAGGTGTCCACTTGAGTTCTGGATTTTTTATCGATCCCTTCATGAAGAAGAAGATCTGCAGTTTCCTGATCGAATAAGTTTTTACCAACCTGAGGAGCAGCCTTAGTCCTAAAATGATTAAAATACTTGATCTGTTCTTCTGAAACAAATTCAGATCTGGCTAAAATTTCCAAGATCTGTTTGAAACCTTCTCCTATCTTCTCTATATAATTTTTCTTACGATCCGGATCCGACTCTAATGCTTCTGCAAGAAACGATTTTTCCAAGCTCTGGTACAATCCTGAAAGTTTACTTTGTAGATAAGATCTTCCTGTAGTTTCCGAAGTTAGGATCTTTCTTTCCACTCTCGATTTTAATGCGGAAGATTCAGGTCCGGATCTTAATTTGATAAGCTCGTTTCGAACAGATCTATAATTTAAGATGGCCCCGGTAAAATCAAAATCTGCATAGAGCCTGTCTCCTTCTTTTTCTTGGAGACCGAAGATCAAGAAATTCAGTTTTTCTATCCGATCATCCAATGCCTTTTCGAATTCGGACAGTCGGAAAGAAGAGGGTGTTTTGGTCGTGTATTCTTTTTTGAGATCCTTATATTCTTCGCTCAATCTTTTCAAAAAGGAGATCTCTCCGCCTTTTTGTGCGGATAAGTCCATTTCTGAAAACTTGTCCTTATATATTAGAAAATATGAATTTGATATTTTTCCTCTGATATTTTTCAGATAATTCGACATTTCTGTTTTGGATCTGTCCGAAAGTCTTTGTTCTAAAGCGTTTAAGGTTTCCACATATTCTGGAATCGATCTCTCATAGAGTTTTTCTTTAACCAGGTCGTCTGCTTTGGAAAGTTTAGGCCGGATCGTTTCTATGAAACTTTTTGCGCTCTGGTCCTCTATTTTGAAATTTAGGACATTGATCTCTCCAGTTTTATCGTCTTGCACCTTAAAACTAGGAAACTCTACCTTCTCAATGGCTCCCGGAAAGGCAGCTGCAAAATTGATCGCATATCTTGGATCGATCAGTTTACGCCCCGCTTCAGAAGAATAATAATCGATTTGGTATTCCGGAAATTCCAGATCGAAAGAAGTTTTAATTGTATAAGTAAGCGCGACCGAATCTCTTTTTTGAGATCTCAAATTGATCTTATAACCTTTATTGGAAAGAAAGATCGTGCCGGAGATCAATTCATCTGCGTCGATTGCATCTGCGATCTGTTTCATACAGATCTCATCGCTACAGTTCAGCTTTTGGTTTAGTTCCACTTGTTTTAGAAGTGCAGCTAAAGATTCATCGTCGGCTATATTGAATTTTCCTTCAAAGTTTTTTAATATAGAATTGATGATCCCGTTCCTAAATCTGCTTTCTAAGTATTTTGGGACCCCATTCTCTAATTTGAGTTTATGTATATAGATCTTCTGGACTGAGCTTTCTTTTGAAAAAAGTTCTGAGCCTGAGAGAAGGAAAATTAAAATGATAGAAGCAATTTTTATGAAAGCGACCCTTAAAATAACGCCCTTTGTTGGAATTCCTACAAAACGAAAAGAAGTCTTTCTAGGAGTTCCAACATCGCGAGACCAAGGCTTTACTACTTCATTTCCCAAAGGATTATCTCCTGTTTTCCAGAACGGAAATCATTTTGGACCAGTTTTCCTGGGTGTATCCGTATTCTTTGAATAGGACATTTTTATTTTGGACTACCATTGTGGTCGGTGTTCCAGGGAATTCTAAAATTCTCATACTTGTTTGTAAGCTGTCAAAATATAAGGAAGCTTGCTTTTTGATGCCGAGTTCGTTCGCTAATTTGGAAACCGAACCGGGATTATCTCCCACAAAAATGATCAAAAGATGTAGCTTTCTTTTAGGATGGGAGCTATTCCATTTTTTAGAATATTCTAATAGATTCGGGACTTCTTCCTTACAAGGAGGGCAGTCGGAACTGGTAAAATTTAAAATGATCAGATCATCTTCCGGGATTTGGCCCAGTTCTTGGTATAATGTTTTTCTTTCTAGATCCAAGGAATAGAGGGGAATGTTCCGGATCTCGTTTTGATCTTTCGGACCTGCGGTCAGACTTCCAATAGAAAGTAATGAGATTAGAATCCAAAGGATCGTTTTCATACTAAATCAAAAAGAGAATTTCCCTTTGGGAAATTGGACCCTGCTTGGTTCGGATTTACTCCCAGGGTTTTTGGATTTGGAATGAAGTTATAAAAAATTGAAACGAATTTCGGATCAGTTAATCTTCTTCGCTAGAGAAGGTAAAAACGAAACAAGATAATATACTTAGAACGGATTGATAGAATACCCAAAGCCAAACCAGTTTTACAGGAAAAGCCCCTGTAAATTGAGAGATTGCTAATGCGGGAGCTACGAAAGCAGCGACGGAAAAACAAATCCCAACGATTAATCCGCCCAAAAGTCCGTAAGGCAATGCAGGTCTAACAAGAGATGTTAATATTCCAATGAAGAATACTTCTAAGATATCCGCAACGATTGGTCCAATCCAAAAGACTTGGGACATTGGAACGAAGAAGTTCTTTAAGTTCGGATCAAAATAGAAAGTGGAGAATAAAAGAGTTCGAAGAGAGACAGAAGCTACTTCCCAAAAGCCTAGAGCTACGAAGAACCTGAGTAAAAATTGATTCCAATCTTTTGCTGTGCGTAAACCCATATAAACGAAAAGCCCGGGAATACCGGGCTTTTCCATTCTTTTTTGTAGAAAGAATTTATTTTCCGACTACGAACACGTAATTGGTGGTTGCTGATCCCCCGATATTGAGCATCAGTCCATTTTTAGCGCCTTCTACTTGGTAATCACCTGCAGTTCCGGTAACTTGTTTGTAGATGTCTAACATCATTCTCACACCGGAAGCTCCAACAGGGTGTCCCGCTCCGATAAGTCCACCGGATGGGTTGATCGGTTTTTTACCGTGGAAGTCGATCACTCCGTCTTCGATCGCTTCGTGTTCTTTACCTGGTTGAGTGATCCCAAATGCGGAGATCGCTGCATACTCGGAAGAAGTGAAACAGTCGTGAGTTTCGAAAACGTCTATGTCCTTAGTGTTCAGACCGGAACGATCGAATGCATCTTTAACGGTTTGGCGAGTCCAAGGAAGAACCCATTTGTCTCCTTTGGATTCGGCAACTTTCGCTTCGAAAGTGATCGGAGCAACTCTGTGTCCCCATCCTTTGATCTTAGGATAAGCGGAAAGTTTAGTTCCTTTTTTCTTAGCGAATTCTTCTGCGTAATTCTTATTAGCAAGAACCACTAACGCAGCACCGTCAGTTACTTGAGAACAGTCGGTGATCGCAAGACGTCCACCCACTGCCATATTGAATTCTCCGCCCCTTGCGTTTGCATGTTCATTGTTCATGAACCAAGAACGGGTTTGAGCTTTAGGGTTACGTTTTGCGTTTGCGTAATTGATTCTGGAAATTTCCGCAAGCGCTCCCATATAACGTTTTTCATCTAACTTGTAGCGCTCTAAAAGAACGTCTGCGAGTTTTCCGAAAAGTTTAGGGAATGGGAATTGAACTCCCTTAGCTTCTTTTTCGTAATAAGCTGCGGTTCCTAAGAAGTCTCCTCCTACGGAAGAAGAAACGGTCTTCATGATCTCCATTCCTACAACGATCGCTACGTCGTAGTCTTTAGAGCGGAGTTTGGTTTGAGCAGCGTCTATAGCAACAGAACCGGAAGCACAAGCAGCTTCATAACGAGCGCCTGGAACCCCGAAGAAACAAGGATCTACTTCAGTTAAGAAAGCACCCAAATGTCCTTGGACTGCATATTGTTCCCCATCAAAGTTCCCTACGAAAACTCCAATACGGTTTTGTTTGTTTAACTTTTTGATTTCATCAGGAGTAAGACCAACTTTTTCTAGTCCGTCTTGAACGGCTTCCCTGAACAAGGACATGAAGGTTTTTCCTTCTTTAGTCCAGTTACGTTGGAAGTCTGTTTGCTCTCCGCCGAGTACGTAAACTGCATCTTTCATGTAATCTTTCCTCCCTTATTATCCTTTAAAAAGAGAACGAGCATCTAAAACGTCTTTCAGTTGATAGAAAGGTTTTCCCGCTTTTGCTTTTGCCAATACTTCCGGAACAGGAAGTTTCGCCTTAGTGATTAGACTGATTGCTTCCTTAGGTCCGCCTAAGAAGTCTACGAATGCAGATGCAGGCGCCCAGTTAAATCCGGTTCCCATTGCAAGGTCGGTCATTTCTTTGCTTTCCACAACTTCTCCCACGAGAGAGAGAGAGTAGCTTACGTAACGAGCGATAAAGTAACGAGCGATATCTGCTTCCAGACCTTTCGCTTCTTTTACTATATTCATTGCGCCGATATAATCAGCCTCGCCGATCCTGCGGTTTGCTTCTTTGATAAAAGGAATATCGAATTTAGGGACCGGAATATACAGATCACCTTTGATATCGTAATACAATTTTTCCTTTTTACCGTCAGGAGTTTTGGTCATCTTATAAAGACCTTGTCCGGACTTTCTTCCTAAGTCACCTTTATCGATCAACTTTTGGAAATAACCAGGAAGTTTGAAGGTAGAATGTGCAGCGTCTTTAGTCATCTCATAGAGGTTGTCTACGATCGCCTTATGAACATCCAAACCAACGAAGTCAGCAGTATCCAGAGGAGCCATTGCTCTTCCGGTGTATCCGCTCATGATCGCGTCGATCAGTGCGATACCACCTTTGTCGGAATATTCTTCCGCTTTGATAGCGGCTTCGTTGATGAGCTGGAATCCGATCCTGTTACCTGCAAATGCCGGAGTGTCGTTTGTATAAACTACAGCGCGTCCCAGAGTTTTATCCAGGTACTCTCCCAGTTTTTTAGTAACTTTTTTATCGTTTCCTGCGTGAGTTACCAATTCGCAAAGGATCATTTTATACGGAGGGTTGAAGAAGTGAGTTCCGTAATAATGTTTTTTACCGTCTTCGTCGAAAGCATCCGCTAGACGAGCGATAGAAAGACCGGAAGAAACAGTGGATACGATCGTGCCCGGTTTACGAGCCTTAGCGATCCTTTTGTTGATCGGTTCTTTTACTTCATAACTTTCTGCAACAAGCTCGAAAACCCAATCGGATTCGGAGACAGCTTTTTCCAGGTCTTGGTCATAAGAGCCTGGAATTAATCTAGGACGGATAGTGTCCGTTTTGATGGAAGAAATAGCTTTTTCGATCCCTTCTTTGGCTTTGTTAACGTCACGGGCTAACATATGGACTTTTGCCTTACCAAATGCAGCCACGATAGCTGCGGATCCGGCGCCCATTGTCCCATTTGCGCCAAGAACGGTTACGGTTTTGATTTCCCTCATGGAATTATACCAACATCTCGGTTTTTGTAGAGTTAATCCTTGTTTAAAACAGGCTTTTTAGAGGGAAAGGCTTTTTTCTCCTTCGAAGCCCCTGCTTTAGCCGTTATCTATAAGACTTTGTAGAACGGTCGTTACGTTCGAAATAAACACTGTTCTTCAAAAAAATCGAATTTTCTCCCAAATCCTAAGAAGTTTTGGGATTTGGAGAAGGTGCCATGGTCCTTTTCAGGGTAGGAACTCACTCAAGTGGGGGATTGCTTTCGGGGCATTTATCGCCCTTCATTGTTACATTATTATGAGGTTTCCCGCTTGCGTCTTGTTAGATTAGATTAAAATGATTCCGATAATTTAGATTAATAAGCGAACATTTTGTGAGAATCCATTCGGGGGAACCTTTTCTATGAGTTCAGAAAAGAGCTTATTGGACATACTTTGGGTCTTAGTATGTTCCGGACTGGTGCTAATCATGCAAGGTGGTTTCCTTGTATTAGAATCCGGACTTACTAGAGCTAAGAACTCTATTAATGTCGCTATCAAGAATGTGGCGGACTTCGGAGTGGCCACTCTTCTCTTTTATACATTCGGATTCGGACTCATGTTTGGAGTCACATGGAACGGGCTTATAGGAACTTCATTATTTGCTCCTGCGTTTCCGGTCGGAAAGGCTTGGCCTCCGACCTTCTTCTTATTTCAGCTAGTGTTCTGCGGAACTTCTGCGACTATAGTCTCTGGAGCAGTTGCAGAAAGATTAAAATTCCATTCTTATTTATTCGCCACAGCTTTGATCTCAGGTGTGATCTATCCGATCGCTGGTCACTGGTGTTGGGGAGGAAGTCTGACGGATGAAAATCATGGTTGGTTGGCAGCGAGGGGATTTCATGACTTTGCCGGTTCCACTTTAGTTCATAGTGTGGGTGGTTGGGTATCGCTTTCACTTCTTCTTATTGTTGGAGCAAGGATCGGAAGATTCCCAGAGAACGAACCACCCAAGGCCGTGACAGGAAGTAATCTTCCTATGGCGATGTTAGGTGGAATTCTTCTTTGGTTCGGATGGATGGGATTCAATGGGGGAAGCACTTTAGGTTTTAATGAAAAAGTTCCAGGCATTATACTGAACACGATCATTTCTTCCGGATTTTCTCTCATGGTAGCGATGTTGGCTGCATGGTTGATCAAGGGATTCCCGGAACCGACAGCGCCACTGAACGGATCTTTGGCTGGACTAGTTGCCATTACTGCAGGAGCGGATTGTTTTACTCCAATTCAGTCTGCGATTATCGGTAGTATCGCGGGCTTATTCGTTCTTCCTGCGGAAAAACTTTTAGAAAAACTGAAGATAGATGATGCAGTAGGAGCCATCCCAGTTCACTTGATCGGAGGAATTTGGGGAACAATCGCAGTAGGAATTTTCGCTGATCTGAACTTGATCGGAAATAATGTTACTAGGTCCTCTCTTCTTCTTACCCAGTTATTGGGGATATTTTCGGTGGGTGGATTTGCGTTCGGACTTTCTCTACTGATCTTCTACCTGATTAATAAATTTTTCCCTCTCCGCGTAGACGGGGACGAAGAAAGAATGGGCCTGAATATCTCCGAGCATAAGGCAACTACGGAGCTGATAGATCTATTCTTAGCTATGGATTACCAGAGAAAGACTGGGGACCTAGCAGTGGATGTTCCGGTAGAGCCGTTTACCGAAGTCGGTCAGATTGCAGAACGTTACAATTTAGTTCTCGGAGCGGTACGTTCTACACTTGCAGACAATGAAAAAGCAAGGGTCGAGATCGCAGACGCTTATGAAAAGGTCCGTATAGAGCAGGATAAGGCTGAAAAATTACTTCTGAACGTTCTTCCACATTCTATTGCGCAGGAACTGAAGTCAAATGCCGGGCTCATCGCGGACAGTTATCCGAATGTTTCTATACTTTTTGCAGATATTGTGGGTTTCACTAAACTTTCCGCGGTGATGAGGCCTGAGTCCGTAGTACGTCTCTTAAACGAAGTCTTCTCTCACTTTGATATTCTGGCAGAAAAATACGGTTTGGAGAAGATTAAGACCATCGGAGACGCGTACATGGCGGTAGGTGGCCTTCCATTACCGAATGAGGCACATCCTTTGCTTGTGGCTCATATGGCTTGGGACATGAAGGAGCTCCTTTCCAAATTCAAACTCAAAAAAATGGGTACTAAACTGCGTATGAGGATAGGGATTAATACAGGTCCGGTAGTTGCAGGAGTCATCGGAACGAAAAAATTCATCTACGATATCTGGGGAGATGCTGTAAATCTTGCCAGTCGTATGGAATCTCATGGTGTTCCGGGAGAAATTCAGGTCACTGAGTCCACCGCAGAACTAATTCGATCCGATTTTGCGTTAACAGAAAGGGGAGAGATCAACGTGAAAGGAAAAGGTTTAGTCAAAGCCTTCTTGATCAGCCATCGACTACGTTCTCCTGAAGAGAGTTTTACCGATCTAGGATACTCAGTCAGCGCAACTTAGAGATAGAAACGAAACATTATGAATTGTTTTAGATTGCTTTAACGAAAGAAAATGAAAAAAGGTTTTACTCTTTTACCTCTAAGTCTTACGAGTGGAAATTTACTCTAGGAATAACGGAAAGATTCCCCAGATACAAGGAGTATCTACCATGGTAGCTAAGAAGAAAGCAAAGAAAAAAGCCGCACCTAAGAAGAAAGCGGCAAAGAAGAAAGTAGCGAAAAAAAAGGTCGTTAAAGCCACTAAGAAGAAAGCAGTTAAGAAGAAAGCTGCGCCTAAAAAGAAAGTAGTTAAGAAAAAAACTGCTCCGAAACCGGCGCCTCGTCCAGCTGCTCCAGTTGCGACCCCAGAACCTACGCCTACACCAAGCCTGTTCCCAACTGGCGGTTCCAGCGAAGGAGAGAGCAACATCTAATTGCTCTTTTTTCTGAAGAAACTGGTCCCGCTCCCTTCTGGGAGCGGGATATTACTCTGCATTTTACTCTTATCCCTATTCTCCAGTTCTCAATTCAGCCAAAACGCTCCTCCGGTTTATGCAAAAGTACTCTGCATTAACTCTCCGGAAGGTTGTGAATGTAAGTTTCCCGAAAAGGAACAAAGTATCCGTGTATTTCACGGAGAAGCAGTTATTTTAGAAGATCCATTTACCAAGTCCGAAACCTCAAAGATACGTCGCTCTAAAGATTCCTGCATCTATCCAAGGACCAATTTGAAACCTCTGGCCTACCAGCATACGTTTCGACCCATGCAGACCTCCCTGGATCATTCTCCAAAGCCTTTAGAAAGATTTCTCTCCCAAGAAGATCTAGAACGTTTGTCGGAATTCCAACCAACGAGTTTAGGAGCCTATTATCCTACGTATTATCATTTAGCATTGGAAGAAGCCTTTCCCGGAACGGAAGTGGCCGCATATTCTCCTTCTGGAAAAGAAATCGGCAGAGCGTCCGCTACATTCTTAGAGCAAGTACGTTGGGAAGGAAGCGGGATCGCAAAGGACGGGAAGAAATACCATTTTGCAGGAGAAGGAAAATACGAACTCTACGATCTAGAATGGGGTTGGGGTGCGGGATACAATTACCAGGTGTTTCCTTACAGGACCTTGGCTGTGAGTTTTAAGGATCTATGCGAGAAGATCGGGACTAAAATTTCTTCCTGCAATAAGTCAAAGGTGATCGGTACATTGGCTTATATCCCCAAAATCAAAGAGAAGAAAATCAAAATGCAGAATGGAAAGTATCATGACGGGTACTTCTGCTTAAATGATACAGGATCGCCTCTGTACATCAGAGATGATAGAGTGGATATGTTCGTAGGAGTCCATGGAGGTGGAAGTCCTTACCAACCTCAGGAGCTTTCCAGGAACCTATTTTTAGATGCGGGGATCCATCCTCTCTATCCTTCCGATTGGAAATTGTACAGTTCCGAAAAGGAAAGATTCTGGTGCCCTAAGGAAAAACTTCCACGAAATCCTTTCTCTCCTTCTGAGTCCGAATGCAAATTGGATTATCATGCCCAGGCTCCGGAGAAGGGAATGGAGATGAGGATATTTTTCCGCAAAGATGGAAGTTTGGTTCGTTGCAGGACTTGATCCGGATTAAATAATGGCCACTATATTCTCCCACCCAGCAGTTCCAATTTCGCTCTTCTTTTTCTTCGGAAAAAAGAAAATCCCAGCAATACTTGCCATTTTTGGAATATTCTTCTCTATTCTTCCTGATTTCGACGTGGTTGCTTTTAAATTCGGGATCCCGTATGAGAGTGACTGGGGTCATAGAGGATTTACGCATTCTATTTTATTTGCCTTGGTAATGTCCTGCATCGTGGCATTCTTCAGGACCAAACTGAAAGCAAGCTGGTTTACTATTTTTTTATTTCTTTTTGTATCTGCAGTTTCTCACGGAGTGTTGGATGCGATGACCACAGGTGGTTTAGGAGTTGGCTTCTTCGTTCCTTGGAGTTCCGAAAGGATCTTTTTTGAATATAGACCGATCCGAGTTTCTCCTATCGGTCCTAAAAACTTTTTTACGGCAAGAGGTTGGGTTGTGGTCCAGTCTGAACTTTTATATATTTGGGTCCCGGCGATTTTGGTTTCCGGGACCGGTATTTTGATTAGAAGGTTTTTTCTTAAGGATCGATCACTGAACCACTAAAAGATCTATCTTTCCGTGTTTATTATACTTCACGAAAGCTTTTCCTTTTTCGTAGTAGTCGTGATAATCACCTTGTTTTCTGTACTTAGAACCCAATAGTTTTTCTGCAGCCGGTTTAGAAGATCCAACTGTAATTCCTTGTCCTAAGCCTGGGCTTGCATCTCCGACTACATTCACCTGCACTACTGTTCCCATATCTAAGATAAACGCTGTCTCTTTGTTATCATATTCGAAATATTCCAGACCGCTTTTTTTATCCGTTTTGATACGTGTAGGTTTTCCCCAGTTTTTCAATAGGTCTTCTAACTTGTCGCCAGGACCAACCCCACCAACTTTAAAAGCATTCACTTCGTTAGCAGGAGTAGGAGCTGTAAGTTCTATTGAATGGATCTTTGCTAGAACCTTTGCCCAACCGGAAGTAGAATCATAATTGGTAAGATAATAATTAGCGAGTCCTTTGGATTTAGGATCTACTGCAGAATAAGATTCTACCAACGCGATATTCAAGATAGGAGTAAAGTTCTCATAGATATAGTCAGGATCTACTTGTTGCTTCTGAGCCGTGGATTGGCCTATCGTCCTTAGATATTGAGCGATCTGAGGATTGTTCCCACTTTGAGAAGCAAGAGTTCTGATCTTTTGGTCGATTGACAGTGCGAGGCGATTGAAAAGTTCTTTCGCTTCTTCTCTTTTGTCTGTCCAGAATAGGACTACTCCCAAGTTATTTGCTAGAGAAACAGTTCCTTCTGCTTGGAAAGCTTTGTTGGCTACGCTTACCGCAACATCCAGATCTTTTTCGTCCGCGGAATAAGAAAGTAAGACTGCATAGTTAGAAAGAAAATATGGATCATCCGTTTTTATGATTACTTCTCTATATGCTTTGAGTGCACGATTATAAGCCGCTTCGTTTCCGGGAACGATCCTCATAACTGCACGTTTACTTTTATCCGGAGGAAACACCATAGTGTCTCTAAAGGAAGGCATGTCCAATACAGGTTTTAATTTTAATTCTTCGTTAGAAGCGGTCGCCATCCAGATCTTGTGCATACAAACTGCGAGTGCTTTACTCAAGAAAGTGTTTTCAGGGAATTTTTTAAGCCCGTCTTCTAAGTTGGATCTTGCTTCATCTAAGTTTCTTCCCAGCTGGATATCATCGAAAGTTTTTTCCATCTTAGCTAAGAAGCTATACAATTCTTGTTTATCCGTCTTGAGTCTGGACAACCTTTCATTTGGAGAAGGGTGGCTGGAGAAATAATGAGAGCCGATCAGTTCCGGTCTGGTTTTATCTGCTTTAGAAGATGCTAATGCTTCTTTATAAGATTGCTCCACTTCATTTAAGGTTTGGAGAGTGACGAGCATGAAGTCGCCGCCGTAACCTGCCTTATCCAATAAGAATAATCCTGTCTGGTCCGCATCTAACTCTTGCTCTTGAGAGAATTTGCTATTTTCTAAAAATGCTTTTCCAGAGGGCTCGTCTTTGAGCGCGTAAAACTTTTTCACACTGTTGAAAACATGTCTGTTATAGAAGTGAGCTAACTCGTGAGACAATACTCCCGCGATATATCTTTCCCGATGGAAGTCCAACTTCTGAGCGGCATCCGCTTCTTTTTGTTTGATGATCTCATCGAGTGAATCTAAGGCACCAGAGTGAATGCAGAATTGTCCACCTGCCATTGCGAATGCGTTGAAGCTTGGCTCTTTCACAATTTTATAAACTAGAGGAAAAGGAGGATTTCCGGAGTTTTTAGAAAGTTTACCGAATGCTTTGTCAATCGGCTTCTTCCAACCTTTATGATCCGTAAGCACGGTCTTGGATTTGATTAGATTCGTGAACTGCACATTACTTTGTCTTACCAACTGTGCATACAATTCCGCGTCGAATTCTCCCGGTTTATTCTGAGAAAAAATTGAAGAGCCCGAAAATGATATTAAGCCTAAAACCACCAATAGTTTCAGGACATAAGGGCGAACCGAATTCGAAAGATTGATCATGGGAAAAACCTCTTGAGGAGAGAAATCTATACGCTCTTAAGCGACTGTCAACTCTGAAAGGTTTAAAAAGTGAAGTGAAATTTTTTGAGCAGAAAACCGGATTTAACGTAAAGGAAAATTTTCCCTAAATAAATTATATCCGAACTGGAGTTGGAAAACTTATGGGTTCAGGCAGGGATCGAATGGTCGATCAGAATTAAAATATTGATCAAAAACAAGTGTAAAATACTGAAGAAGAAAAATCCTCTCGCGAATTTAGGCTCAGGATTCTGAAATAATTTTACGGAAAGGTAAAGTATAGAAATGCTCAACGCCACCGAAGAGATCATATACAACCAACCCATGGAAGGCTCCGCCCAATAGAACGCGATCACAGATCCTACGTAAAGAACAGTATAAAACAAAATAGAACGTCCAGTTTCCTTCACACCTTTTACAACAGGCAGCATAGGAAAATTCGCATCGCTATAGTCTTCTTTTAAAAAGATGGCAAGTGCCCAGAAATGAGCCGGAGTCCAGAGAAAGATCATCAAAAACAAGATCCAAGCAGGTAACGGCAAAGAATTACTGACGGCAGCATAACCTATCAGAGGTCCTACGCAGCCTGCCACTCCGCCTATTACGATATTCTGATGTGTTCTTGGTTTTAAGAGTATTGTATAAAGAAAAACATAAGCGAGAAGTGCAGCAAACGCACATGTCGCAGTCAGCAGATTTGCAAAATAATACAAAACCCAAAAAGCCGCAAAAGTCATCGCAAATCCTACGATCCAAGCTTGCGCCTTACTGATCCTTCCTGCGGGGATCGGACGATTTGCAGTCCGTTTCATTTTAGCGTCTCTGTCCTTTTCTAAGATCTGGTTGAAAATGAAAGATGCGGAAGACATCAAAAAAGTCCCGAGCATTGTCATAAAGACCAGAAGTGTACTAGGTGCTGAAGGAGAACCGAGATATAAACCAGGCACAGCAGTAGCTAAAACCAGGGAGCTTACCCTTGGTTTGATCATTTGATTCCAGTCTGAGAAAAAATTATTCATTCTATTTAAGAAACCTTACTCTTAGAAAGCTCTGAGGCTCTCTGCACCCAAACTGCATAAACGGATAAGAAAAGAAGAATGGCGACTCCAGTATGAGCTGCGGTCACTAATTTCGGGAGTTTCATGTATACGTTCACAACTCCCAATCCGATCTGCATAACCAGAAGAACGATCGCCGTTCTCACGTATTTTTTTGTTTCTGCAGAGAATCCTTTAAATATTCCATAAAGGTTTATTAGAAGAACGTAAAATGTTACCAAATAAGCGCCCAATCTGTGTTGTACCTGGATCTGTGTCTTAGGTTCCGGAACGGAAGGGATCCATTCTCCATTACAAGTCGGGAATTCTAAACATGCAAGTCCTGCGTAGTTGGAACTTACCCTTCCCCCTAAGATGATTTGGAAGAATATTAATAATACTCCGATCAGAAGAGGGATCTGATCCTTCTGCAATAAACTTTGTTTAGTTAAAAACTCATTTGAATCTGTAAATTTTGCTAGATTGTGAGCTTTAAACGTAGCGGTAACTATGCAGAGCAAAAACAAGATCGCATTCAATAAATGCAGATTTACAGTCGCAGGATCTAAAGAAAGAAGAACAGTCAAACCTCCCAATGTAACTTGAGAAGCGATAAGTAAGATCCCTAGGATAAAATAACCTAAGAAAGGTTTTCTTAATTCGGGAACAATTGCAGTCCAGATTGCGCCTGCGATAAGGACAATTCCTAAAAATCCGGAATAATATCTATGTCCAACTTCCATAAAAATATTAAAGTCGAAGTCCGGAAAAATTTTACCGAAACAAAAAGGCCAATCAGGACAAGCAAGTCCGGAATCAGTAGCTCGGACAAGAGGCCCATACAATAAATTTAGAAAAATTAAAACTGAATAAAGAACCAGAAAGAGAGAAAACTTTCTGAAATGAGAATAAGTAGACGCAATCATTCTGTTTTTTCGGAGAATCCGAACTCTCCTTTACCATACTTGAGCGCGACTGATTTGGGGCAAGAGATTTGATGTCTGAAAATTGGAAGTGTTAATTTTGATCTGAGACTAATTCTCATGCGAAGAAAAATTGAAGATTCTAAAGAACGAGCGTTCTGGTGCCCGACCTAAGGATAGAAGCT
Organism: Leptospira johnsonii; assembly: GCF_003112675.1. Lineage (NCBI taxonomy): Bacteria > Pseudomonadati > Spirochaetota > Leptospiria > Leptospirales > Leptospiraceae > Leptospira > Leptospira johnsonii. The sequence continues at coordinate 820,169 of NZ_BFAY01000011.1, read as the reverse complement.
TTTTATGTCGGTTCTAAACGTATGAAAAGACTGAAAAGCAAAAACGCTTTCAAAAAAAGGACAGGTCTCCAAAACTGGTTGGTATCTTTCGCTTTTTATAAAAGTGAAACGTTTTTTTTTGATACTTTAGGAGTCATTCCATGAGCCAAAACGGAGACCATTACAACAAGGCAGGTTTTTGGACATTCGTGGTCGTATTGGCCGCAAACATTCTTTATTTCGTTTATCTCACTGCATTTCACAAGGGTGTTAAAGATTATAACGAAGTAGTTCCTTCTAACACTTCGGCAGCGGCGAAGTAAGGAAAGAATCCGGGAATAAGAATCTTGTTCTCCTCCAATCATCCGCAGTGCTTTTCTAAAATAGCTGCGGCTCTTATTCTTTTCTTACCATTCTTATCCGTTTTATCCTTCGATACCGAAAGAGAATTACCTGCTCATACGGTTCCTGCCGAGCTCGAAGGTGTAGGTTTGGAAGAAAAATTAGGAAATCATATAGATACCAATTTATCTTTCGTGGATGAACAAGGTAAACAAGTCCGCATAGGCGATTATCTGAAAGAAGGAAAGCCACTTCTTCTTACCTTAGTGTATTATAGATGTCCCACACTCTGCAGTCTTTATCTAAATGAGATCTCAGCCTCACTCAAAGAATTAAACTTAGAAGTCGGAAAAGAGTTCAATTACGTAGCAGTGAGTTTTGATCCGAAAGAAAAACCTGATCTTGCGAAAGCGAAAAAAGAAGTTTATGTGAAAGATTATGGAAGAGGGGACGGTTCCGGCTGGAGTTTTTTAACCGGATATGATCCTGAAATAAAGGCTTTAGCTTCCAGCTTGGGTTTTACATACAAATGGAATCCTTATAACGATCAATGGGTACATGTTTCTGTAGCCTATGTGATCACCCCGGATGGACAAATTTCCAGATACTTAAAAGGGATTCCAATGGATGAAAGGACCCTGAGATTATCTCTCGTTGAGGCTGGAAACGGTAAAATCGGCGATTTGACTGACAGCGTTGCCCTTTTTTGCTTCCAATTTGATCCATCCAAAAATAGGTATACATTATACGCATTCAATATCATGCGAATCGGCGGTTTTCTCACTGTCGTTATCCTTACAGCGTTCTTATTCCGCTTTTGGAAGAAACAAAACTCGTCTAGTACAGTATAAAAAAAGGAAGGAGTGATTTCGATCCGATGAACTGGTTCTCTTTTATTACGGCGACAAGCTTCATGCCGGTTCCAGCGACAAAAGAATCGGGAGATGTAGATAACCTCTATATCTTTCTTCTTGTTTCGGGCCTTATCTCTTTTATCATTCTCATTGGGGGAATGGTAATATTCATTTTCAAGTATAGAAGAAAAACTGAAGACCAAAAAAGTGCGTACATCACGCACAATACTCTTGCTGAGTTCTTATGGTCTTTCATACCTTTCGTGATCATGATGATCATCTTTGCTTGGGGATGGAGTGTGTTTCATGATCTTCGCAGAGTCGGCGAAAAAGGCGATGTTGAAGTTCACGTAACTGCTCGCCAGTGGGCATGGACTTTCAAATACGCGAATGATATCGAGATCAATAGCCCAACAGATAAAAAGTTAGTGGAAAATGATCCGGATTCTACTCTTCTCAAGCCTGAGATCGTAGTAGTTCCAGTAGGTAAAACTATTCGTTTCATTCTTACCTCTGATGACGTTCTTCATAGTTTCTATGTTCCTGCATTCAGGAACAAAATGGATGCGGTTCCTGGCAGAAGGACTACTTTCACTTTCACTCCGATCGAGAAAGGTGACTTCACAGTTTTCTGTACTGAGTATTGTGGAACCAAACACTCCAATATGATGGCTACGATTCGTGTGGTGGACGGCGAGCAATTCGCTGCTTGGCAGGCCGAGAAAATCGCAGCAAATGCTGGCGCTAACAACAAAGGACCTGCGGAAAGAGGAGAAGCTCTTTTCAAGGGAAGCCTTGGATGTAGCGGATGTCACTCCATCGACGGATCCAGGATTGTTGGACCGAGCTTCAAAGGTCTTTATGGTAATAAGAGAGACTTCGCAGACGGATCTTCCGTTGTTGCGGACGACGCTTATATCAAACAATCCATCCTTGTTCCTACAGCTAAGATCGTAGCTGGATTCCCTCCTGCGATGTCTTCTTTCCAAGGAAGGATCAAAGAGGAAGAGATCAAGGACATCATCGAATTCATTAAGACGCTTAAATAGGATTACGGACAATGGCCCACGAGCAACATAATTACCTGAATCACCAAAAGGGGATTTGGTCCTGGCTTACGACCTTAGATCATAAGCGTATCGGGATCATGTACTTTATCGCGATCATGAGCTTCTTCTTTTTAGGAGGAGTTTTCGCTTTATTAGTTCGCGCAGAATTATTCACACCGGGAAAAACTCTTTTTTCCGCAGACGTTTATAACAGAATGATGACCTACCATGGAGCCATTATGGTGTTCATGGTGATCGTTCCAGGGATTCCTGCAATTTTCGGAAACTTCGTTCTTCCGATTATGATCGGAGCAAAAGACGTAGCTTTCCCAAGATTGAACTTGATGAGCTGGTACATGCTGATGATCGGTGCTGCGATCACTGGTTCCACTCTCTTCTTGGAAAACGTAGATACCGGTTGGACCTTCTACACCCCGTATTCTTCCATTAAGACCGGTCTGGGAGTGATCCCGATGGTTCTTGGAGTATTCATCATCGGGTTCTCCTCGATCTTGACTGGTTTGAACTTCATCGTTACCACTCATAAACTGAGAGCACCTGGAATGACCATGAACAGAATTCCTCTCATGGTTTGGGCGCTTTACTCAACTGCGATCCTGCAAGTATTGGCAACTCCGGTTCTTGCGATCACTCTGCTTTTACTCATTGCAGAGAAAACTCTTGGAGTGGGGATTTTTGATCCTCAGTTGGGAGGAGATCCGGTACTATTCCAGCACTTCTTCTGGTTCTATTCTCACCCAGCAGTTTATATCATGATCCTTCCTGCGATGGGAGTGATCTCCGAGTTAGTTGCAACTTACTCTCGTAAGATCATCTTCGGTTATACTGCAATTGCTTACTCTTCCTTAGCGATCGCTGGGGTTTCCTTCTTAGTTTGGGGACACCATATGTTCGTTTCCGGACAATCTGAGTTTGCAGGGATTTTATTTTCCTTCATCACAATGCTTGTAGGAGTTCCTACAGCGATCAAATTGTTCAATTGGATTGCGACCATGTATAAAGGAAGTATCCGTTTGGATGCTCCGATGTTATTCGCGATCGGATTCATGTTCTTATTCACAATCGGTGGTTTGACAGGCGTATATCTGGCTTCTACCGGTATGGACGTTCACTTCCATGATACTTACTTCGTTGTGGCTCACTTCCATTACGTGATGGTTGGTGGAACTCTGATGGCTCTTATGGGAGCATTGATCTACTGGTTCCCTAAAGTTACCGGAAAAATTTATAGCGACCTGACCGGAAGAATTTCCTGGGTCTTTATCTTCTCCGGATTTAACGTTACCTTCTTCCCTCAATTCATTTTGGGAAATATGGGTATGCCTCGTAGATACTACGATTATCTTCCTACATTCACCGAATTAAACCAAATGTCCACTTTCGGATCTTGGTTGATCGGAACAGGATTCTTGGTCGGACTTTTCGGAGTGATCTATGCACTTCTGAAAGGAAAAGAAGCAGGAAACAATCCTTTCGGAGGAAAAACCTTGGAGTGGACTATTCCTTCTCCTCCTCCACACGAAAACTTTGACAAGACCCCAGTACTAACCGGAGGGCCATATGAGTACCGCTAATCACACAGGTGGTTTTCATCACGCACATCATTTCGATAGCGCAGAACATCAATACGAATCTTCCAAACAAGGGATCTGGTTATTCCTTGTTACGGAAATCCTGATGTTCGGTGGATTATTCGTAGGATATTCCATCTACCATTCTTTGTATCCTCAAGTTTTCCATGCAGGAAGTAAGCAGCTTTCCGTGGTCTTGGGTGCGGTGAACACAGTAGTTCTTCTATTTAGCTCCTTCACTATGGCGCTTGGTATCAACTACGTGCAAAGAGGTCTTAAAAAGAAGGCGATCATCGCTCTTGCGGTAACGATTGCTTGTGCTGCGATCTTCATGGTCGTAAAATTTTTCGAATACACTCACAAGTTCCACGTAGGTACGGTTCCAGGTAAATATGCTTATACTGAAGAATTAAGCGCTTCCGGTGAGAAGGTAACCAAAGTGGGTGCTCTACTTGCAGAAGCTAACAAGCTTAGCGTAGCAGAAAGAGAACACAAACTTCATCTGGACGAAACTGAATACGAACACCTGACACTTTTGGAAAGAACCAAAAACTGGCCTTTGTTCTTCGGATTCTATTTCGTGATGTCCGGGATTCACGGTTTGCACGTTCTTGCTGGCGCGTTTCTTATCTTCTGGGTACTTTTGAAAGTGATCAAAAACCAAGTTGGTCCTGAATACTTCACCCCTGTAGAAGGAGTTGGATTATTCTGGCACGTGGTCGACTTGATCTGGATTTACCTCTTCCCTCTTCTTTATTTAGTGGGATAAGTTTCCGTCAAAAGACTCGATTGAAAGATCGCTGCAAAAAAGCCGGGGTTTCTACTCCGGCTTTTTTATTTTCCATCACAAAGCCAGTCTCAAAAAAACTGCGAAGAAACGGCGAATCCTGCCGATATTTGAAAAGAGACAAGTTTTCCCGGACGCATTATGCAAAATATAGATTATTCCAGAAGACTGAGACAATCCGGAACCAGAGGTCCGGCTCCACGTCAGGGAGAGTCTTTTCCAACCGTGCAAACCATTCAGCATGTGAGAGGAGGAAATTCTCCGATCCGTTCTTTTCCAAGCTCCAGATCCATCTTTCTGGTTTTGGTGGGAGCTATTTCTCTTTTTACGGGCGGGGTAGTGGTTGGTCTTAGATTGGATCAGAAAGAGCAAGCATTTGCTCAAAACGAAACCCAGTCTTTTTATAATGCGGGGAAAAACGTAAGAACAGAACAATCGGTAGAAGAGAGAGAAAATTCTTCTTCCGAAACTGTAACTTCCAACCAAACGGAACGTTCCGCCGAAACTTCTTCTTCCTCCAATTCCAATCGGAATTCCGGACTCAAATATCCGGCTAGATCGGATAAGGAAAATTATTTCCTATCTATCCCGACTGAAGATTCTGTAGAAGCGATGGAAATTGGAAAAAAATTGCTAAGAGCAAGACCTGAGTTCCAAGGAAGATTTTTCAGATCCAAAGACGGAGAATTATTCCTAGGATATTTTTACGGAAAAGAAGAAGCTACCAAAGCTCTCGAATCGATTCGTCCTCTAAACGATCCGATTTTTCACAAAACTTCCATTCACAAACTTCAATTTTGATCCGAATCATCGTACAAAGTTGAGTTCTGAGCGTTTACTCATTTTTTCCTTGACTTTGCCTCAAAATTTGCTATATTTTTGAGCAGAGTTTTAACGGAAGTCTTAATACTAATTGGCTGGCAAAAAGAAACAATCTGGCTACGATCATGGCGTAGGCGACTACGTCGTATATCCGATCCACGGGGTAGGTGAAATCACCGAAATCGCTAAAAAGGTTATCCTGGGAAAGAAAAAAGAGTGCTACGTAATGGAAATCCAGGGTAGCAAGATGAAGGTGATGATCCCGGTCGATAAAGCAAAACAGGTCGGAATTCGACCGATTATCGACAAGAAGGATATTAAAAAAGTCATCAATCTACTCAAGAAAGACGAGGTCGATACTGAAGAGGACTGGAAGATCAGGTACCAAAACAACCTGAACAAGATAAAGTCCGGATCGATCTTCGAAGTGGCGGATGTGTGCAGGAATTTATTCCGAAGGGCAAACGGTAAAGAACTGTCCATCATGGAGCGTAAATTGTACGAAAGTGCGTACAATCTAGTGAAGATGGAAGTCGCCCTAAGCAAAGGAGTTTCCCAAGAAGAAGCGGGAAATCTCGTGTCAGATGTTCTAGCTAGTACATTCGCTCCGGGGGATAAAGTTCCCGTAGCAGCAGTCGACATAGACGAAGAATAATTTCCGATAAAACTCGAATCTTATTTAAAGGATTTGAGTTATGGCGTATTTTTATAAAGGTCTAACGGCCGTCCTACTCTCCTTATTGTCGTTCTTTGTAACGCAAAAACAAACCCAAGAGTTTGTATTCTCAGGCTCCAGTGCGGGGCTTGTACTCGTAATTTCTCTCGTACTTTTGTTCGGTGAAACTAAACTATTTCCAAAACTTCGCGGAGACGTTATTTTTTGTGTAGGAGTCGGAGCTCTATTGGGATTCGCACTCGCTTGGTTTATCGGAACGATTATTCGTTTTGAGGAATTGAATCTTGCATTGTACCTGATCCTAGGTCTTTTCGGAGCTAGAGCAGGTAAGTCATTCGCAAAAGAACCTGGCCTTTCCGTATTCGGAGGCGGCGGTGGAGGATCTACTTCTCTAGTGGATCCATTCGGCGTAGCTTCTATCGGTAAAGACGAAGTCAGAGACAAAATTCTGGATACTTCTGTCGTGATCGATGGAAGAATATTAGATATTGCTGATACACATTTTATCGATGGGCCCCTAATTCTTCCTAACTTCGTATTAAGGGAGATCCAGCTTATCAGCGATTCTTCCGATCCGATCAAAAGAGCAAGGGGACGTCGTGGTTTGGAGATGTTGAACAAACTCCAAAGAAAAGGTTCTATCGAAGTTAAGATCACTTACAAAGATTATTCTGACACTCGAGAAGTGGATGCTAAGTTAATCAAACTAGCTAGAGACACCGGTGGAAAGATCGTAACCAACGACTTCAATCTGAACAAAGTAGCAGAACTCCAAGGAGTAAAAGTCCTTAATCTGAACACTCTGGCAAACGCATTAAAACCTGTCGTTCTTCCTGGAGAAGAATTGGCTATCCAAGTCATCAAAGAAGGAAAGGACGAAAACCAAGGTATCGGCTATCTAGAAGACGGAACCATGGTAGTGATAGAGAACGGCGGACATTTGGTTGGAAAAGAAGTGAAGGTTACGGTTACTTCTATCATCCAAACCGCTGCCGGAAAAATGATCTTCACCAAAGCTAACGGAAACGGAGGTTTTGATAAAGGTGAACGCGCCCCTGAAAAAGAAAACAGAGGTAAAGGCGGAGAACGCGGAGAAGATCGTGGAAACAGATACGATCGTGGGGACCGAGGAAACGAGGAAAGAGGTAACCGTAAAGATTACCAAAACAAAAACCAGAACCGCAGCAATTACCAAGACAGAGGCGAGAGAAACGAGAATAAAGGGGATGATTTCGGAAACCGCAAAGATTTCCAAGATCAGCAGCAACAACAGCAATAACCCGTCTCTAAAGAGACAGAATGCGGGTCGGATTTAGGAATTGCCTCCAAATTCGACCCGGTTCCGAATTGACGGTATCTTCTACCGAAAAAAAATTGAAATACGATCTCAATAAGGAGAGCCAAATGCAGGCCCAGACGCAAGTGAAGGGACTGAAGGAGCTCGGTATAGAGCCCTCCGAAGTCTTCCATAACCTTTCATACGACGAAATTTTCGAACACGAAAAAAATAACGGGGAAACCGTCCTTTCCTCTAACGGCACCATGATGGTGGACACCGGTATTTTCACCGGACGTTCTCCAAAAGATAAATACTTCGTAGACGAACCTTCTTCTAACAAGAATATCTGGTGGTCTCATATTAACTTTAAAGCTTCCGAAGCAGTTTTCGAAGAGCTTTATCAGAAATGTGTAAACTACCTTAGCGGAAAAAAACTCTACGTATTCGATGGATACGCTGGAGCAAACCCTGAGACCAGGATTGGTCTTCGTGTAGTTTCCGAAAAGGCTTGGCAGCACCATTTCTGCACCAATATGTTTATTCGCCCTAGCAAGGAAGAGTTAGCTAACCTTCTTCCTGAATTCACTATCATCAACGCTTGCGGAGTGAAGAACGAAAAATACAAAGAGCATGGCCTGAACTCAGAAGTATTCGTGATCTTCAACCTTGCAAAAAAACTCTGCATCATCGGCGGGACCGAATACGGCGGAGAAATGAAGAAGGGTATCTTCTCGGTAATGAACTATAAGTTACCATTACAGGGAATCGTTTCTATGCACTGTTCCGCGAATATCGGAAACAAAGACGGAGACACTGCTCTGTTCTTCGGACTTTCCGGAACCGGCAAGACTACTCTTTCCACTGACCCGAACCGCAAACTGATCGGAGACGATGAGCACGGTTGGGACGATAACGGAATTTTCAATATCGAAGGCGGTTGTTACGCGAAAGTGATCAACCTAGATCCTAAGACTGAGCCTGAAATTTTCGAAGCAATCAAAAGAGACGCTCTTTTGGAGAACGTAGTTTACGACGAGAAAACGAAAGTTGTCGATTATACTTCTGCTGCTAAAACCGAAAATACCAGAGTTTCCTACCCGATCTACCATATCAAAAACATCCAAGTTCCTTCCAAAGGTGGCCACCCTAAAGTGATCATCTTCTTGACTTACGATGCATTCGGAGTTCTTCCTCCTGTTTCTCGTCTGTCTATCGAACAAGCGATGTACCACTTCCTATCCGGTTACACTGCGAAAGTTGCAGGAACTGAAAGAGGTGTTAAAGAGCCTACCGCTACCTTCTCCGCTTGTTTCGGAGCTGCGTTCATGACGCTTCACCCAACTGTTTATGCTAAGTTGTTGGGAGAGAAGATGCGTAAACATAATGTTCGCGCATACATGATGAATACAGGACTTGTTGGTGGAGCTTACGGAACCGGTAAGAGGATGAACCTTCCTTCTACTCGTAAAATCATCGACGAGATCATGAACGGGAACATTGACAAAGCTCAGTTCATAAAACACCCGATCTTCCAAGTAGAATATCCTAAAACCGTAGAAGGTGTGGATAGCGCTATCCTGGATCCTCGCGAGGCTTGGGCTGATAAGGCCGCTTACGATGAGTCTTCTAAAAAGCTTGCAGGCATGTTTATTGAGAACTTCAAAAAATATGTAGAAGGTTCCAAAGACTTCGACTTCACAGCGTTTGGACCTCAGTTGAGCTAAACTTTAATAAGTCGGATCCATTCCGGAAGGAGTAAGCGGGATTTCCCCCTTACTCCTTTTTTATGCCTTCGTAGTTTCGGTAAGTTGTTGACAAGCCGTTGTGCGGCGCATAATCATCATAGAATACATAGGATCAAAAGCATGGAAAAGGAAATCAAAGAAGCACTGAATTTCGCGATCGGCGCGGCAAAAACCTTAAGGGAACAAGCGGACAGTATTCTTTTAAAAGTGGAAAAAGAATTTAAAGAACTCTCCGCAAAAGGTTCTCAAGACCAAAGCGAAGTTGCAAACAATCTTAGAAAGTATATCGAAGACGCATTACGTTCTGTGGAAGGACTTGCAGGCCAAGTAAATTCTAAAGTAGAAGAAGCGAAAAAAGAATTCGGTAAGAAAAACTCTAACGACTGAGCATCTTACTATATTTCGTTTTTTACCTTCCCCATATAATCCAAATCGATTTTCAAAATTTAAGCCTGGGATCATCCGATTCCAGGCCCAACCATTTCGCCAATCTTTCCTTATAAGAGATTGGAGGCGGGCTTTCCATATCCAGTTCGAAAGAAGTATTCCATAAAGAAATATTCTGCTCGAATTTGACCTTCAGAATTTTCAGAATGATCTCCCTTGAGCTAGTAAACCATTCCGAAGAAGGGATCCCTATTTCAGTAAGATAACCTTCGATCAGATCTATACTTCTATAATCCGAAGAAAGAGCTGAATATGAAAAAGAATCATCTGCAAATTCGGAGAATACATTCTCCCATTCGTTTGCGAAATCTCTTTCTTTATTCCTACAATCGTAAGCTTGGCAAATGGATGCCCCATAAAAGGAATAATTCTGGCTACGTGGATCTCCTGTATAAACAGGATGGATCATACATCCGATCCTACTTCTGACTTTGATCTCTTGAGAAGGTCCGTTTACTTCTTCCGTAAGCATTCCTAAAAAAGGACAGTTATACGTGAGCGGGTCTTTCTTTACGTAATTTTTTTCCGCTTCTTCTCTTACCTTTCTGAATTCCGCCATTGTATAAGGTTTGGAGAAGTCCACAGACTCTTTAAAACCTTCGGTCCTTTCCTTTAAGAGAGTCCGGAATTGGTCCGGTTTTAATTCTAGATTGAATAAGCCACAGCAGGCTCCGCAAGAAAACGGAACGTCTGCGGAAGGTTGGCAAAGCCCCACTTATAAACCGCCGTGAGGCAGATTCCCTGGTTTAGAAGGAAGAAATCCTAAGAAAGCAAGTTCAAGTTCTTTGGTATCAGAGTTTTCTACTACATTGCAGTTCAGAGGGAAGATTTGCAGTCTATCTTCGTGGAAAACGATTACCTTTCCTCTATACTTTTCGATCTGTTCTCCAATAAAATCCTGTTTGATCATTGGAGCAGCGACTAAAGAAGATTCGGGTTTTATACCGCGGAAGAATAGATGATTGTTCGAGTTAGTAGAAACTAAGAAGATACTGATCCTCTCCAACTCCTCCAGCTCTGTCAGAAGGTTTTCGAAATAATACTGGAATGTGATCAGATATCCATCTGCGGATTCAGGTTGGATCTGTCCCTTGGAATACAGATCGATCCATTGGATCATCTTGGAGATCGTATCTTTGTTCGCAAAAAGTATCTCAGGAAGATCCGTAACAACAGGAGTGATCTCTAATTTTCTGAAATCATGAAGGCACTGGAACATTAGTTCCCACCATCTTTCCGTATTGTATGCGTCGTCCGGATTATTCGGTATATATTTTCCCAGAGAATGATTCTGGTGGTCGCTGAATAAAACCCCTCCGATCACCTTTGAAAATTCTTCAAAAGCAAAAATCAAATATTCCATCAATTGATAGGAAGTGAGAGATTCTTCTTTTTGTTTTTCTGTGAACCTGTAATAAGACGCAGCGATCGGATTCGGATAAAATTTGAATATTAAAGAAGGATTAATTATTTTATGGACTGGTTTTCCTTTTGTAGGATCGGAAACCACTCTTATGATCGGCTGTCCATGAAGGCTATAATTTGTCCAGGTCAGATCGCTCGGATCGTAATTCCTTCTGGCATGTTCTTTTGCTAGATATAAAGATTCACCTATACTTTTATCTGCGAATAAGTTCGTATAAAATTGGATCGTGAAATCGATCGTATTCTGATTGTCTGCAATTTCCCAGTTAGTTCCGATAAAACTTTTGATCCCAGACATCAAAAAGGAACCTGCAAAATTGTTCATCAGATCTGCGTTTAAATTCCTAGTCGCGCTCTTGTTGGATTGGCAAGAGTTGGAAAATACCATATCGGTATTAAATCCGGAGTTTTTGATCTCTCTTGCTTTTAGGATCTTTCCTTCCGAGATCAGCCATCCGTTTTCCAAAGGATCATCGGAGAAATACAAATGTCCTGAATAATGGATGATATTCTTTCCTTTAATGAGAGAAAGAAGTTTTAATTTAGTAACCTGGCGTCCGCCTATGAATTCGATCTCCAATCTGGAGCTTGGTACCTTCTCACTTAGGACCCGGAAGATCTGCTCTCCTTCTTTCTGGGCCCATTCTAGATCCTCTGTCGGATCCGCGATGATGAGCATGCGGAGCTTCTCCTTTTCCTTAAAGGCGCCGCTGCTAGATTCTCCTCGAACCGTTTTTCCTATATAGAATTTATCCGAGAGAAAACAAGTACCGTCATGTAGGAGTTCCCACGGGATCACTCCTAATTTAGGATCTATATTGAAGTGAAGATATTTTTCTGTAGTGAGCCTGAGTTTTTCTTGGATGGCTGCGGGAAAGAACTGATCGTAAAAAGTTTCTCCCAAGATCTTTAGATCGTGAAGAATGTCGGTTTCTAGAGTCGGGGACTGCGCAGATTTTTGGTGGATCGCAACGGAAACCCGAACTAAGTTTTCGATTTCCTTAATATACTCTATGATTAGATCTTCGTCCATTGTGGACTGAAGATGCGATTCTGATCCGCTGCCAGAACTATCTAGAATATTGAATACGTTTACAGCACCGACTCTGTCTATAATTAGGTTCAGCATTGGATCTAATAACTGCGCCTAAGAAGTTTCCTCGCCGTGACATAAGAGTCAGGAAGGAAACTGGTTACAACGCTCTTAATCCAAAAGGATAAAGAGATCTATGGATTTAGACAAGTCTTTTCCCTGAAACTCTACTGTGTACTTTCCTTCTCTCAGTCCGGAGAAATTAGTGATCCCTTCGGAGTTGAATTGGTTGGAAAGAATGAATCTTCCGTCCTTAGAAAGATTTACTCTTTGGAAATCTTCCGGTCTTGGACATTCGATTTTGACACTTAAGTAAGCGGTTTCGTCGGTTTCTTGTACGACTTGATAAGTGAACTTGCAGTCCTTATCCATTTTTTCTTCAAATACGATAAACTCGGAAGAAGAAGGCGATTTTGCTACTGCGGAACGCATAGCAGGTGCGTAATCTACACGAGTGTTGATTTGAAGAGTTTCGATCAGGCTTCCGAAAAGTTGTGCTCCGGACTTTCCTAATTTAACGACGATGGATTCTTTTCCTTGTGCCTTACGGGCTAATTCCATTTCAACATATCTTTTCAGATATTCAGGAAAAGGTTTAGCCTGCCAGCCTTCGTTTAGTTCGGCCTTATTCAGATCCAGATCCTCCTGGAAGGAGTGGAAAGAATGTGTACGTGAAGCTGAATCGAAGTAGGACTCACCGGCAGCTTTTAGGGTAGCCTGGAGTGCTTCTTCCATTCTAATAAGTTCATTTTGTAATTCGGTGTCTTTTTCTAGTTTAGTCAGTATTTCAGGTTTCCCTTCGAATAGTGACTGGATGATTTCTGACACCGGGTTTTCGCGGTTGGATTCCATTTGAGTAAGATTCTCCAATAGGTTTTAAGACGATTCTTTCTACTCAGACAATTCCGAAAATTTGAGTTTTTTTTGTATTTTTTCGATCAATCTGAGTAATGTAACGCTAACATTTCCCTCGGTTATCCCTAAAAGGTCAGCAACCTCTCTGTACGGGGTCCTTGCCAGGAAATGGCCTTTTTTGCGCTTTTCTAAGAGTTTTTTCCGTTGTTCATATTTCTTCTTTAACGCTTGGGAAGTTTTATCTACTTCTTGAGGGAGTAAGGGAGCTTTCTTAACAGTTACAGTCTGCTTTTCTTTCAGCTCCAGAATATTTAAATATAGAGACGTAATCTTGTCTTCCATACGGATATTCTCTTCTTCCCGCTTGGAAAGTTCGGAGCGAAGCCCTAAAATTTTCTTTTTTATATCGTCTACGCTCAGATTCGTTTTTTCGAGCAGGAATTGGATCTCTTCCTCATCTAGGTTGAGGTAGTATATATAAGAAAGTTTGAAAATAACTCTCTTCTCTACGCCTATTTCACCCAAGACCTGGTGGAAATGTTTAGTTAGCTCTTGGGCCTCTTCTACTAAATCAGGGCGAAGATCCGGTTCGTCCTCGATGGTGGCGTATTCTTTTCCTTCCTTGTTGATCTTTCCAAGGTTGGTCATCTTCAGCTCTCTTTTGGTTCTTTGCCAATCGATGAGCATATTACGTAGAACTGAATAGAACCATGTTCTAAAACTTGATTTACCTTTGAAGCTGGAAAATCTAGCTCCGGTTTTCAGTCTTTCGAACGCGTATAAGAAGAAGTCTCCGGCATCATCTTCACTGAGGTGAAAGATCTTCATCGGAAAATTGTAAATATCTTCGGAATAGGACTCGAAGAATAACTTGAGAGCGGCCTCGTCTCCTTCCCCGCAACGGGTAACTAGGTCGAGGGTTTTATCCTTTGACAAATTCATTCTTTATGTAACCTTGCACCTGAGAGCCAACGATATGAGACGTAGTATATCCCTCGGAATTATCTTGGCCGCGTTCCATCTAAGCACCTTTGCGCAAAACGATAAAGTAATAAATTTTCTTTTCCCGGTGAAAACCGACGGAATCGAGAATAAGGTTACCTCTGTGTTCGGAGAATCCCGGGGGGACCATTTTCATAACGGAATGGACATCGCTTCTACGGGAGAACCGGTTTTGGCGATGGCAGAGGGCAAGATCCTTTATTCGCGGTTTGGCGAAGACGACCCATTCGGGGAAGAATTCGGGACCGGAAACTCTGTTTGGCTTGATCACGGAAATGGGACGTATTCTTCCTATTACCATTTGAAAGACGGCCGCCTCCCAGGACTTTTAGAAGAACGTCTAGTTGCCGGGGGAGAAAAGATCGCATATACCGGAAACACTGGTCACTCTAGCGGTGCCCACCTACATTTCGTTTTATTAAAAGACTTCGGAAAAACCATCCAAGATCCTATGAAGGTTTTGCCTATCGTAGAAGATGAGACCCCCCCTGTGATCGGAAATTTGCTCATACATCAGGACGAGTACAAATACAGTCAGGTAAATGACGGGGACAATATCAATATCTCTAGAGCTTTCCCGGTGACTGTCGGAATCCAAGATGCGGGGAAAAAATCGGGTCAAAGAAGAGGTGTTTCTCAGATCCAGGTTTCCTTGAACGGGCAATTATTGAAGAAAGCAAGCTTCTCCAATCTACATTACGAAAAAGGAGAATGGAAAAACGCAGAAGGTTTCCCATTTTCGGATCTTTATTTCAAGGACCAATATTTGGTAGGTAATTTGGATTTTCGTAATGGGGAGAATGTGATCAAGGTTATAGCCTGGGATTTTCGCCAAAACCTTACCGAAAAAACATTCACTTTCTACGTAAGTCGCATCCGTTAATCGTCCAATATGGTCATCTATTCCGGTCTTTCGGAAAATAGGGTGCCCTTATGTTTGAAATTGTAGATATCCCAGGTTTACCTCGTAAAAAATTCCTTTTAGGGATCGCGATAGTCGTAGGCTTGATGTCCGCAGGGATCTTGGGCTTCGAGAATTTAACCGGCAATCATACATTCAGGCCTGGATACACCGTTGCTGGGATCACTTCTATCCTTTGTTGTTTTTTACTATATAAGTCCAGATACAAAGAAACTGTTTATCTTTCTTCCTTTTTGTTCACTTTAGCTTTGGGTCTTGGGGTTGTTTATGGTCCCGGCGTTAAGAATGCCGCGGTTTGGTTTCCAGTTCTAGTTTTTTTCCAACTTTACTTTTTTAATCGTAAGATGGCTGTACTTGCCATGCTTTATTGTTTAGGTCTTTTGTTCTGGAAGACAGGAATTCCGATCGGATCTAACGGTAGTGAAATTTATACGGATTCAATCGCATCTCTTTGCGTTCTTACGTTATTCGCTATTTTGATAGGTGCGAATTTGGATAAATTGATCTTGGATAAGGATGTTCTTTTGAAAGAACTTTCTCATAGGGTCAGAAATAATATGCAAGTGATCTTGGAGATGGTTTCTTTTTTGAAAGATTCGGAACGTTCCATGGAAACTAGAAACGTTTTGCAGATCTTAGAAAGAAGAATATTGGCTCTTGCTTCAGTTCATACAATCGCTCAAGATGCGGAACATATACAAAGTGTTTCTATCGGAGAAGTTATCGAAAATTATCTAAATCGTATCGTTTCTAAATACAAGGCTCTTCCGAATTTGGATCCGCTCGCAAAACATTATCAGCTGGATGTGAAAGAAGCGAACCTTCTTCTTTTAGTTTTGGGAGAGATAGTATCCGCAACTTCGGAATCTGTTACGAATCATGTGGAAGATCTGAAGATTAGTTTTAGAAATCCTACTGTTAAAACTTTAGAATTACAAGTGGAAGGTGCAAGTTTGACCGAAGGGGATTGGAGTCGTTTTTCAAGAGATCTTTTAAGCCATTCTGGCGGAGATCTAAAAGTGGATCCGAGCGGTGTTGGAAAAGTTTCGGCTAGTTTGGTAACTTTAAAAAGATAAACTTTAAATTCTATTTTTCCTATCTTCAGAACTGATCCGGTGATAGAATTTACATCTTAACCGCTTGTTTGGTCCCGTTCGTTCCATAAACTCTGATACTGTCTCCGAAACTTTCGTATACAGTTTCTTCTCCCAGTAAGGTAACCAATCGATTCATCAACTCAGGATTTGGTTGTACGGAGTAATGATTATGAGCGCGGATTACCTTCTTCTCTTCGTCTCCGGAGATTAGATGGAAATATACTTGGGAATTTCCTTGGTAAGCAGCAAGCAAGGTATGCAGTTGGCCGATGATATCCGGCATTTTTCGATGACGGTCTCCCAACTTGATATGAAGCGCTTTTTCCATCTTATCTTCGATGGTGGCGTCGTTCAAGATCTCGAAGCTGTTTACTTTGATCTGACCTCTGAGTTCGGATTCTCCAGCTTCGATCCTGTCCAGATCTCCTTTTAGAAATACTGCCTGGTCTTCTTTTATGAGCTCTTTGAATCTTTGATACACTTTAGGAAAGGCCACACATTCTATTTCGCCTGTGCGGTCTTCTAATTTGAAGTTTACGAATTCTTCTTTTTTCTTAGTAAACTTGATCTTTAAAGAAGTAAGAATTCCTACTACTTCTACCTTGTTACCTGCTTTGATATTGTCCAAGGTTTCGATTGGGATCGAGTTCAGGCTTTTTAAATGGCCTTGGTATTTGTCCAAAGGATGCCCGGAAAGGTAGATACCTGTGATGGATTTTTCTCTTCTGAGCTTATCTTCCATTTCCCATTCATCTGCGTCTTTCGGAAGTTTTAATTCGTAGTTGAGTCCACTGTCTCCGAAAAGAGAGAACTGGCCTTCTCTCGATCTTTCCTGTTCTTTTTGCGCGAAGGAAACCAGACTGTCCATGGACTCGAAGAGGCATTTTCGAGTGTAGCCGAAAGAATCTAAGGCACCGCCTTGTACCAATGCTTCTAGTATCTTTTTATTCAATACTCGAGTATCTATATTGGTCATGAACTCGGTGACTTCTTTGAAACCTCCGAGGTTCTTTCTGGCTTGGATGATATTTTCTGCCGCGCCTTCTCCTACACCTTTCATTGCGGAGATCCCGAATCGAATCGTATGGTCATCGATTACGGAGAAGGATACGTCGGACTCGTTTACATCCGGGGTCAAAACGTTGATTCCCATTTCGCGGGCGTTGTTTATATATTTTACAATATCTGTAGTTTTGGAATGATCTCCGGCAAGCAATGCAGCCATATACTCGGTCGGATAGTTTGCCTTCATGTAAGCGGTTTGGTAGGTGACTAACGCGTATGCCACGGAGTGGGACTTGTTGAATCCGTATCCTCCGAATTTTTCCAACTGATCGAAAAGTTCTTCTGCAAATTTTTTTGCGTGGCCTTGCTTTTGAGCACCCTCGATAAACTTGATCCGCAACGGATCCATAAGTTCTTTTTTCTTTTTGGCCATAGCCTTTCGGAGCATGTCCGATTCGCCCATGGTGTATCCGCCCACAACTCTGGAGATACTCATCACCTGCTCTTGGTAAACGGTGAGTCCGAATGTTTCCTTTAAGATAACTTCGCAAGAAGAATGCGGATAGGTGACCGGCTTCTTGCCGCTCTTACGTTCCAAGTATTCCTCTAACATCCCTGATTCCATCGGACCAGGACGATAAAGTGCGATCAAGGCTACGATCTCGTCAAAGTTAGAGACCTGGCTTCGTGCAACAAGGTCAGTAATACCGGTGGATTCTAACTGGAAGATCCCGAGTGTATTCGCTTTTCTTAATAATGCATAGGTGTTCGCATTATCCAGAGGGATTTTATCTAAATCTAATTCGATCCCTCTTCTTTCTCTAACGAGCTTGATCGCGTAGTTTAGGGTCGTTAAGTTTTTGAGACCAAGGATATCCATCTTGATCAGACCGACGGATTCCAAATTGTTTTTTTCGTACTGAGTTACGATGGAACGAAAGCCTGGTCTGTCCTTCTCCGCAACTGTGGAAAGAGGGACCACATCTTCCAAAGGAAAAGGAGAGATCACTACTCCCGCTGCATGGCGTCCCGGTTGTCTATGGTTTCCCTCTAAACGTTTTGCGATCGCGAATATCTTTTTGTTTAAGTCGTCCTTTTCGCTGGCTTGTTTCAAGTCTCCCGACATAGCCAAAGCTTCGTCGATAGTGATACCAGGTTTGCTAGGACAATAACTTGTGAGTCGATTGGATTCTTCGTAAGGAAGATTCATCACTCTGGCAACGTCTTTGAGAGCTGCCTTTGCACCTAAAGATCCAAATGTGATGATCTGACCGACTCGATCTTCTCCGTATTTTTGGCGGATATAATTGATTACTTCTTCTCGGCGTTCTACGCAGAAGTCTGTATCAATATCCGGCATGTCCTTTCTGTCAGGATTTAAAAATCTTTCGAAGAGTAGATTAAATTGTAAAGGTTCTACGTTCGTAATTCCAAGTGCATAAGCCACGATGGAACCTGCTGCAGATCCCCTTCCCGGACCTACAGGGATCCCGGTTTTTTTGGCGAAGTTGATATAATCCTGAACGATCAAGAAATAACCTGCGAAGTGCATGTCCTTGATGGTGTTTAGTTCGAATTCTACCCTCTCTTTGATCTCGGTAGTAATCTGAGGATAACGTTGGCGAATTCCTTCCCAAACCAGTTTTTCCATAAAACCGTATTCGTCGAAACCGTCCGGAACCGTAAACTCAGGTAGAAGATAATTGCCGAATTTTAATTTAAGATCTACTTTATCACGAACTTCTAATGTAGAATAAAATGCCTGCGGGAGTTCCGGAAAGAGCCCTTTCATTTCTGCAGGGCTTTTTACGTAGAAGTGTTGGTTGAATCCGAACTCCATCTCGTCTTCGATCGTCTTTCTCATTCCGATACGAAGAAGAATATCCTGGGCTTCCTTATCGTCTTTTTTTAAGAAGTGAGAATCGTTCGTGACTACTAGTTTGATCCCGGTTTTTTGAGCGAGATCGTAAACACCTTTTGCAACAATATCTTGTTCCGGAATTCCGTGGTTTTGGATCTCAAGATAGAAGTCTTCTTTCTTAAAAATTTCGTTTAGTTTACCTGCGAGTTGAAAGGACTCCGGAGCCTTACCTTCTAAAATTTTGCGGTTCACTTCTCCCGCGAGACAAGCTGTAAGACAGATTAGACCTTCGCTGTTTCGGTCCAAAAGATCATAATCGATCCTTGCCTTCTTGTAAAAACCTTCGGTATAAGATTTACTCGCAAGCTTTATTAGATTTTTATAACCTACTTCGTTTTTAGCGAGAAGAATGAGATGGTATGCGTTTCCGTCAGCGATCTTAAATTCTTCTGTTTCTGCTTTTCTGTTGGGAGAAACGTAAAATTCGCAGCCTATAATGGGTTTAACCCCGGCTTTGACCGCTTCGTTGTAAAATTCTATGGCGCCGAACATGTTTCCATGGTCTGTCATTGCCACGGAGCTCATTCCTAGCTCCTTAACGTGCTGCATTAGCTCTTTGATACGGATCGCCCCATCCAGCATGGAGTAGGTTGTGTGGAGATGAAGGTGGGCGAAGTCTTCCATAACAAGGGACATAATAGAAAGCGGGACCTGTCTCCGTCAAGCGGAGTAGACAGAAATCTTAAAAACCGGCTTGGGATTTCCTTATCGAAATGCCAGAATTTCTCGAAGGCTTTCCTTGAGAATCATAATGGGGAAAAATAATAAAATCCACTCTTTCTGAAATGGTTCCCTTGGCCAATTTACCGAAGTCTAACCCGACTTATTCAAAAGCCCCGCTTGTAGTAATTCCCACTACTTATGGATCGGAAAATATTTCAAAAATAAGGGAAGGCGGATGAAAGTTTAAGAAAACTATGAAGGAGAAGATATAATTTAGAAAATCGAAATAGACTTTAAAGCGCAGATATTAATCATATTCTCTTCGAAAACAAAAATGCAAAAAGAAAATTCAATCAGCCTAAGAATTGCCAGCCGTTCCGATTTAGAAGAGCTTTCGGAATTATTCGACCTTTACCGTAAGTTTTATGGATTTACTTCAAATCTTGCAGGAGCCAAAAAGTTTTTAGAAGATAGACTTTTACATAAGGATTCCGTTTTGATCGTTGCAGAAGGAGGAGGAGGTTTATTAGGTTTCGCACAACTTTATCCCATCTTCTCTTCTTTATCTTTAAAAAGGGATTATATACTCAACGATCTGTATATTAGGGAAACGGAACGTAGAAAAGGAACAGCTAAGAAGATCCTGAAAGAAGTCGCGAATCATATCATAGAGCATGGAGGTAAAGGAATGGGATTGGAAACTCACCCGGATAATCGCCATGCGAGACATCTTTATGAACGTTTCGGTTTTAAATTAGAGGAAGAGTTCTTGCACTATTACTGGGCGGTTCCGAAGGAGAAGTAGGAAACTTCAAGATCCTGTTTCTAATCAACGAATAGATTTTTTCCCTCTAAGTGGACTGATTATCGGCTGTATTCACCTTTTATCCCATCTCCGGTTGACGAACTACGATAAATATCGTAGAAAATAGCGAAGATAAAACTTATTGGGAACTCCGAATGAGCAAGTTGCTGGCTTTTGTAAAATTAATATATTCGTCCAAAAAGCGAAGATTTGCTGCACTAGGAATCTTCCTAACTCTAGTCTTGTTCCTTCTGTATGCATTTATTAAAAGTAGGAAAGAAGAGATCACTCCGAAAGTAGGATCGATCGTCGAATTGGTATACTCTCTCGGAACAGTGAAATCTGAAAGAGTTTACCACTTAAAGTTAGGCGTCACGTCCTCTATCCGGAAGTTGTATGTAAAGGAAGGCCAAGAAGTAAAAGAAGGATCGGACCTGCTTTACACGGACACGGGTACATTATTCAAAGCCCCCTTTTCGGGAACTGTGACAACACTTCCTTATCAAGAAGGAGAAGTTGTGATGCCTGGGACTCCCATTCTGACGATCATGGATCTGAAAAGGACCTACATTTTGCTTTCCTTGGACCAGGATTCAGTTCTGAGAATGCGGCCAGGACAAAGAGCCGAACTAAGCTTTGAAACGATCCGTGGAAACAAACTGACCGGAAAGATTGATCGAGTATATCCTTCCGACGGACAATTTTATGTAACAGTAGATGTAGACTCTATGCCCGAAGGAGTCTTACCCGAAATGACTGCGGATGTAGCGGTTGAAGTGGCAAAAAAGGAAAAAGCACTTTTGGTCCCGGTGAAATCTATCATAAAGGGAAGGATCCATCTAATAAGATCGGGAAAAAAACTTTGGGTGGATGCGAAAGTCGGCGCGGTTGACGGAGAATGGTGTGAGGTATTGGAAAATTCCGTCTTAGAGTCCGATTCCATCCTAATGAACGGAAACCGATAAGGAGATCGGTATGTTTTTCTTAGCAATCCGGCAGTTGATCAGTCGGCCTCAACAAACCTTTCTAACTTTTTTCGGGATCCTTTTGGGAACTGCCGGTTATGTTGTTTTTTCCGGCATGATGCTGGGCTTTCAGGAATACATTACGGATCAGTTGGTGAATAACGATGCACAGATCAGGATATCTCCTAGAGACGAGGTCTTAAAGGAGGAAAGTTTTGATGGAGTTTTTTTTCCCGATTCTTTCGTTCATTGGATTAAACCTCCGTCCGGAAAAACGGATTCAACCCAGCTAACGAACGTTAAGGGTTGGTTCCTAAAATTGGATCTGGATGAGAGGGTAGAGGCATACGCACCTCAATTGAATCGGCAACTGATTTTCAAGTTCGGCAAACAAACTCTTCCCGCCAAACTATACGGCATAGATCCCGTTAGACAAATGAAAGTTACTACAATAGGGAATTACGTCGAAGAGGGGAATCTGAAGGATCTGGATAGAGGAGGAGATGTTATTTTTGCAGGTGCAGGTCTTATAGAACGTTTGGGCGCGGAAGCGGGAGATATCATCCAAGTAGTTTCGACAAACGGAAAAATTTCAAACGTAAAAGTAGAAGGAGTGATTCGGATAGGAAATCGTATGATAGACGAGAGTTCTGTTTATGCGTCTATCCGCACTGTACAAAGACTTACTCAGGCAAACGGTATTATTTCGGAGATTGTAGTCCGATTAAAGGACGTTTCTATGGCTGCGGATGTTGCAACGGAATGGTCTTTCTTGACTAGAGATAAGGTGCAAAGTTGGGACCAAGCATATGAGAGTATCCTTTCGGTATTTAAGACCCAAAACATAGTAAGGAACACTACTACATTTACGATTATCCTGGTAGTTGCATTCGGAATTTATAATGTATTAAATATGGTCGTGAACCATAAGAAAAAAGAGATAGCGATCCTAAGATCTCTCGGGTTCGACGAGAATGATACAATCCGACTTTTCATTATCCAAGGACTCTTATTGGGATTACTGGGTGCTCTTTTGGGACTTCTGGTCGGAGCAGTTGCTTGCTATTGGCTTGATGGTTATCCAATTGGAGGCAAAAGTACGAAAGGTCCGATGATGACGAACGTGATGAAGATCTCTTGGGACTACGGGATCTATATTCAAGCTTTTTGTCTATCAGTGATAACAAGCGGTATAGCTGCATATATTCCAGCTAGGTCGGCATCCAAATTATCTCCGGTAGAGATCATTCGAGGCAGCGCATGAAATATGATCCAAATATAATACTTCGCTGCGATTCTCTGGTAAAATCCTTCGGAGAACCCGCTACTTTAGCAATACGTGATGTAAGCCTTACCATGGGAAAAGGAGAATTCGTTTCTCTAACCGGTCGATCAGGTTCCGGAAAGTCCACCTTGCTTTACATGTTAAGCGGTTTAGATATTCCAAGCTCAGGTAAAGTGTATTTAGAAGGCAAAGATCTTTTCCAAATGGAAAGTAAAGAAACTCATCGTTTTCGGAACAGAAATATCGGTTTCGTTTTTCAGTTCCATTATTTGCTTCCCGAGTTGAGTGCGATCGAGAATATATTGATGCCTGCAAGAAAGATAGGAGAAGAAGGAAAGAAGCGCGATTACGCCAGAAGCCTACTGAAGGATTTTGGATTGGAACATTGCAAAGATAAATATCCTTCGCAAATGTCTGGAGGAGAACAGCAGAGGGCTGCAATCGCAAGGGCACTCATCATGGATCCTGGACTGATATTTGCCGACGAACCTACAGGAAATTTAGATACTGCAAACGGCGACAAAACGATGGAGATCTTTAAAAAAAGGAATAAAGAGAACGGCACAACCATCCTCTATGTGACTCATGATCCGGAATATGCGGCTTTAGCCGATCGAAGGATCAATATGGTCGACGGGCAAATTGAATCGGACCAAAGGCAAAATTCAGGTAAAAAGAAATCTCTAACCTAAGATCCGAATTTTAGCAAAGGTGATCTAAATATCTATAGATCAACCCTTAGGAGGCAAAGGACCTAATTTATCCAGTAACATCTGGTTCACTAGATTCGGATCCGCTTTTCCTTTGGAGACTTTCATTACGTAACCTACGATCGCTCCTAATGCTCTGTCCTTACCTGATTTGTATTTTTGGACAGCGTCTTCGTTTGCAGCGATTGCTTCGTCTACGATCCTTTCGATCTCTTTATCGTCTCGAACTACGATCAGATTTTTTTCTGTTACGATCGTTTCCGGATCTTTGTCCGTTCCGAGCATTTCTTCGAAGACGGTTTTGCCGATCTTACCGGAAATTTTTCCGTCGGCGATAAGTTTTACTAAACCGCCTATTCTTTCGGGACCAACTTTGAATTCGGAGATCGTAATGCTTTCTTTATTAACAATTCCTAATACTTCATCTTTGACCCAGTTAGAGGTTTTTTTTGGGTCTCCGGAAACTTTGAGTGCGCTTTCGTAATAGTCGGCGATCTCTCTTTCCGCAGTTAGGACGTCTGCATCGTATTTAGGAAGTCCTAACTTTTCTACGAATCTGTCTCTTCTTGCATCAGGCAGTTCCGGAAGAGATTTGCGGATATCTTCGACTGTTTCTTTGGTAAGAATGACTGGAGGAAGGTCCGGATCAGGAAAATATCTATAGTCATGGCTCATCTCTTTGGTTCTCATTGTGAGAGTCACGTTAGAAGCAGAGTCCCAAAGTTTGGTTTGTTGAGGAAAGGTTTTTCCCTGAGAATACATATCTCTTTGCCATTCTACTTCATAATCGATAGCTGCTTTGACTGCTTTGAATGAGTTCAGGTTTTTGATCTCTACTCTTGTTCCGAATTTGTCCGAACCTTTCGGGCGAATGGAAACGTTTGCGTCGCAGCGGAGAGAACCTTCTTCCATATTACAATCAGAAACTCTAATATATCTAAGAACTGATTTAAGAGCTAAAAGATAATAATATGCCTCGTCGGAAGAACGCATTTCCGGTTCTGAAACGATCTCAATCAAAGGAGTTCCTGCACGATTCAAGTCCACATAAGACTGAGGGATTTTAGGATCAGCGGAGTGTATTAATTTTCCGGCATCTTCTTCTATATGAATGCGTGTGAGATTTACGGATCTAGGTTGGTCTTCTCCCTTAACGGTAAAAGTGATCTTACCACCTTCGCAGATAGGTCTGTCGAATTGCGAAATTTGGTACCCTTTGGGAAGATCCGGATAAAAATAATTTTTTCTATCGAACTTAGTATGAAGAGTGATATTGGAACCGAATGCCAAGCCCGCCATGATTGCCTTGGTCAAAGCTTCTTCGTTTAAGACAGGTAAAGAGCCTGGAAGTCCCAAACAAACTGAGGAAACCTGAGAATTAGGAGCTGCTCCGAATTTAGAAGGACTATCGGAGAAAACTTTGGAATCCGTGTTTAATTGAGCGTGTACTTCCAAACCGATGATTACTTCGTATTCCATTAGAGCTCCCTTGCCTCAGTTTCCGAAAGATCCGGAAATTTTTCCTTATCCTTGAAATTTTAGAGGCCTATGGAGTTATTCTTCCAAGAGGACCAGTACCGGCAACGGATTTTTGAATGAAACAAACTCTTTGTATAGCCAATCAAAAAGGGGGAGTGGGAAAAACCACCACGTCCGTCCATCTTGCCGTGGGTCTTGCCAGAAAGGGAGAAAGGGTTTTACTCATCGACCTGGATGCCCAGAACAACGCGAGTTCCGTGTTCCCGGAATCTTCTTCCAAGAATGGTAAGGACTCTTTTTTGCTTTTTAGCGAGAAGGTCCCAATTCGCGAACTGATCACCCCGACCAGGATTCCAGGTTTGAGTTTGCTGCCGGCGTCTTCTAAACTTTCTCAGATAGATGTTCTGCTTTCCGGAAAAATGGACGGCTTTTTTGTTCTAAAGGAAGCTTTGGAAACGGTTCAGAATGAGTTTGATTGGGTAGTGATCGATTGTCCGCCTAGTCTTTCTTTAATTACTATGAATGCTTTTGTTGCAGCGACCGGACTAATTGTTCCATTGCAGATCTCAAAATTTTCTTTGGATGGGATAGAAGCGATCTTAGAAGCCAAAAATCATACAGTAAAAAGGTTTAACCCGGGACTGAAAATTTTAGGAGCATTATTGACCTTATTCCAACAGAGGACCACGATGTCTCAAACGGTCGTTCCTATGATTGAAGAACATCTTCGTTTATTCGAATCTAAAATTCCTCCTTCCGTAGCTGTCGAAGAAGCGCATTTATTGAACCAGTCTTTGTACGAGTACCAGCCAAAAAACAAAACGACCAAGGCCTACCAACAATTCACAGACGAGGTCTACTCTTTTGGCGGGTAAGAAGGATTTATTAAAAAAAGCGGCAGGAGCAGCCGTCAAAAAAACATTAGGGGGAGAAGTTTCCCCGGAAGAAAAACCGGATCCAAAAACCCCGGACAAGCCAGCTGTTCCTGAACAAAGTTCCAAGTCGGAGACCGATTCTGCTCCTTCTGAATCGCCCGAAAGCCGGGAAAAACAATTGCCCAAAAAAGAGCCCATTTTCAAGCTAAACAACGGTATGAGGATAGAAGAATACACACAAACGGGACTCCGCGATTCTAACGGAAATAAAAAATGGATCCGCATTCTCGGTGTCTTCTTGGTATTGATCTTTGTTTGGTGGCTTTGGCCTTCTAAACACGAGATCTATATGGACGTAGATAAAATGACTCCGGATAAGGTTTCCGGAATGGGTTCTGAAAAAGAATATCATTTCACTCACGGACAAGACTTTTTCATTTATTATAAAAGAGGTGGTTGGTTTTCTCCTGATAAGATCAGACTTACGATCTACAAGGTGGACGAAACCAAGGAAGAGATCAGCGTTCAAGAAAAAGAATTCAAACGCAGATTCGATAAATTCCAAACCTACTATGACGATTCTTTCTTCGACGACGAAGGCGCTTACGAAGCAGAGATCAAGGACGAGAATGGAGAAATTCTCGTGACCAAAAAATTCACCATCGACTAGATGAAATTTTCAAAATTTATAATATTCTTCGTTTGCTCCTTTGCGTTTTTTTGCGAATCCGCGGAAAAACCTCATGGCCTTCCTGCAGGTGCAAAGTACGACAAAAACATGAACGCTTATATCCTGAACGAGCCCGGACTCGCCAGAATATATTACGATAATGGAAAGTTGTATTTTGAATGCCCATTGGATGAGAATAAACTCTATCACGGACTATGTAAATCCTATCTCAGATCCGAAGAAGGTATCTCTTCCCAAGGAAAATACGAGCACGGTTCCAAGATTGGTGACTGGGTTTGGTATTTTGCGGACGGCAAACCTTATATCAAACAAAGCTTCGGAAGCCAGATCAAAGACGAATTCGCCCAAATTAATGGGGATGAAGGAAACGAAGAAGGTCCGTATGAGAGATATTATCCTCAAGGAACTCTGGAAGTAAAAGGCAATTATAAGAACGGACAAAAATCCGATTTTTGGCAGAAATACTTCAAAGACGGAGAATTGGAATATTCAGGTTATTATTCCAAAGGAAGAAAGATCCGCACCTGGTTCTATTATTTCCCGAACAGACAAACCGAGTCTGTAGAAGTTTTCGATGAGAGTGGTAATTTCTTATCCAGGACTATCTTTTCCCCTGCAGGGAAAGTTCTTTGCGAAGTTCAGAAAAAAGAATCTCACTGCGGATAATATAAATGGACCCCAGAAATCTCAAACTCGAGAAGTTTGCAGCCTGGGGATTCTTTATCATTACGATTTATTTAAGCGTTTATCTCACTCTGAACCATTATGCAGGAGAAGGTTTTATACTTTCCCTGATTGTAACCCATTTGGGGATATTTATCGCATTTAGAAGAGTGCTAGACAGATTGAGTTATTCTGTTTTAGCTTTTTCTCATATTGTTCTTTGTTATTGGTTGGGAAAGAACGCTTTAGAGATTTTGTCTACTATCGATGGATGGAAACAGGGATTCTAATATTCCGAAATTGATCGTAAGCAGAATGAATAAGAAAAGGATAAATACAACCACCAAAATCAGGACTAAAAGTATCATCAAAGAGATCCTGATAAATCTAACCTGTAAATAGCTGATGCCCAAAGCCAAATTTTGGTAAGTGCTTAACTCAGGACTTTTTCCGAATTTGAGATAATTCCGAATATAAAATGCGGAAACAGCGATAACCGCGCCTGCGATCAAAATCCCGAAAGGTTCAGAATAATTTTTCTGGATAACGAATAGAGGAATATAAACTATATTTCCGATCAAGGTCCCCAATGCCACAATCCCTAAAAAATGGAGAAGTGCAGTTGCAAAAGAATAGTTCCAGCTACTTTCGGATCTAAATTCAGATTCATCTTCTCTCAGATTTTTAAGAGAATGAAAACGATCCGAATCTTCTTTCGAGAAAAGTTTTCCGATGGTAAACATCAGATAAACCATACCTATAATCCAGGCGAATGCTAAGAATAGAGAAGGTATCACCCAAAAAAGATCTTCCGTTCTTCCAGAACTTGCCCCGGCTAAAGCGATATTCGGCATACTAAAAAGTCCGTGAATAAAACCGAAAAAGTACAGGACCCTATTTAAGAATGTGTAAAAGAATGCTCTGAAATAAAGAGAAAGAAAAGAAGTCAAAGAAAGGATAGCTAAGAACAGATAAAAGAAGATCTGCATTTTTTGTCCGAGCAGAACTCTACCTAATCTATTTTTGATCTCATCCGGTTGGGAATCAGCCGGAAGGTTTGGATCTTCTATCTCTTTTATGATCTTTTCAGTTAGAAGCATTTGAGAGATCGCTCCACCTTGGAAATAAAATCCGGAGATAGGCTCTCTCGCAGTCCCATCCAACAATGCTTCCATTGTAGCTGTGTCGTTTGTATTCAGAAATGTAGGTTGGAGGAAAAGTTGAAATCCGCTGACCAGCAGAAGTACGAAAGGAATAATATAAGTAATGGTCAATTTAATGCGAGATTTCATATCGTAATCCGTCGATAGGGCTATGATTTTACTAAGCTGGATTCTCTCCATCCAAAAAGTTGCATAGGAAAGACCTGACTTAAAGTAGGAATACAAAAATTGCGATCATTCCGATCCCCACGACTCCCAATGCGATCAATACAGTCAGAAGTAGACTGGATTCTCCCGCTTCTAAGGAAGCGTTGGACGCCGCAGAAGTGCTTGGACCGGATTTAGAAGAGATCGGTTTTTCTCCAGTATAAAGTCGGACCTTGATGGAATTCTCTTCTTCGTAAATTTTACCGAAGACATCGTTTCCAATTTTAACAATGGTTTCGTTCTCTACACCTTTGTTCTCTGTGGCAACAACCGTGGCAGGAATCGGTTTTATACTTCCGTCTTCGGTTTTGAGTTTCATAGAATCTATGATTCCCAAAGTAGTAGGATCGTTTCCTATAAGTTGGACTACGATCTGGTCTCCAGGTTTGAGTTGGTTTACCGGAATTCCGGAAACGGGAGAAAGAATAAATTTGAACTGAACTCTTGCAGCAGTAGGCGGAATGGAAGCATCTATCCCAGTCGGAACTCCAACAGGAATCGTAGGAAGCTCTTCCTGTGGGGATCCTTCTTGGGTTTCTTCGGAATCCAAAGTTTCAATGGAAGATTTTCCTGAACCTGCCTCATCAATCTTGTCGCGATCGATTAGAGAATACCAAAGACTGATATCCGGTTTGGAATTTCCCATAGCTTGGTTTTGGATCTGATTGATCAGATATCTTATCTTTTCGTCTTCACGTTTATTGATATAATGAATGAGCTGCTCCATAAAATCGTCGGAGCGTCCGCTAGTTTGGAATAATTCCTGAAGTTTATTAGTGAGGTTTTTAAGTTGTTTACCTTCGTATTTGATCTTTTGGCACAGATTGGTGATATCTTTGAAGGTAGTTCCGGATAACGGAATATTGATCAACTCGCCGTTTCCCACAGCAACTACATCGAATCTATCGACCCGGCTGGAAACCGGATCAACGATTCCCCCAAATAAGATGTAAAGAGAGGAAGCCGCGTCCCTAGACTGGAATAATAAGGAGTATACTTGTTCGGATGGCATATAATTTCGAATGAAAGACCGATCCTACTATGAGGCCAAATCGGTATCGACTTTTTTTTGACATCCTGCATCGGAATCTTATAATTGTCAAACTAAGGAAATTTGCGGATATGTTTAATTTCAACCGCCCAACTGATGCATTTCTTCTTTCATAGATCCCCCCTAATCCTACTTCTTACTTCCCGCTATATTCGAGGATCCAGAGTCACAGGATTGCTTTCGATCAAGTCCAGGATTTCGTTTATCGTGATGGCTGTCGGAGTCGCCCTGCTCATCGTAGTTCTTTCCATCTTCAACGGATTCCAAAGGCAACTTAAGGAATCTCTGTGGCAAGGCGGAGAACATATTACAATTGAAAGTAGTTCCAATGGCGGAGAGATCCGAGATTACCAAAAGATCATCAAATACATACAAAATGATCCTGACCTCAAAGACAGGATCATTTCTGTTGAAGGTGGGATCCAAAGTCATGGACTCATACAGAGATATAACGTATTTTATCCGGTTCTCATCAAGGCAGTCGCTGTCCCAAGCGTAGATGCGTTGATCGAGAACAAACTTCATAACTTTCCCAGAGTGGTTCACTACGATAGGGAAGAACTTGGCCATTTAAACCGAGAGAACTATATCATCCTTGGAAAAGAAATGGAGGATCTATACAATTTCAGTTTGGGCAAACAACTTACTTTAGCGGTTCCAGGGGGAAGGTTCTCTCTCGGAAAAGGTGTAGAAGTAAGCGTTCAGAATTTCAGAGTATCCGGATTTTTTAAAACAGGGAACTACAAGTTCGATTCCAGTTTCGTTTATATGGCATTGCCGGTGGCCCAGAAATTTTTCAAAATGAAAGATTCTGTAAATCAGATCACGATCAAAGCAAAGTCTCTGGACGATCTTGCGATCAGCAAACGGAAGTTGTACAAACTTTTTAATAGTTTAGAATTCGAGCAGGAAATAGATGCAGCTTCTTCTTTATCTGTGAGAACGATCGCAGAAGAGCAGGAAAATTTATTAGCAGCCCTGCAGTTGGAAAAGACGATCATCTCCATAATCGTTTTCTTATTTATTATCTTGGCAGCACTCGGGATGGTCGCATCCGTATATTCTTTAGTGCGTGCAAAACGTAAGTCCATTGGAGTGCTTAAAGCCCTTGGACTTCCTGCTTCGGATATTCTGCTGATCTTTACATTGAATGCGATGCTTGTGGGAATTTTAGCTTCTTTGACTGGGGGAGTTGGTGGAATATTCTTAGCGAATTCTCTCGATAGCATTATTGGTTATATCGAAGAGATCATCAATATGGTAGGGCTTTCTTTCACAGGTTCCGACTGGACTCCTGTGGAGCTAGTTCCTAAACGTATCTATTATTTCGATAAACTGCCTGTCGATATTAACATACCTTTTATTTTTATGGTTACCACTGCGGCCACGATACTTTCCGGAATTGCAGGATACTTCCCCGCGAGATGGGCGGCAAGCTTGAACCCTGTCGACACGATAAGGAACGACTAACGTGAGCATTATTAAGATCCGAAATCTGGTTAAAAAATATCATATCCTGGAAAAGGAATTTTCCGTATTGGATGGATTGGACATGGACGTGGAAGAAGGCGAGATCTTCTCCATCGAAGGAAAATCCGGGATCGGAAAATCCACTCTTCTGAATATACTTGGCGCCATGGATAGTTTCGATTCCGGAGAGGTCGAAGTCTGCGGCACCAATCTAAGCGATATGGACGAAAGAGGAAAGGAAAGTTTCCGCGCCGAAAAGATCGCATTCATCTTTCAACATCATCTTCTTCTTCCCGACTTCTCCGCATTGGAGAATGTGAGTATTCCACTTTTGATCAAAGGTTATTCTACTTCTAAAGCGGAGAAGGAAGCAATCTCCATGTTGGAAAAAGTGGGATTGAAAGAAAGGATCCATAGTCATCCTTCTCAATTATCAGGTGGAGAAAGTGCAAGAGTAGGAGTGGCAAGAGCGCTTGTCGCAGGAAAAAAACTCATACTTGCAGACGAACCTACTGGAAACTTGGACAGAGAGAATTCCAGAAATCTAATGGGCCTGATCCAAGAACTACAAAAGGATCTTAGATTCAGCTTAATACTGGTGACTCACGATATGGAACTGGCGGCACTCGCACATAAAAGAAACCAGATCTTCCAAGGGAAACTCAAACCAGCTTCGGTCCCACAGACGGTATAAACATTTATGGATGGCTGTATTTATTGCGGCTTATCCCTTCTCGACTGGAAAAATCGGGGAAAGATCGGATGCGCTCATTGTATCCAATTTTTGGGAGAAGAATATACCAAGTTTATTCCAATCCAGGCCCCTTCCGATTGGGAACCACCTTCTCATTTCCCAGCGATTACCATTTGGGAAAAATTCAGAAAAACAAATTGGGAAGAAGGCCTGTCCTATATAGATTCGAATCGTTTGCCTTTCACATATAGATTCCGTATTGCTAGAAATCCGAAACATTCTACATATACCAAACGTACCGAAAAAACGGACCAATTCCTAAATTCGTTCATAGGCGAGAATGATTCCCAAGTTAAAGATCCAAACTTCGGAAAAAAACAACCGATCTCGGAATTAAAACAAAGAATTCCCTGGAATTCAGGGACATTAGTAATGGGAGACGAGGATCATATTCGTTGGGAATATGTGACTGATTCCCTACTTGAGTTAAACTCTGTCCTAAAATCTGATTTTTTAACGAAATTCGAGGCGGAAGATAAGTTTGATTTTCAAAAAGGGATCGGATTCATCAATTCCTGTCCTACCAATTCCGGTTTTGGGGACAAACTTTCTGTTTCCATTCCGGCAAGACTTGCGGACTCGGGAGAGTTAAGGGATTTCAGGCTGCCTACTGACTGGGGCTTCTATCGGGAAGAATTGAAGGGCAGATTGGTATTTTTCCGAAAAAATTTCGGTCCAAATCGAAAAAATTCCTTTTTCAATTTGGTTTCGTATTTAGCCTTACTGGTAATAAGCGGAAAAGAAGGGACAAAAGCCTCATTTGACCCGTAATCCTTTTTGGTTAACTAGTCCGATATATTCTTTAAGGGAGATTCCGGCTCCCAGTTGGAAATTGGATGCGAATACAGTCTAACCTACAGAACCCATCAGGAAGGGCGTGCAATTATGTTGGAATTTACTAAAAGAGCAAAACGAGTAATCAACGAGATCGCGCAGGACGAAGCAAAACGTCTTGGTAGCGAATTTATAGGCCCTGAACATATCTTATTAGGATTGTTAAAGGAAGAAGATTCGGTCGCGATAAAAATACTGAATAACCTGAACATCAACCTGAACGAACTTCGTAAAGAAGTAGAGCGCAGGACCAGGGAGAACTCCGGCACATTGTTGATGGACATGGCCCAAGGACAGGATCGATACCAAAAAATTATCGAACTCTCTAAGGAAGAAGCCAAACGTCTCAAACACAACTATGTTGGAACAGAG
Source organism: Leptospira johnsonii (assembly GCF_003112675.1). Lineage (NCBI taxonomy): Bacteria > Pseudomonadati > Spirochaetota > Leptospiria > Leptospirales > Leptospiraceae > Leptospira > Leptospira johnsonii. The sequence continues at coordinate 787,290 of NZ_BFAY01000011.1, read as the reverse complement.
CATATTCTTCTAGCATTATTGCGAGATAATAATAATATCGCTGGTGGAGCGTTATACTCCTTTAGCGTGAATTATAATGTGATCAAAGGAGAGATCTTACGTCTATTGGGCGCTCCTCCTACAAGCACAGTTGGAGTTTCCAGTCAGCCTACTGCTCAGCCAGGAACTCCACGTGCTGAAAAAACTAAAACTCCGATCTTGGACGAGTTTGCAAGAGATCTTACTCAACTAGCCAGAGATAAAAAACTGGATCCAGTTGTAGGAAGAGCGAACGAGATCCAGAGAGTGATCCAAATCCTTTCTCGTAAAACCAAGAACAACCCAGTATTGGTTGGAGAATCCGGAGTTGGTAAAACTGCAATCGTAGAAGGACTCGCACTTGCGATCGTAGAGAAGAATGTTCCGGATCTTCTTTTCGAAAAACGTGTACTTTCCCTGGATCTAGCAAGCTTGATCGCAGGAACCAAGTATCGCGGAGAATTCGAAGAAAGATTAAAGAAGATCATGAAAGAAATTTCTTCTTCTAATAATATCATCATATTTATCGACGAGTTGCATACTCTGATCGGAGCAGGAGCAGCAGAAGGAGCGGTAGACGCCGCAAATATCCTGAAACCTGCACTTGCAAGAGGGGAACTGCAATGTATCGGCGCTACTACAAGCACTGAATACCGCAAGTATATCGAGCGTGATTCCGCATTGGAAAGAAGGTTCCAAGTCGTAAAAGTTGCAGAACCTTCTGTAGACGATGCTATTCAAATCCTTACCGGATTGAAAAAAGCATACGAAGCTCACCATAAGGTGCGTTATTCAGAAAGAGCTTTGGATCAAGCAGTTAGATTATCTCATAGATATATCAATGATAGATATCTACCAGACAAAGCGATCGATATCATCGACGAAGCGGGTGCAAAAGCAAGACTTGCGAACTGTGCTCGTCCTCAAGCAGTGAAAGACTTGGAAGAAGAGATCAAAACACTCTCTCAAAAGAAAGAAGATCTAGTTCGTTCCCAAGAGTATGAAAAAGCTGCTGGAGTTCGCGACGAAGTAAATCGTAAGAAACAAGTTCTGGAAGAAAAGATCAGATCTTGGCAGGAGAAACTGGATGATTTCGCAGTTTCTATCGATGAAGACGATATTCTTTCCGTGGTTTCTCAATGGACCGGAATTCCGTTACAAAGAATGGAAGAGAACGAGTCCGCGAGACTTCTTCGTTTGGAAGAGGAACTTAAACTAAGAGTTGTCGGCCAGGACGAAGCGATCGAAAAAATCGCAAAATCCGTTCGCAGGGCAAGGACTGGATTTAAAGCAGAGCGTAGACCTACTGGATCCTTTATCTTCCTCGGACCTACAGGTGTGGGTAAAACCGAGCTTGCGAAAGCTTTGGCTGAGTTCTTATTCGGAGACCAAGATGCAATGTTACGTGTGGATATGTCCGAGTATATGGAACCACATGCGGTCAGTAGATTGATCGGAGCTCCTCCTGGTTATGTTGGTTACGATGATGGCGGACAATTAACTGAGTTTGTACGTAAAAAACCGTATTCTATCATTCTATTGGATGAGATCGAAAAAGCTCACCATGATATTTTCAACGTTCTTCTCCAAGTAATGGAAGAAGGGAACCTGACGGACACCAAAGGACGTAAGGTAAACTTCAGGGACGCGATCATCATCATGACTTCGAATATCGGCGCCAAAGAAATTTCGAGCAGTGTAAGACTCGGATTCGAGGACCGTTCCGGAGAAGAGGACAAATATAAGTCCGACCAAGCTAGAGAGCAGTTGAAAAAACATTTCAACCCAGAGTTCTTGAACCGTGTGGACGAAGTTGTTTACTTCAAACCTCTCAGAAAAGAAGAGCTTATGGCGATTATGGATATCATGATCAAAGACACCAATAAGAGATTATTGGATAAGAAGATCAGGATAGACCTAACTCAAGAAGCGAAGGATCACTTCATGGATATAGGCTACGACGAGAAGTTCGGTGCACGTCCATTACGCAGAGTGTTCCAACGTGAGTTAGAAGATTATATGGCAGTCCAAACCTTGAAAGGCGCTTATAAAGAGCCTACTAAGATCACGGTTTCCTTCAAAGAAGGTAAACTGGACTTCTTGGAAGAAGCTTGGACCGATTATAAACCTGCGGATCAAGGTTCCGACGGAGGAAATTCTCCGAACAATCCGGAGCGTTCCGAAGAACCTGCGCTAGTGTAAAAGATCTTTGCCCTCCTTCGGAGACGAAAGGGGGGCTTTTGATCTAAAAAGGGAGACTTCATTGGAGAGGGTGTATGCCGTACCTGATTCCCGTTATATTTGTGCTCCTTTACCTTTTGGTCCGCAAAGTATGGTTCCATTTACGTAAGATCAGAACCGTCGCTGGGATCGAAAAAATTTCCCTATGTGTTTTTCAGCCTGATTTATTTCTTCCCGAGGTACGTGTCCTCTACAAATACTACTTCCAAGGCGGGGTCTACTTCGGATCCGGTTATATGCTGTTGGCGGATTTCCTCGATCAAGAGGAATACGAGATATACAGAAACTTGGACGGTTTACCTGTTTTGGAAACCGGGGACTTTCAGATCGTATCTGAGGAAAGAATAGAACATTTCCTTTCCATACGGTATCCGAGTATAATCGTTTTCATCGACCCGGTGGAGCCATTTTATTCCTTAATTGATTGTCTAAATACAAAATCAATGGGGGTCCCCACCTAAAATCTTTCCCGCCCATAAAAAGTGACTAAAAGATGCACAAAGGAAAAATACTCCTACTTACACTGATACTATTTGTTTTTTCTGCGGGGAATAGCTTTGCTCAGAGCGAGCCGGATTACCAAACAGCATTGGCGGAATTCCAAAAAGGAAATTCTGAAAAAGCTTTAGAGATCATTCGTGTACTTCACGAACAAGGAAAAAGATCCTACGATACTCACTACCTGGCGGCCTTCTGTCATTATAATGCGGGAAGAAATAAATCCGCAGCCACTCATTGGTCCGAAGCATTAAAATTAAAACCTGGAGATCCTGCTGTTAGCGTGGATTTTGCCAGATATTTGATCCAAGCAGGTAAGAATTCCGACGCATTAGAGATCATTTATAATTCTTACCAATCTAACCCTAAAAATAGAGAAGTAAGACTATTATATGCGACTGCTTTGTTATATAATAATAAAGCCAGAGAAGCTTTATATATTATCGAGAAACTAAAGGCAGAAGACGGTGGCGATTATCGCCCGCTCGTTTTAGAAGCTCAGGTTTATTTTTACTTAGGAAGTGCGGAAAAAGCAGAAGTCAGTTTGAAATGGGCTCAGTCTTTAGTTCCGAATAATCCAAACGTGTTGAACAATCTTGGCTTAGTTTACGAAAAAGCGGGAAACCAAGAAGCAAAGAGAGGGAATATCAAAAAGGCCCTCGAACAATTAAGAAATGCTAAAGAACAATTGGAATCCGCCCTTAAGTTAAAACCTGACGACGAAAAAATAAAAGGCAATATTAGAAGAATAGAGGCAAGGATCAATGCCCTTTCCGCCGGCTGAAAAAAAGGTATTATTCCATACCTTAGGTTGCAGGCTCAATTTTTTTGAGTCTGACGGTTTATTCTCTTCTTTGAGTAAACACGGATATTCCGTAGCTACTGCAGAAGATGTTCCCGATGTGGTGGTCGTCAATACATGTACCGTCACTAATAAAGCAGATTCAAGAAATCGTAATATTATTCGTAACGCAATCAAAAGATATCCAGGCGCTCAGGTTTGGGTAACGGGCTGTTACGCACAAACAGACAAAGAATCGATAGAATCCATTCCCGGGATCGCAGGTGTGATCGGTAACGAAAACAAATCCGATCTACCTAGGATGATCTTAGAAAAAGAAGGAGCGGATTCTTCTCATATCCAGATTGTTTCGGATCGATTCGCCTATTCGGACGTTCTTCCGAACGGACATACCAGAGCTTATCTAAAGATCCAAGACGGATGTGATCGCCAATGTTCTTATTGCAAAATCCCCCAAGCAAGAGGTAAGGGTGTCTCCCGAAATTGGAAGGATGTACTGGATCAGGTTTCCTTCTTACAAGATAACGGAGTGGGAGAGATCATACTTACTGGTGTAAACCTTGGCTGGTATAGAGATGCAGAAGGCAGAAAGGCGTTTCCTAAAATGCTCGAGGCAATCTTAAATAAATTAGAATATTCCAGACTTAGACTTTCTTCCATCGAACCGCCGGATGTTGGTGTGGAGCTTGCGGAACTTCTTACCCATCCTAGATTCACTCCATTTTTACATGTTCCTTTACAAAGCGGAAGTAAAGAGATCTTGAAAAGGATGAAACGCAGTTATACTCCTGAAACTTTCCGTAAAAGGATAGAACTTGCTAAGTCCAAAGTCCCGGATCTATTCTTAGGAACCGATGTGATCGTAGGTTTTCCTGGAGAAACAGAAGAGGATTTTCAGGATTCTACTTCTATCCTGGAAGAATTAGGTTTTTCTAAAATACACGCGTTTCCATTCTCCGTTCGTAAAAATACTTCCGCAGAGCAATTCCCGGAAACTGTTTCCAAAGAAACTAAAAAGGAAAGAGTTCATTCTCTTATGGATCTTTCTCAGAGGCTGCATCGCAAATACGCAGAAAGCCAGTTCTCTAAAAAGAGAGAGGCTGTTTTGGAAAGAGGCGGAATTGCTGTTACCGATAATTATCTAAAAGCGGTGATCCCTGAAAGCGATCTGAAAAGTTTAAGCCCAGGACAATTTTTGACCTTAGAGATCGGAGAATATATCCTCGATGTCGCCGATAAAGAAGGTAAGGTTTCCGCTAGGATACTTGCCGCGATCGGTTGATCGGTTATTTTAGAATTTTCTAAATAATCTTGAGACCAGGTTGTAAACCTTTAAGAACGGATCAATTCTTCCGAATACATTTCTTCTTCTCTAAGATCGTAATAACCGTATTCGAATTCAGGACCGGATTGGATCTCCAAACCGTACACGTTTTCGCTGATCCGAACAGTTTTAATGATCTCTAATTTATATTGTTCTGCTAAAAATTTCATTTTATCTAAAGAGATCTTATCATTGATCTTCGGTCCGATTGGATATTCGTTTTTGACCCAGTCGAGAACGATCAATTTGCCGCCCTTCTTCATGGAACGAACTAATCCGTCCATTGCTTGGCCCGGGTCTGCGAAAGTAGAAAGTACTAAAGAAGCAAAGATGACTTCAGGGACAGGGATCCATTCCGGCAATAAGGGGCGATCCGCCTTCTCCATATAAAAAGGAGTAAATCTTTGGATATTTTCTCGGTTCTTCCAATGTAAAACTTCGTCTAGAAAGTCTTGGTTACATTCTGCTCCCCAGACCCAGCCTTCTTTGTGGATGGATTTAAGAAGAGTTTCCGTCCAGAAACCCAGGCCCATCCCGAAATCCACGATATTCTGCACATCCTTGAGCGAAAAATGTTTCAAAACGATTTCCGGAGGGGTAAGCTCACGTCTCTTACTAGAGAGGAGAAAATTCTGATATTCTGGGTCGTAATAATATTCTATATCGATCATTTAATTGCCGGAAGTCGTATTATGTCGTATGAATGCTTTCATTAGTCAAGACCAAACCGAAAGGCCAAGTTTTTGCATCTTTTGCATTTTATATTATTTTCCCCACATTCTCCTAAAAACCGAAGTAAAAATTTGCATTGTAGCAACCGATAATCTAATTCGGAAGCTTATTTCCAGATGAAAATTCGACTCAGGATCCTATCTATATTCTTCCTTTTGGCATTGGGACAATCTATCTATGCCCAGGACTTTCGTCTGGACAATGAGAATGCAAGTGTCGCCAATTCCATCAATGTGGAAGTCTTAAAAGACGGTAGGTCCGTTCGTATTACTTGGGAACCTCCTAGAGAAACGGGCGAGATCATCGTGGCCCGATCTTCTTCTATCATCGATAGTCCTGAGAAATGTTATATCTCCGACTCTTTGGGAAAATTTCCGAGTGGTGTAGCTAACGGTGTGAATCAGATCTACGATTATAATCTGAAACCAGGAACTTATTATTACGCAGTTGTGTTAGCTCATCATGTAAGGAAGAAGGATGCAAGGTTAGTTGCAAATCGTAACTACACAACCATCCCGATCGTGATAGAGAATAATCCACAACCTCAGACAAATTATCCTCCGAGCAATACTCAGAATAATTATCCGCCTTCTACGAATACAAATCAATCTCCTCCTGAAGAGCAAAAGTATCTTTCGGATAACGCTAGAGTAACTGATATCACTGTAAAAAGAGAAGGTCAGTTCCTCCGTGTTTCTTGGGAACCTTATCCGAAAGGAATTCCAGGGGAGACTATCTACACGATCTATAAATCCGCGGAGCCAATGTCTAGTATGACATTGATGAGAAAAGCGGAGAAGTTGGCGGAAGTTTCTCATCCCGAGAATACTTTCTTGGATCAAGATCTGACTAAGTCACAAACTCTTTATTACGGCGTTTCAGTAAAACAAGGTTTGAAAGAAGTTTTACCTTTGGTTCAGAACCAATCCTTCATTCGTCAGTTTTATGTTTACGATCAGGACAAGAGAAAACCTCCTAAAGAAGATGATTCAGTAGTTACTAATCCTCAATTCGCGTACGATGAAATGCACGTGAAGGACCTGAATGCTAGTGTGGTTGAGGGAGGAGTTCGTTTAGATTGGAAAGCTCCTGATCGCGCGGATGAAAACACGATCTACTCAATCTACCAAGCAGGTAAACCATTGTCTGGAGGAGTTTCTACTTTCCTAGGTGGTAATGTTAGAAAACTCGGAGAAGTTTCTCATCCGGACACTAACGTTATGGTCAAGATGAAACCATACTCTGGGACCATGTATTTTGGTGTTACAGTTAAACGAGGAGATCTGGAAGATTTCACTCTAACTCAGGATCAGTCTTATGTTGCGATCGGAGGAGCACCTGGTCCGGCCGAAAACAATACACAAACTGCAGAGAACGATAAGCCTAATAAAAACGAGCCAAAAGAAGAAGATAATACTCCTCAGAATAATCAGAACCAAAACGTTCAGAATGACGAAAAACAACCTTTGATCGTAGAACAGGAAGAACCAACTGAAGAAGAGGTCGATCGGGTGCTGAGAGCAACGTATTGGAAAAACGAATACGGAGAAGCAGTAAAACAATTGGCTCCTTATGCAGGTTCCAACGATATAGATATCAGAGGAAAAGCGAAGTTTTTCCTTGGGATGTCTTTTTATAAAAAGGGTGAATATAATAAAGCCCTAAAGTTCTTCGTACAAAAAGATACGAAGAACTATAATCCGGAACGAACCGAGTTCTGGACCAAACAATGTCTGGCCCGGATCGGCGGAGGAAGAAGATGAACCGTTCCATCATATTAGTTACAGGATTTTTATTCGTATGCGCAGGTCTTCTTACCGGGATTTATACTGCGGTGATCCAAGACACGGATTCCACAAATAAAGGGATCTTAGAAAAAGTAAGGGAGGGAGAGGAATTTCTAAAACATTCCAATCCTAAATCTTCCGAAAAAGCTCTGGATATTTTTGCTGAATTATCCTCCAAGGATGTGGGTTCCGATGTTTCTTTCCGAATCCAATACGATCTGGCAACCGCTTTGGACAAAACCGGGGATAAGATGAGAGCCCTAGGTATCTTTAGGGAGCTGAACCAAAAAGAAGGTCTTGCTCGCGAGGAGAAGGCAAGGGTTGCTTACGGACTTGGGAACCTTCTTCTTTTATTAAACAGGGACGAAGAAGGTAAGGGTCATTTGGAAGAAGTTCTCAGAACTTCCGGAGATAATAAACTCAGATCTAACGCGTTATCTGCAATTGCCGACTATTATATGAAAAAAGGCAATTACGATCAGTCCAGAAAGAACTATGTATTGGCATTACAAGAAGATCCTGAAAACGTAAAAGCCAGGGTCAGATGGGGAAAATCTTTGCGCAGAATGGGCAAGGATTGGTCCGCTTACGATGTGTATGAAGACTATGTTCAGTCTGACTCGTATTTCGATCCTGATAAGGTTGCTGTAGATAAGGAATTCCGTTCCGGACTCTTGGAGAAGGGAAGAGAATTATACGTACGTAAGGAATATTACTCTGCGATCGAAACCTTGAAAAAAGCTTTGGACATAGGTGTCAGCGAAAGAGCTAGAGAGCAAGCCTGGTATTATATCGCGGAAAGTTACGACGCTTTAGGAAAATCTGAACAAGCTATCCAGTATCTGAACAAAATCCTGGAAAATTCAGACGGAACCCTGGACCAAGCAGCTATGTTTAGAAAGGGAACGATCTATTTCAGAGGCGGAAAGTATGAGAAAGCTGCCGCGGTTTTCCAGGAATCTGCGGATAGAAATCCTGATAGTCCGGTTGGTAAGAAGTCGGCTACCTGGAAGAAAGAAGCCTTGGATCAGATCGAAGACGACCTGAGATACAAGGACGGAGAAGGCGGCGGAAAGACAAAACCAAGCGACGACGACCGTCAAGACGACGATTGGAAATATTAAGAAACCTTAATTAGAGGCTGTCTGAATAAATTCCTGTTCAGACATCTGGATATCTATCCCTAAACAATCGTAGATTGCATGCGGGATATCTTTCAAAGCGTGGATCTTATCCTTCATTTGTTCCGTATATTTGCCATATAGAATGGTTGGCACAGGGTTTACAGTATGGACATCTACAGTCAGATCTTCCAAGTTTCCATGATCGGATGTTAGAATAAGTTGGTCTTGTTCCGGATCCATTGCATCCAAAACTCCGAGTAAAAAGTTCTCCAAGTCGGAGATACATTTTTCGGCGCCTCCCCAATTCATCTTATGGCCTACTTTATCAGTGATGAAGTATTCATAGATACATAGTGTGTGATCCTTCATAGCGGGAATGATCTCCTTCCCGGTCTTGTACGGATCTTGGATCTCCAAAACTGGATCGTCCTTATCTATAAAATCCCTTCCAAACTTTCTAAGAAAATCCCGGCTGATGTCCATATACAGGCCTTTACCATCTCTCAAATCATCCATATCCTTTAAAGGTTTGTCCGCTGCCATTTGAATGAGAGTGGAAGCGGATACATGTCTAGGATGTTTTTTTATATGTTCAGCAAATCCGGGAGTATAACAGTTCAATAGATCCGCTTTAAATCCTTTCTCTTCTAAGATGCGGATAATGGAATATTTTGCGATGATACGTTTTAAGGTGAATGTGGGAAATCCACTCATATGACGGTTCAGAACCTGACAGGCGTTGATCCCAGTCCAAAGAGAGGTCTGTCCCGTAGCGCTTTGGGGAAGTCCTTTGATTCCCATACTCGCATCAGTTTTAAGGTAGATAAGATCTCGGATGCGGGAAGGGGAATCTTCCGGGATAGATTTGCCGCCCAAAGGTAGAAAAATCCCCTTTGCATATTTGGAAAACGGATTTTTATCCGGATCGTTTTCCCCAAAGCCAATCCCGTCTATAAACACATAAAATATCATTATATTGGTCCGAGAAGTATCGATTATCCCTTTGAATTAGACTGATTCTTTAAGATGGAATCGCCGATACTAGAAAGGTGAACCCGCGCAAACATAGCAAAAGATCTCGAATTCTATCTCTGATACTGCTATGTATCGTATTGATTTCCATCCCTTTTTTCCCAGGGGCTTGGAAGGACGCGGTTTTCTTCTCTCCAATCCAAATTCTTAGTTTGTACCCTAAACTGAAAAAGGAATCTTTCTTAGACTCTGTCCTAGAAAGATTTCAGAACAAGTACTACGACCTGGGTTATAGATTCGAATATTTGATGAGAGAATTTCCTAGACCTGAAACTGACAAGGATGCGGAAGCATTAGGAAAACTTTTCAGTTCATCCATCCAATTAAAGCAGATCCGGATTTACGATTATAATTTTAGGACCATGTATTCTTCCGATCCAAAGGGACCAGGATTTCATAAGGGACTCAGACTACTCGGAATGCAGGTGCCAAGAGCAGGTTGGATAGAAGATACGGATGGATTTTTATTATACAGAAATTCTTCCGGAGATCTATATCTTCAGATCTTGAAAGAAGACGGAGATAGGATCATTCAAGAAGTAAGTGGTTCTAAAAAATCCTTTCTACCCCGAGACTTCTCGGATGGGATCTTATATTGGGTATATAAGAAGAAGGGAGAAGATTCCGAACTTCTAGAAACCAATCTAAATCCTGACAGCACATTACTTCCGGATACTACTGAAGTTTCGAACTCTGAAGAATCCAAGGCAATGATACATGCGTTGTTGGATAAAAATTCCAAGTCCCGGAATATTCTACTCCGTCCTGTTTGGGAAAAAACAATCGCAGAAGATCTCGAAATTTTTTTATCACAACCCAGAAAGACAAGAGCAGAAGAGTTATTATTGATCCTAAGCACTTTTGGGATTTCTTTAATTTCTTTGATTTGTGGGATACTCGCTTCAAGAATACTATTCACGATCCGAATGGAGAACAGATTTTCGGAAAGAGACGAAGTGCTAAAAGTGAAAACCGAGCTGATCAGATTGCTCGGACAATTTAGGGAAAAGACAAAATGATCGGCTTTAAATTAAGACTTATACTCGCGCTATCTTTCATATTTTCCATTTCAGTACTTCTTTTAGAGCCGTACTTTCCTTCCGGGATTTTTTATAAGTCCAGATTGGAATCGGTATTTTCTTCCTTTAATAAAGAGATCCTAGAGCTGGAGAAAAAGATTAGAGAATCGGATCCGGAAGAATTGGATGCGAACAATGTATTCCTTCCTGTAAAAAACTTTTTATCATGGGATCCGAATCTAAAAAATACTCCTAATCTGGAATTTTCGGGAGATAAGGAAAGATATCTTTTGTCCCAAGCCTGGGAAGGAAAGACCAGTCGTTTTCTTTCTCTTGAGAATGAGCCGGTTCTATTTGTTCCGTTATACACAAAGTCAGTCGCAGTGCTTGCTGTTTTAGACAAGGAAAAATTCAAAATTTCTTTGGACGATAAAACGGAATACTTTGTCCCTGAGCCTAGACTAGGTACATTCCAGGATTGGAAAGAAAACGGTGACAAAACGGACCCTAGGAAAATTTCCGAAGAAGTTTTGAAGTCCATGAAGGACGGAGGAAATGACTTCAGGGAGATCCGTCTTGGAGATAAATTATACAGGGCTTATTACGCGTTTTATCCCGAAGAAAAGATAGGCTTTATCCAGGGGATCTTACTTTTAGTTCCTTTCGAACGTAATATTTTCTTAATATTGTTTCCAATCTTTTTCGGGCTATTATTTCTGTTGGATGCATCCATTCTTCTGGTCCGAAAAAGTAAGGCTCCTTCTTTGTATGCAAAATCGGATCTGTCCACATTGATCCAAACTCTTTCCAAAAAGATAGAAGAGACTAATTTCAAACAGGTCGAAGCCGCGAAATTACCTGAGTTGCCGGATGTTCCCGAGATTGTAACGATTCCTCCTGTTTTGGAAACTAAGCCTAGTGCAAGCGGCACATTCTATGTTTTGCCTTTTGACTTGCCTGGAGATTCCTTTTTAACTCCTAAGTTTTTAAGAGAGAAGAAGGAGCCGATCCATATTGAAAGAGAAGTGGCATCCGCTTCATCCGCTGTTTCCGTTGTGGAAATGCCAGAAGCTCTACAGAAAAAAAGAGATTCTATCTTCACGGATGAATTAGCAAGGTTGGTGGAGAAGGTAAAATCGACTTCTCCCGAAATCCCTAATATAGAAATTTCGGATCGTCCTAAGGATTCAGGACTATTAGCAAAGGCACTCAGAGTAACCGGACTTGCTGAAATCGGTCTGAAGGCGGCGAGAGGTCTTGCTCCTCAACATAAGTCCAGATTTTTTCTTTGGGCAAGGGCTTGGTGGGGAATCCGTAAAACGGATCCGAACGAAGAACTTCCTCTTTCCGAAAAATTCAGAGACTGGTTGGACAAACAACCTATTCGTGAAAAAAGAAAAATTTTAGAAGTTTTGGATGAGATCCACCAAGGTTTGGATACTCCTGTTTCTTCTTTGTTAAAATATTATCTTACGATCTTTTCTTCTCTTCATCTGAAATCTTTCAGTATTCATTTTTATGATAGAAGAAGGGGCGCTTACCTGCCTGTTGTGTCCTACGGTTTACAGCCTTATAGTCGTCAAAATATGATCTTTTTATACGGAGATCAATTCTTAGGAAAGGAAGTGGGAGATGTTTCCATCATAGACGTTACTGAAGAGAGACGTAACGATCACTTCTTCCGTAAAAAATTCGACTCTGCGGATTTGGATGGAGTGATGCGGATCGTTTCCTTCCCACTTTTCAGGTCCGGTCTGGATTTTAGATTTTTCCTGATGTTCCCAGATCCACCTAATAATGATTTAGCGGAACAGATCAGAGATAATGTGGAGAATTCCATAGAACCGGTGGAAGACGCATTTTTACAATTGGAGATTGAGCAGGCTTCTCATGCTATCCAGGACAAAAGGGATTTGGTCCAGATACAATTCCTACTTCTTCGCTGGGCGACCCACGGAGAAAGAAGCAGATGTAATCTGTACAAGATCAAATGTATTGGTGACTTGGATTATCCTTCTATAGACAAATGGAGAAAAGAAGTTCTGGAGGAAGTCCAACCTAGACTCGGAGCGGAAGATTACGGATTTGGGGTTTCTCCTTCCGAAATTTTTGTTTTGTCCAGAGAGGAACGAGAATCCGAATTGAAAATGATCTTGGATTCGATAGGTAAAGAGTATAAGATCACTCCTCTGCCTTATCCGGAAAATGGAAAAAATTTATACACTTACATTTAATATTTTCCTGTCGGATAAGATCTAATCTGAAATGCGTGCCTTCTGTTATATCATTCTGTTTTATGTAAGTTTATCTTCTTCATATTCTCAAGAAGAAAATAGAAGGGAATGGAATAAGGCTGCAAAACAAAAAGTTTTACTTCTTCACCAAAGTGGAAAAGAAGCGGAGAGTCTTCCCTTCCTCGAAGAATATGTCAAAAAGAATCCGAACGAGTTGGTATATAAACTCTATCTTGCCCGGGCACTTTTTTGGAGAGCCGACTTGGAGCTTCCTGGTCATTCAGAAGAAGTGTTTTCTAGAATGGAGAAGGTTAGAAGGATCAGGGATAATTATCTGAGAGCCGCAAGCCTTTTCGAAGAGAATGTGGGATATTTAGGAAAGGTAAGTCCAAGAGATCCTGATTTGGGAAAATGGACCTTTTTATGGGCCATGTCGGAATGGTATGCGGGCAGGGAAGATCGTGCGATCCAGCTATTTAAGAAGTCTTTTAAGCATGATTTTCGTTTGAATCAGGCAAATTATAATATCGGGGCGATTTACGAAAGCCTGGGTCAGATACTAGATTCTCAAATTTATTACGGAACCTACTTGAAAAACGAAAAGGAACTGAAAGAAGAGGAGTAATGGCCCGTGTTGAAAGAAGATTTCAGATGCTCCTCACAGAGGAAGAATTCGAATTATTAAGGACCGAAGCGGAAAAAAGAGACCTCTCCGCTTCCGAGTTGCTTCGCTCTTGTTTTAGGAACGAAGTTTTTAAATCCGATTCTTATCAAAGATTGGAAGCGTTGAGAGAATTGTCTAAAATTTATCCGGAAGCAAAAGTTTGAAATTATTAGTTTCTTCCGATTGTTTTAGGGAATTGGTGCTTGGAAATTCCGCCTCTCGTCGTTTCGTATCGAATGCGATCGAATCACTTACTAAAAAAAATCATATCTTCGTACTAGCTCTCCCTAGTTTAGATTCCATTCTTGCAAAAGAATCGGATCCTTTAACAAGAGAGATCATCTGGACCCAATCTAAAAATCTGTTCTTGGATTTTCTTCCTGTCAGAAAGGAAGAAATCTCACTTGCGATACGACTTTCTTCCTCTAAAAATCTGGAATGGAAAGAATGGCTCGAAATTGCGACCGCTTCTTTGGCGGATCTGGATGGGATCTTGTGTACGGACACTAAATGGAAAGAGCAGAATCTAGTAAAGATACTACTCGCTCAAGAAATAGACCTCGACGGGGTCGCTTAAAGGACTGAGTTGGTCCGGGCCGTTCTCCAGATCGTAAACAGAGTTATAAGCAGCAACTTTGAAATAATACGTTAATCCCTTTTGGAAGAATAAAAGTTTTTTGTCGTAAGGATCTTTACGAGGTTTCTTCTTTTTCTTTTTGGACTTGGGACTTTCGTCTTCGTCATCAGTCTCTTCCGGTTTTTCTGCGTTCAAAGAGATGAGTCGATTGTCTATACACTGACAAAGTTTAGGGCCACTCATGTCGTTTCTTTTAGGACAAGTGGAATCATCGCCCAAGATAGGATCCAAATACTCGCTCATTGGATGTTTGGTCTTTCCTTTAGTGAGCAATACCGGCATTTTCCCTTTTTCTAATTCTTTGCTGGTGCCTTTTAAGATCCCAACCATCCGATTCGGGCCGACCCCGTAATGAATCACATAGCCGCCTTTTTGTTGCACATTCCTTTCCGGGTTTTGGGTCCAACTCAGGCAAACTCTAGGCCCACCGGCTTCAGGGTCGTAATCGTCGAAATTCACTATTTTTAAACCGGCAGGTCTGACTGGAGGCACGGTCTCTCTATAAGAAAAAGTTAATGCTTCTAATTCAGGGCTAGACTTAGAACCTGAATCGGTCTTAAATTTTACTTTTACCTGGTAATATTTGAAATAAGAGAGTTTGTTTCCCCAAACCTTATCTAGTGGAATTCGATAACTGGAGGATTTTCCTTTTGGAGAACTTTCTTCTTCCGTTTCTCTGTATGGGTCATCTTCTTTGAATTCTTCTTCTATCTTTCTCAGATCGATGGATCTCCATGCGGGGTATTCTTCCGTTTTGGAAAAAATCTTAGGGGAGGATCTGAAATATAGTTCAAGCACGGAAGATTTAGGTACATTCGCTTTTAATAATACTGCTTCCGGTAAAGAGTTGGAAAATTTGGTTTTATAAACAGGGGAAATTGCGGTCCCGAATTTTGCATCCGCTGTAAAGGAAGAAGGATCGTATTTTTGCCCATCGTACTGAGTGGATAAGACCTCAGGATCCGGACTCCCTTTGGAGACTAAAAAGTCGTCCAGCCATCCGTAAAAACTTTCTCCGATCTTGAATGGTGTGCTGTCTTCCGGATGGAATCCGATCCGGATAATAGGTTCCTTGGAAGAGACGGATGCCCTGTCGGTTTCTTTTCCGTTGATATATAATACGATCTCTCTTTGAGCAGGTTTCAAATGGATGATAAAATGATTCCAATCCGATCTGGAAAGCCTGGAGTTTCCTGCGAGCTTCAGAGATAGATGGGTTTTATCCTCTTTTTGAAAGAAATTACGAAATTCTAATATTGGTATCTCGTCTTTGATCCTGAGGTCCCAACCGAATTTTTTCCCTCTTGTGTACAAGTCTTTGGAAAGTAGGACGGCTTCCTTGTCTAAGTTTCCAGGTAATAGGAAGAAGGAGATATAAAATTCTTCTTTTATATCCGGACTTGTAAGTATCCCTTTTGTTTTTCCAGAAACCTTGATCCCGGATCTTTTGCCCACGAAACCTGCGGACCTTTTTCCGGAATGTGCCTTGGCTGAATCAGGAAGATAAGAAGAAGATAATATTCTGTAACCGCCTGACTTATCGTTTAGGTCTGAGGCTTCCTTTTCTTCAAAATCTAAAAATAGATCGGAACCTTCTTTACGATCGCGGGGGCTTAATTCTAATTTAGGGGCTCCGTTTTCGGTACTTCCCAAACGAACATATTTGAGAACGAACGCACTTAAAGAGAATGAATTGGATTCGGCTGAGATGGAGCCGGAGAAAAAGGAAACAAGACCGACCAAACCTAAAAGATAGACCGGATAAAGGATCTTGTTTCGCATTCTTAAAAAGGTATTTTCCGTTATTTAAACGATGGTGTCTAACTGACCCACTCTTCTTTCATGACGTCCAGCTTCGAAAGAAGTGTTCAGCCATTTCTGAGTGATGCGAGCTGCCAGGTCTTTGCCTAAAACTCTTCCGCCTAATACCAATACGTTTGCATTGTTATGACGACGAGACATTTCTGCAGTGAACTCGTCATGGCAAAGAGCAGCTCTGATCCCCTTATGGCGATTTGCAGCGATTGAAGCTCCGATCCCTGTCCCACAAAGTGCGATTAGTCCATCCACTTCTTTAGAGAGTACTTTTTTGCAGGCTTCTGCAATTACTAAAGGATAATCCACGGAGGTCTCGTCTTTTGTGCCTAAGTCCAGGATCTCAATCGAGTCCGCCAATTCTTTACGAAGGTATTCTTTGAGTTCGAATCCGCCGTGATCGGAAGCGATGCCAATTTTTTTCATGTTCTAAAGGTACCGTACCTACGAGAATTCTCCGATTCAAGCAATTTACAGCAAGGATCGGAAAATAAGGAAAAGAATCTTAATCGAACAGTCCTTCTTTCAGAAAATCGGGCGCAGTCTGGTAGAATTCCCAATGTTGGAAGAAGAGGGCCATATAGGTGTTTTGGAAAGTGGATAATGGAAGAAGCTTTTCGGTTAAGGATTGGTACTCAGCCTGGTGCAGCCTTGCTAAAAGTTCTTTTTTGGCTTCTAGAAAGCTACGTAGGTTTTTCTCTTCAAAAGCGGATAGACGAATGGTCTTTTCGTCCGAGAGCAAAAAGTTTTCGTAATAAGAAAACATAAGCTCTTTTGTCTCTCTATGACGGGAGTGGTCGGAAAGTAAGATCTCTTTTTCTTCCTTGGTCAATCCGGACATACGAATACATTCCAAACTTTGGTATGCGGATTTGGCTTCTTGTAAGGCAAGATTTTCGGCGATCTTTGTTCTTTCTTCGGGAGAAAGTTTAGAAGTATAAAATTCCTTTAGCTCTTTGGAGCCCCCGCCTTGGGATAAGCAATGACCTATTTTCAGTTTTGTAGGAAAGAATAAAGGAGAAGCGGACATCTGTAAGATATCCACGCAAAGAAATATTAGGATCGGAAGAATGTATTTCATTCTATTCTTTTCGAAGATCTAAACCTTCTTCTCGAATTCCTTCATATATTCCACTAAGGCAATTACACCTTCTTTAGGCATGGAATTATAGATAGAAGCTCTTAAGCCACCGACTAGTCTATGCCCTTCCAGACCATGGAGTCCTTTTTCTTCTGCTCCTGCTAAAAACTTAGATTCTAAATTTTTGTCCTGCAGAGTAAAGACTACATTCATTACGGATCTTGAATTCGGTTTTACCGGAGCATTATAGAAGGAAGTTGTATCCAAATAATCGTATAAGATTTTGGCCTTCTCTTCATTGATTTTTTCGATCTTCTCCACTCCGCCTAGATCTTTCAGCCATTCAAATACAAGTTTAGCCATGTAGATGGAATATGTAGGAGGAGTATTGTACATGGATTTGTTTTTTGCAGTAAGCGCATAATCCATCAATATAGGGACCGTTCTACCGGAACGTCCAAGCAGATCCTTGCGGATAATAAGAACGCTTAAACCGGAAGGTCCGATATTCTTTTGTGCCCCCGCAAATATCGCACCGAACTTACTCACGTCTATTTTTCTAGAAAGAATTTCGGAAGTCATATCCGCGATAAGGGGAGCCTTAGTGATATTCGGAATAGTTGCATAACGAGTTCCTAATAAAGTATTATTAGAAGTAATATACACGTATCCTGCTCCAGGATTTACCATGGAGTCATTCAGTTCAGGAGACTCGGTATACTTATGATCTTCTCCGTCGTAGATCTTTTTGACGGGGTTGAATCTAAGAGCTTCTTCCATTGCCTTCTTTGCCCAGATACCTGTGACTGCAAAGTCGGCGGATTCTCCTTCTTTTAGAAGGTTCAAGGGTAGGGCGGAGAAGTGAAGGCTCGCTCCTCCGGAAAGAAACATAATTTCGTAATTTTCCGGAACAGATAATAATTCTCTGAGCAAGGAAAGAGAGGTGTCTAGGACTTCTTCAAAAAGTTTTCCCCTATGACTGTCTTCCATGATGGACATACCGGACCCGCGGTAGTTCAGAAACTCGGAAGCGGCCTTCTCCATTACTGGAGTAGGAAGCATCGCAGGACCCGCGCAAAAATTATAGATTCGGCGCTCAAATTTGCTCATGAGGTTAGGGTAAAAATCTGGTCTCGGGAGGCAACTTCTTACTGTTCCAACATTCGGGAAGAATTGAAAAATCCTTGGCAGAGTCCTATCTAAAATCGTAAGATAGCGAATCGTCTCTCCCCGTTTGGGGGTATTCGTTTTTCTAAGGAGTTCCATAATGTCACGGATTCGACTGGCCGTATTTCTAATCTTCCTCGGAAGTTTTAGCTTTCCGATCTTCGCCCAAGAAGGGCCTAAACTTGGAGAAAAGGAAGTTCGTTCTTCCGGAAAAGTGAACTTCGTCAATCGATCTGCTGCAAGAGCAGACGAAGAGACAAAAGGAAGTAATGCCAGAACTGGCGCCGGGATCTCTGAAGCATTAAAAAAGGATCCTAAGTCTCCTGCTTCCGCAGATGGTATCACTGCAATCCGTATTCTTCCCGATGAGAAAGAAAAAAAATTCGGAGCCGATCTGATCAGCATCGGTAAAGACGCAGACTACGGACATATTAACTCTATCCAAAGGATCCTTTCCGGATATGTGAAAGCGAACTTCGGATATTCAGAAGCTAACTCTGATACATTAGCGACTTATATACTTTATTACAACGCGATCCATCGTAAGGGCGCAGATTATCTCAAACGTAAGTATAATACCGAAGTTGTGAAAAACGCTCAAAACGACAAAATCGGTATCGGCAGACGTTATACGGAATGGCCTGGAAAAACCCAGATCGTGATCCCGATAGTATTTAACGTTCTTTCCGATGACGGAAAAGATCTGGATACGGACGAGCTGGAGAAAGAAGTCAACAAGGACCTGGACAAAAAGAAAGAAGGTCAAGACGATAAAAAAAGAATGAACGACCTTCAGAACGATAAGGCTGAAGAAGAGAAACGCAAACTCCAGGACAAAAAAGAAGAGAATAGACGAAAACAAGAAGAAGCTTCCAATAAAGAAAGGAACGCCGAAAGAGAGATCCAGGAACTGAATAAAGATCCTGTTAAGAACAAACAAAAGATCACTCAAAAACAAGAAGAACGTAAACAGGCCCAGCAAGAACAACAAAAGGCCAAAAAAGAAGAGCAACAATTAAAGGACAAAGAGAAGGATATCGCCAAGAAAGAAGAATCACGTAAATCGGATTCCAAGTCTTCCTCATCTTCTTCCGATTCCAAAAGTTCTTCTTCCGGAGACTCAAAGAAATCAGAAGCTAAGTCCGACGATAATAAGTCCAAAGAGGAACTCAAACAAGAGCTGAAAGAAACTAAAAAGGAACTGGAAACAGTTAAAGAAGAACAGAAGAAAAAAGAAGATTTCGACAAGAACGTTGTCGGAGGAAAAATTCTGTTCCTAAAAACCTTAAAATACACTTCAGATGGACATTATAGCAACGAACTTCACGCGTTAGATCCTACTAAAGACGATACGATCTTCAAAGGTGATTTCAATAAGATCTGTGGACGCACATTCGAAGTAGTGGATGGAAAAGCGCTTGTAGTAGGTTACGAGTCTGATCACTCTGCGGCCCATAAACTTATACTGATCGATCAAGAGACTTTAAAGCCTGCTGTTTGGTCAGCGGATTCGGTATTCTGGCGCTCTCCAATGATCGTTAAAGGAGACGAGATCTACGCCTTTGAGGAAAGAAACGGAAAATACTATTTAAGCCGTTACGATAAAGGTTTAAAGAAAACTGCTGGAAGCGAAGAAGAGATCAGCCCGAACTCTAACGTGACCTTCTTTGGTGAAAAAATTTACGTCACCGGCAAAGAAGAAGGTTCCGGAAAAACGGAAATCGCAGTATTCGGCAAAGCGGATCTGAAATTGATCAAGAAGATCAAACCTTAAGATCGATATTTGCTTAAAAAGAAAAGGCGGGCTTGGACCCGCCTTTTTTATTTCCGGAGAAGGTCCGTTCACCTTAATTTTTTCTTAGAAGCCAAGCCCCCAAGAATACGGAAACAATTTCAGTAGCCATACTTAAGTAGATGTATTCGTTTCCTGGGCCGTCTAAAAACAGTGTGTACAATCTCGCAAAAAACAATCCTGCCGCACTTGCAACGGAAATAAAAATGCCCTGGGTTTTGAACTCCGGCTTTATTAAACCATAATATACTAAAAGCCCGACCCCGAAACATAAACCGGAATACATTGCCCTGAAATCGGCAAGAGCCCCGCTGGAATGGATCGTATATCCGATCGCGTTCGCTAACGGAACCGGAAATAGAAGGAAGGCTACAGTAAATCCTGCATAAACCGCCAAGTTTAAGGCCAGAAAAATTTTAGTGATCCAACCTATAAGTGAACCTGTTTGATCTGAAATAGAGTGAGTTTGCATCTTTGTCCTCTCGTTTGGGATGACTATAAGATACACTTTTTCCGGAAGCCGGTCGTCCGGCGTTATAAAGGCTTACACATTTTTCTGTAAGAGATCGGAGTTTTTTGAGTAAGTTTTAGAAAAGCCTCATTAAAAGAAGAACGGTTATTAAATCCGACAGTCATTGCGATCTCCAAAACCGTCTTGTCCGTTTCAGAAAGTAACTTTTTTGCATCTTCTATCCGATGGTGGTTGATAAGCGAAAAATATCCTTTTCCGATCTTATTATTGATCAGTTCCGAAAATTGGTGGGTAGTTAGGGACAATTCTTTTGCGAGTTCTGCCAACGACAGATCTTCCCTACGATGGATCTTTTCGGACTCAAATAGAAGGTTCAGCTTTTCTAATATGGATTCGACTTCTAAACCTTCTAATCTGGTCCTGGAATACTTCACCTTTGCCAGATCGGAGCGAACAGTTTCAGGAAAATCGAAATATTTCCTGCGGATATAATATACAAGTGAGACTGCAAGGGTCACAGTTATCAGCGCAAGTTTCAGAAAGATAGGATGAAAGATCAAACCGACGATCCCCAAAAGTGAAACAATCAGACAATCTAATGCAAATATCCCGAATAAGATCTTAAACTTGAGTTCCGAAATTTGGGGAAGTATCTTAAAGATCGGAATAACAAAAGTTAGAGAAAAAATCCCTGCTCCTAAATAGAGGATTCCCATTCCAGAAATCGGATCATTCATACTCCAATAGATATCGGAAGAAGGTCCCGGATATTCCGTTATTCTGAAAAATGAAACCGCTCCCAAACAGAGTGAGAATGGAAGAAAGAAGAGAAGATGCATCGACTTATATCTGAAATCTTCTTCCGAAAAAGCTAGGAGAGTTAAAAAAGCAAAAGCAGGAGGAAGATATAATAAAGGTAGGTTCCAAAGTTTTAGGTTCAGATCCCGACCTGCATTTGGATTTAGGACCAGAGAGCCGGAAAGCTGCATGAATCCTAAAGAGACTAGAGTAAGAGAGAGTAAAACCTGGAATCTATGTTTTCTCTCGGAAGGGAATTCTCCGATTGCTAGCAAAAACGAAAGAAATCCTCCGAAGAGGATCATCCCGTCCGAAAACCATCCGAATAATTCAGACATGGTCTTATTGTATTTTAGGAATAGATTAGTCGAATCGAAATTCGAATTAGAAAAATTATCTCATGGAAGTAAGATCTCTATAAGCTCTTACCACACCATCCGCTAGAGTTTTAGTAAATGTAAGCGCCACTCTTGCTTTTTCAGAAGCGACCATTACTTCGTGAGCGTCCACACTGTTCGGATCATATACCATTTTTTGAGTGAGTTCGTCCGCTTCTACCTGGAGTTCGTTTACGGATTTGAACGCGTTTCTCATCGCTTCTGAAAAACTTTCTGCAACGTAATCAGGAGCCACAGGCTCTTTTACATCTCCGTAATGACGTTGGTCTTCTATCTTTACGGAAACCTTGTCTCCTTTAGGAGAAAGAGGATAACGAGAATCGGAATATCCTGAGTTATAGGTGTACCAAAGTTTGGAATTAAAATCTACGTTCATTCTTCTCTCCTATTAAGCTCTTCCGATCTCTAAGGCCTTATTGAACATTGCCTTAGATCCGTTGATCATCTGGACGTTTGCCTCGTACGATCTGGAAGCAGAGATCATGTCCGTCATTTCGGTGACTATATTTACGTTCGGCATTTCTACATAGCCTTTTTTAGGTCCGATCTGGATCGCGTCGGGATGGGTAGGATCATAAGTTAATCTTAAAGGACTCATATCCTTCTCGATTTTCATTACCTTCACGCCTTTACCTTCTCCGGGAGAAAGACCAAAAGGATAAACAGGACTTTTCCAGCGGGTTCTCAAATTTACAGGAGTTAGGATCACTCTGTCCCTGCGGAAAGGTCCGTCTCCATTCGTATTTCTGGTAGTGGTTGCGTTCGCGATATTGTTCCCGATCACATCCATCCGAAGTCTTTGTGCCGAAAGTCCGGTGGCGGAGATATTAACTGCGCTAAATAGTCCCATCTTCTTCCTCTAAATCTCAGCTATGTCTCTATTGAGATTAAGCCAACCTCATTACGTTCTTCAAATCTCGGAAGTTCGCGTTCAGTCTTTCGACCATCATCATGTATTGCATTTGAGAATTGGAAGCTTCCATTACTTCTTTCTCAGGATCCACGTTATTTCCATCGGCTCTGACTGTGGTCAGATAATCTATGTTTGCCTTAGGCTTTACGGATTTATAATCTAATGGAGTAAAAAAGGAAATATGACGTTCGTCTTCGATCCTGGTAGGGATCGCTTTAGAAGCTTCTATCTTTTCCGATTCCAAGGCTCTTTTGATCATTGATTCGAAAAGTACTTCACTTCTTTTAAAATGGGGAACATCCGCATTTGCGATATTGTCTGCTAGGACTTTTCTTTTCATAGAGGCGGCGTTCATTCCTTTCTCTAACAAGTCCTGAGTCTTCATGAAATGTGTTTTTTGGAACATAAAGCTCTCCCGAATAAAATTTCGGTTGAATTTCGAAATTCCCAAAGATAAAAAAAGAAATCTGGCCGAAAATTTCTCGGAAAAGGCCAAAAAAGGACTCAAATCGAAAATGGGTGAAAATTCGGAGATTATAGAGATCCAGCCCGAGCTGACTGCCCTATTTAACGATTATTATGCATTTCGAAACCAGTTGATGGACGCGATCGCCAAAAAACCGGCTAAAATCGTCTTGGATCTAGGTAAAATTCCCGTGATGAATTCCATTTCTATCAGTTCTCTGGTTTGGTTCTGCAAAAACGCTAAATTAGAAGGTATTGAGATCGATATAAGAGAGATTCATCCAGATTTGATGAAAACTTTCGAAGTGCTTAAAATCGACGAATACTTTCAGCGGATGTAAGTCGCAAGCTCGAAGCCGCTTACAATACCCGTCGCCTCTAAGTTCAGAAGCTTCGGGAATTCCCTGGACATCCATACTACGCGGTATAGCTTGGCTTCCATGAAAAAAATTCTTTTTTCCCTAGCGGTCTTATCCTTACTCATAGGCTGTCAACCTCCTCTAGAGGAGAGAATCTTAGGTTTATGGGAAAGAACTTCCGTTTGCTCTGCAGACGGACAGTGTAAAAATTCAGAGCCAGGCAAGGCTGCTAAACTTTCTATCTATAGACCGGGACTTGCGATCTACCAAAATCCAGAAGATCCTGAAAACCAACGAAGAATCGAATACGAGTTTTATGAAAAAGAAACCAAGTCCAGAGAGCCTGAGCTTATATTTAGGTTTTTGAATCTTGGATTCGATATTCGTTATATCGTGAAAAAAGCGAATAAGGAAACTCTGGAACTGTTTAATCCGGATCTGAACAATACGGAAATTTATAAAAAGTTAGGCCCTGCCCCCGAATGACCTTTTTTCGGAAGAATATTTCTGCGCTACTCCTAGGTTCTATACTCCTGTTCGGAGTCGGCTTAGGATCTAAGGAAACCGAAACTTCCGACGAAAACCAGTCAATACTTGCCCCTTCTCCGGAAGGGGAGTTGCCTCTTCCTCCTCAACCAACCGACCAAAGCGAAGTTTCCAGAAGAAAATACCTGATCTTGGCTTTGAATACGGAGACCATCAATCTATTAAGATCCAATGCTTTGGCTCGCGCTCAGGCTAATATAGAACGTTTGAAAAAATTGGATCCCGACTGTTTAGAATATCATTATCTGAACGGCGCGTATTTGTATGTAATCGGAAGATATCCCCAGTCCAAAAAATCACTTTTGAAAGCGGTCGAGATCAATCCAAGTCACGATCCATCCTATTATCTTCTTGGAATGATCTTTGTAAGAAGAGGTAAATGGGAATCTTCCGTCTCCTATTTCCAAAAAGCGGTAGAACTTGCAAATTATAATCCCTTTTACAGATTGAATATGGCCCTAGCTTATTTTGAAACAGGACAATATCTAAAAGCAAAAGCAGAAGCTGAGAAAGGAATAGAACTCAAACCAAATTACAGAAACTTAAAACTGATATTATTAAAAGTGAATTTTCTTTTGGGCAACAAAGCGGACGCACTTGCTCAATGTAAGGAATTTGCAAAAGAAGGTTTTGTTCACAGAGAATTCGCTTATATCTACGCAAGACTAGCGATGGATATAGATAAAAATTTTCGCAAGGCGATCAAACTTTATAACCAGTTCCCGGATCTTCCTTTTAACGAAAAAAGATTTTTGGCCCATGCTTACTTTCATACTTCGAATTATAGGGCTTCTGCAAATGTGTATTCTGTAATTTCGGGTTCCAAGATCCTTTCAGAAGAAGATAGGATTAACTATCTCAGGTCTCTGGTCTTTATTAAGGATTACAGAAGGTTGGAATCTTTCGTGGCTTCTTGGATGTTGGAAGAACCCGAAAAAAAATTAAAGATCCAAGAAGCTTTGGATACAGCGGAACTTCTGAGAGAAAACGATTCGAAAGTATATCATATGCTTCCTTCTCGTTCCCCGTACAATAACTGATTATTCGGCCACTTCTTCTTTTTTAGTAGGAAAGCGAAGAATATAATAGATTACGCATATACCGATCACAGCCATTCCGATCCTAACTTGCAGGATCGGTGCAAATATTGCGCTGACAGTCATAGTGATCACAATCGTAGAGACAGAGATGATCTTTGCTTTCAGGGGAATCGCTTTGTGGATCCTCCAATCACGTATAAAACTTCCGAAATATTTATTGTTCATCAGCCAGTTATAGAACTTTTGAGAGGCTCTTGCATAACAAGCTGCTGTTAGAAGTAAGAATGGAGTAGTGGGCAGAACTGGCGTAAAGATCCCAATAATTCCCAGAATTAGGGATATGGTCCCTATTATGATCAACAAATAACGAACGAATCCATATCTATGAAGTTTTACTTCGTGGCTATAATCCTTTTGTTCGGCCAATGGAATGCTCCTAATAAAAAAAGGGAGGCCATAGCCTCCCTTTTGCAAGAATCATTTCCGCTATTTTTCGGAAAATTCTTCTTAGATATCCTTAAGTGCAGTCACGATTTCTTGGGTGGCTTTTTTACCATCTTGGAAATACATTAGACAGTTTTCTTGGATGAAGAGTGGGTTAGGAACTCCTGCAAATCCCGGGCTTAAAGAACGTTTGATCACGATAATGGTTTTTGCTTTGTCCACATCTAGGATCGGCATTCCAGCGATAGGAGAACCCGGATCTGTTTTTGCCAGAGGGTTTACCACGTCGTTTGCACCGTTGATAATTACTACGTCTACAGTGTTAAAAGTAGGATTGATCTCGTCCATTTCCTTCATTTTGTCGTAAGGAATATCAGCTTCTGCTAATAGAACGTTCATGTGACCTGGCATCCTTCCTGCAACCGGATGGATCGCAAATTCAACTTCGATACCTCTATCGGTTAATTGGTTGTAAAGTTCTCGAACCGCGTGCTGTGCTTGAGCAACTGCCATTCCGTAACCTGGAACGATAACCACTCTTTGAGCCATATCCAGTAACATTGCCACTTCTTCTGCGGAAGTAGATTTTGTTTTTCCGGCATAGATGTCCCCGGAATCAGCGGAAGAAGTAGCTGCTCCAATTCCACCGAAAAGAACGTTCGGAAGAGAACGGTTCATTGCCTTACACATGATCTGAGTAAGAAGGATACCGGAAGCTCCTACAAGAGATCCTGAGATGATCAATACGTTGTTTCCTAAAACGAATCCGGTAGCGGAAGCTGCAAGTCCGGAATAAGAGTTAAGAAGAGCAATTACCACAGGCATATCCGCTCCACCGATAGGAATTACTAACAGAACTCCGAGGACAGAAGCTACTAATACGATGTACCAGTACCAATCAATCTTAGTAGGCTCGGTTACGTTCAAATAACCTAAGTAAAGCGCACCGATCAAAAATAGGATTTTTACGATCTGGTCTCCGAAGTAACGAACCGCTTTTTCAGAGATCAGACCTTGCAGTTTTCCGAAAGCGATCAAACTTCCTGTAAGAGTCACTGCTCCGATAATACCGGTTGCTGCAGTAGAGATGGTAAATTGAAGATCTGCAAGTTGTTTAGTATCATGACCTGGTTGTAGGATCTCCATCAAGGAGTTTCCACCGACTAAGAAGGAAGCAAGTCCTCCGAGTCCGTTCAGAAGCGCCACGAGCTGAGGCATTCCGGTCATTTCTACTTTAAGAGCGATAAAAGTTCCGATTGCAGTTCCTACTAGGAGTCCAGCACCGATAATGATGATATCGTTTTGGGTAATGGTTCCGTATTCGAAGAATACACCTACAATAGCTAGGAACATACCGAGTGCTCCGGTGAAGTTTCCTTTTACTGCAGTTTTAGGATGAGAAAGTAACTTTAATCCAATGATAAAAAGGATACTTGAAACAAGATAAATGAGGTTGATATACGCTTTTTCCATTTATGGTTTAATCCTTTTTCTTGAACATTCCCAACATGCGGTGAGTTACTACAAACCCTCCGATCACGTTGACGGTTGCCGCAACAATTGCAAGAAATCCTAATACTTGAATAATCCAATGATTTGTAGTATGAAGAGTCAGAATTGCTCCGATGACTGTGATCCCTGAAATGGCATTAGAGCCTGACATAAGAGGGGTATGTAAAAGAGGAGGAATACGGTTGA
This sequence comes from Leptospira johnsonii, assembly GCF_003112675.1. Lineage (NCBI taxonomy): Bacteria > Pseudomonadati > Spirochaetota > Leptospiria > Leptospirales > Leptospiraceae > Leptospira > Leptospira johnsonii. The sequence goes on along the minus strand of NZ_BFAY01000011.1, from coordinate 760,190 downwards.
TGACCTCGATTCCTACGAACACTGCGATTAAAAATATCGTCAGGTAGCTTACGAACTGTTCCATATTAGCTTCCTATGGACGGCGTCAGGAGAAAATTCCTCAAAACCGATGCCTTAAAATCTGTTCGTTCACTTTTCCGGGACGCCTGCTTCCTGAAAACCCTTTTTTCGAAGCAAGCAGGAGTCGCATTTTCCGCAGGGTTTGCCTCCGACGGGATCATAGCAAGAATGAGTCATGGAAAATGGAACACCTAATTTAGAGCCCAATAACACGATCTCTTTTTTGTCTAAGAACTGCAAAGGCGTGCAGATCTCAAGAGGATGACCTTCTGATCCTGTTTTGGTCCCTAGACGGATCGCGTCCGAATACGCTTTGATAAATTCAGGTCTGCAATCCGGATAACCGGAATAATCCAAAGCATTCACACCAATATAGAGTCTTTGGGCTCCGATACCTTCTGCCAAAGAAACTCCGAAAGATAAAAACAAAATATTCCTTCCGGGAACATAAGTGTTTGGGATCTCGGAATGCCCCAGAGAATTTTTCGGGACCTTGATCTTCCTTTCTGTAAGAGAAGAACCTTGGAAAAATTCAGGATTCAATTTTTGGATGAGATGAGGCATATCTAAAAGTTTTGCGATCTTTTTAGCTGATTTCAGTTCTTGTTTGTGTTTTTGATTATAATCGAAGGAAAGAGCGATAGGAGAGTAACCATCTTGGATGGCTTGGTACAAACAAGTAGTGGAGTCCAAGCCGCCTGAGAAAAGAACGACTGCTTTCGGATTTTTAGAATGAGATTTTGTTCGAACGCTGTTCGACTTAGAGGGCGAACTCATCTTTTATTTCTCGGATGGTCCGCTATAAACGCAGGCACTAGTGCAGGTTTCGTTTAATGTGATCTTGTATAAAAGGGGAAGTTGAGGTTTTAGTTTTTTCCACAACCAGATGCTGATATTCTCGCTGGTTGGATTTTCTAAATCCTCTATTTCATTCAGAAGATAATGATCCAGATAGTTTTCGAGCAAAGGTTTTACAACCTTACTAACTTCTGCGAAGTCCATCAACCAACCAGTTTTTTCGTCCACCTTACCTTTGAGATGTAATTTGAATCGAAAGCTATGCCCGTGCATCCTTCTGCACTTATGACCTTCCGGAACATTCGGAAGGAAATGAGCGGCATCGAAACGAAATTCTTTGGTAAGTTCTATTTCTTCCATTTAGATGTTGGACGAATGGTTGATTCTGAAAAATGAAAGCCCGGTTTCGGAGTACCGATCCGGGAATACATGGACCGACTATCGAAGTCGGTCTTAAGAAGGCTCAGTAGCGATTACTTTTTAACCAGTTCTTTCAGGATTTCCTGTTTTTTTTGGTCCTTCTGAAATTCGTTTAATACCAGCCATTCACGTTTAATCTGTTTCTCGTTAATACCTTTTGCTTCCGCGTATTTTTTGAGAAGTTTAGCTGTTTTTTGGTTCATACCAACCAAAATCCGGGTCGTTTCCGGGCTGTCAAGTAGAGAAGGTTTGTTCTAAAAGTGCCGAATTAAAATGAGTTCCAGCTTATCAGGTCAAAATGAAATACAATTATGTCCTAGATGCTTCCGATCGGGGAGGGGAAAGTTTACGTTCGTAAAGAGCCGATAAGGGATAGATTTCTTCAACCAAAAGCTGAATATCGTAAGTATTGATAATTTTCAACCCTAGGAATCGTTAATTTAGATCTTTTGCCTCGTCATAATCAATCCAAAGAGTTAAAAAATGTTCGCAGCGGGGAAAAATGAAAAATTGGAAAATCTGGCAAAGGCTTTTATTTTTATCCGCATTTCTTTCCCTCCCTTACCCATTCATAATTTATTTTTTAGTTTCAGAGCAAAACATCCGGATCGAGTTCGCGGAAAAGGAATTATCCGGCGTTCATTTATTAAGAAGCGTAATGCGCCTTTGGAAGGATCAAAAAACCGATTGGTCCGATAGGATTGCAACTTTTGATCACGATTACAAGAATTCGGAACTGAAAGAGGGGTTAGCGTCTTCTTGGGAATCATCCAGAAAGGAATTCCCCGATAATGGAACGTCCGAATTGTCGGAAAAACAAATCTCCAATCTTTTAAAATTGAATAATCATATCGGAGATATCTCGAATCTTATATTAGATCCGGATTTGGATACGTACTACTTAATGGACATCGTACTCATACGTATCCCTATGCTTTATAAATTGCTGGAAGAGATCGAGCGACTGAATCAGGAACGGGGAACTAAATTCGAAAGTTTCCAAGTCCGTCTTGTCGCTAAATCCGGAGTCTTAACTGAGACTATTTCTGGCATGGATAGAGGGCTTTCGGTGATACTTGAATCCAGTCCGGAATATAAAGAACACCTTCAAGTTCCTTATTCGAATTTTAAGATTGGATTGGAGAAATTAAACGAGCTGATATCTAATGTAAACGATTCAAATGATTATAGGCGACTTCTATCCGAAGAATTGTATAAAAATTCCTTAAACACGGAAGAACTATACAAGGCAGCTTCCAGCTCTCTACAGGCAGGTTTAGTAAAACGAATAAGCGGTTTGAAGGTCCGCAATTATTCCATACTCGCCTTCATTTTCGTTTTGCTTTCAATCCCTGCTATTGGACTAGCGATCACTTTATCCAAAGTATCTTCCCAGATCAGGAAAGTCGTAAAAAGGATGGAAGGTATCGCTGTAGGAAAAGGGGATCTAACTCAACGATTGGATGAGAATGCCGGCGCGGAATTCGGAGAAATAGCGGTAAGTTTTAATACCTTCGTCGAAAGAATTCGATTGGTCTTAACTGATGTAATCAAAGTTACGGAAGGATTAAGGGAGATAGCCGATTTGAATATGTCCGTTTCCGATTCTTTAGAAAAAACTTCTACCGATAATTTTTCCTCGATCCAAGAGTTGAGCGCTACCACAGAAGAAATTGCGTCCTCTTCGGAATTCGTAACTGGCACGGTTGAACAAGAGATCGAAAGTTTATCTCTTCTAACTGAGAAAGCCGGTGAGCTATCGATCCTCATCGAAAAAATCTCGAACGGGATTCAAATTGTTAAAACCGCAACGGAAAGTATGAAACAAGTCGCAAACGAAAGTGAATCGGATCTAAGTTTCCTTGTAAAGACGATCGAGGGTATTTCCAACAGTTCGGACAAAATCGGAAAAATTGTGGATATTATAAATGAAATTGCGGAAAAAGTGGAATTGCTTGCGCTTAACGCATCCATAGAATCCGCAAGGGCCGGAGAAGCTGGGAGAGGGTTCGCCGTGGTCGCTTCCGAAATAACGAAATTAGCCGATCAGACTTCTCAAAGTATATTAGAAATACGGAAAATAGTGGCAAATAATTCGGAAGAGGCTAAGGCAGGCAAGGTTGCAGTGGGTACTTCTGTAAATTCCTGGAGGGTAATCACTTCCGGGGTCGATTCTATTTTTTCAGGATTGAATGAAATGATTCTTCTTCTTCCAGAGGAATTGAAAATTAAGGATAAACTGGAAGAATCTATAATTGCGATAAAAGAAAGATCGATGTCGATCAACGCGAGTACGAACGAACAAAAGAGCGCATTGCAAGAAATAGCATCCAAAGTATATCGGATCAATGAGTCAGTCGAGGAGTCGAACGGGTCGGCAAAAACTTTGAAAGCTAGGGCTTCCGAAATGAATTCGCAAACAAATAGGCTTAGGGATTTAGTCGATTCATTTAGGATCCATTGATCAGCATTCCTGGTAAGGACATTCTGCGCCTGCAGGTTCTACTTCCACGGTTGCATGAGGGATATGGAATTCTTTGGTGATATTACGGATCTTCTCCTTTAACTTCTGAGCTTGTGCGATAGAAGTTTCCTGAACACCCACATGAAGTGTGAGAACATGATAATCTCCATCCATAGACCAAAGATGAAGGTCATGAACGGAGAGAACTCCTTTCAATTTTAAGATCCGATTTTCTAATTCTTTTGTATCGATCCCTTCGGGAGAAGATTGTAAGTGTAGTAATAAGATCTTTCTTAAATTGCGGAAGGATTGGATCCCAACCCAAAGAGAGATTACGATGGATAAGACCGGGTCCACCCAAGACCAACCGAATAAGATCAAAGCGATACTGCCGAAGAATACTGCAACCCATCCAAGTACATCTTCCAGAAGATGAAGGAACGCGGTCTTTGCATTTAAGCCGGAACTATTCTTTAATTTGAATAAAGCTGCTCCGTTTACGATCACACCTAATATAGAAAGTCCTAACATTCCCCAACCGTTTGGGGAACCCGGTTCTTTCAATTTGGAAACAGCAAAGAATAAGATCCCGAAAGATCCTAAGAATAGAACAAAAGAATTTACTAATGCAGCAGAAAGGCTGAGTCTTCTGTAGCCGAATGTGAAAGTTTGGGTCCTTGGTTTTGCCGCGATCTTTTGAAAGATCCATGCAAGAGCTAGGAAACCGCTGTCTCCCAGATCATGCAGTGAGTCCGAAAGAATAGCTAAACTATCAAAAAAATATCCACCTACAAATTCGATCCCAGCAAATCCGAAGTTTAAAAGAAATGCGAAGAAGAATGCACGAGAGTTTTCGGGCATAGAAGTCGAATGAGGATCGCCGGAATGCGAGTGTCCATGATGATCATCGTGGGAGTGATGATGATGCCCGTGCATGGTTCTAAAATAAAGAATGGTTCAAAATCTTCCAGCCACTTTTTTAGAAATTGGTTGCAGGATAACGGGTTCTCTTTATCGATAAGAGCAGGTATGAGTGAAATTTCAAAAGAACAAGAGCTGGAGATCATCGCCAAAGAAGTGGCTCCCTGTGTTCGATGTAAATTGAGTACGACTCGGACCCAAACCGTTTTCGGAGAAGGGAATCCGAATGCAGAAGTCATGTTCATAGGAGAAGGTCCGGGCAAACAAGAGGACCTTACTGGCAGGCCCTTTGTAGGAAAGGCAGGAGAATTATTAACTCGAATTATAGAAAGAGGGATGGGAGTTCCGAGAGACAGTGTTTACATCGCGAACATTACTAAATGCAGACCTACTGTGGACCTAAAATTCGAAAAAGACAGACCTCCCGAAGACGACGAAGTGATTGCATGTTCTCCTTTTTTGCTTAGACAAATCTCTATCATACAACCGAAGGTGATCATAACCTTAGGAAATCCTTCCACTAGATTTATCCTGAGAACCAAAGAAGGGATTACCAAACTCAGAGGACATTGGGGAGACTTTCATGGGATCCCTGTTATGCCGACGTATCATCCTAGCTACGTAATCCGCAACGGTGGAGAGAATAGTCCCTTAAAAAGAGATGTCTGGGAAGATATAAAAAAGGTCCTGGACCGACTGGATTGGAAACGACCGGGATAAGTAATCAGAGAGTATATTTCAGGAGAATCGAATGGAAAATTCAACGACTCGCGCCAAGTTTGACGGAGACGGATGGGACCTACTTAAATTATATCTTTTTAATGCTTTAGCTACGATCAGTACCTTAGGTATTTATTCTTTTTGGGCAAGAGTAAGGGTAGAAAGATACTTAAGACAACATACTATTTTCTTAGGACAAAGATTCGATTTTCATGCTACTGGTCTGGAAAGATTTTTAGGATTTTTGAAAGCAGCTCCGATCGCGATTATATTATTTTGCGCGATTAAATTCCCTTTGAAATGGTGGGTGTTTACTGCAGAGCTTGAACCTCTCTCCAACGTAATTCCGATCTTTCTTCTCTTATACATATTAGGACCTTTTATTTTTGTGGGAAGATTAAGATTCCATTTAAGTAGGACGTCCTACAACAATATCAGATTTCATTTTGCAGGAAGAGTCCTAGAACTTGTTAAAATTTTTCTGGTTGGACTTCCTCTTATAATCGTCACTTTCGGATTTTATTCTTCTTGGTTTACGATCCGTTTGAAAAGATTCCAGATAGAGAATACATATTACGGGAACGCTGGATTTAAGTTTCATGGTACAGGAGGATCTTTATTCTGGATCCATCTGAAAGGTTTCCTTCTTATTTTGCCTACATTAGGGTTTTATGCTTCTTGGTGGCAGGCAAATGTTTATAACTATTATTGGAATCAAACCACCGTAAACGGGATCAGGTTTAAATCCGATTTAAAGGGAGAAGATATATTAGTTTATACGATTATTTCTTATGTTTCGATCCTTTTTACAATAGGCTTAGTATTTCCATGGATTGCGGTAATTTGGTATAAATTATTCTACGAAGCGATTTCCTTGGAAGTGGAACCGGATCTTACACAGATCCAGCCTGAATATGATAAGGGAGCTTCCGCATTGGCCGAAGGATTTGAAAGTTCTTTGGAGGCCTTGGCGGACATCTTTGATTAATTCCGATCCGAGACATTACGAATGAAAGATAAACTATACGATGGAAAAACCGCGATTCCTTTTCAAGGAGATCTGGTTCCGGAGAAAGACAAACTAGTATTTCTATCGGAACAGAAATCCTTTAGTTTTCAATATTCTGATATTCTAAACCTAGATCCTGTTGGAAGGGAATTCAGATTAGAGATCCGAAATCCGGAAAATCCTAGGTTTAGTTTCGTTATCGTATTCTACTCAAAGGAAAGTTATAGTTCTATCCTTGTAGGAAGAAAGTCCCAGAAGAAATTCCCATTTTTGGATATTTGGCAGAATACGAACTTCGCTCTTAAGATTGGAGCTTTAATTCTGACCGCATTTTTGGCTTTTTCTGTTTATAATACAGTACTTTCTTACGCCTATATTTTTGTCCCCACCAGTTACGATAAAAAACAATCCGAGGTAATGTCCGGATGGGTCCGAGATTATTTTTCCGAATGTTCTTCTCCCAGTTTAAAATCTACCATGAAGAAGATCAGCAAGAAGCTGAAGGACGTGGACGATCCTTTTGATTACAATATTATAGTGATCGATGACGAGGTGTTTAACGCATTCGCTATGCCTGGCGGGACCATAGTAGTTTTTACGGAACTTTTAAAAAAGACGGAAACTCCGGAAGAACTTGCAGGAGTATTGGCTCACGAGATGGCTCATATTCATAAAAGACATGGGGTTCGAAGGCAGATCAGCTCTGCCGGAAATGTTTTATTATTATCCTTAGGTATCGGTTCCGGTTTCGAGGGAGTAGACATGTTGGAAAATATGGACTCTCTGTATGAGGTCTTAAGTGTTACCATATATGACCAAAAATTTTCCAGAGAATACGAGTCCGAAGCGGACGAGGTTGCTTTAGAAAAGTTAAAAAAATCAAATTTAACCGGAGAAGGTTTCCTAACCTTTTTTAAAAGGATCCAAGAAGAATACGATGCTCCTGTAGAGGGAGAAGAAGAGCAAGAGACAGTAAAGGTCCCTGATTTTTTAAGTTCTCATCCTGCCACAGAAGACAGGATTGAATATGTAAAGAATATCATCTCTCATCCTGAATATCCTAAAGGAAAATTAGGAATATCTAATAAAGAATGGAATCGCATTCGAGAACTTTGTTCTCCAGTTAAACCTAAAAAAGAATTTAAGAACCCTTTGGGTCTGTAGGAGCTTCTACTCTCCCTTCTTCTTAGCTAACCAATCTGCTATCTTTTGATAGATATCCGAAGGAGCGGATTCATGCGCAAATAAGGAAAGGTGATCGTAGTCTATCTTTCCTCCATTGTCGCGTCCTGCTTCTAAAAACTGAGTGAATCCTCTTTTTCTGCGATATACTGGATGAATGGATTCTGACGTCGCGATATTGTCTAACTTACCGGCTACAAAAAGAGTAGGAAAATCCATTAACTCGAAATCAGCCCAAACTTTTGGATTTTCTTCGAGTGAAGGAAGATAATTCCATAATGTTTGGTAAAGATATAATGTGGTAGGATTGTCCTCATCCAAGGAGATAAATCTAGAGCAGAAACTATCCTTATTCTTGCAAGAATTGGAAAGGTCGGTGCCGAATCGTTTCTCTTTTTTCATATCATCTATGAAACTATCATTGTATTTATAATCCATTCCGGTCCCTAAAAAGAAAACCTTAGAGATTGCAGGATCTTTTTTGGATCGGATATAATGAAGAATTGCCTGGCCTCCTACAGAGACCCCGCCTAAAATATAATCCTTACGATTACTTAGGCCCTGAACCTGAGAGACAGCTTGTGGGATCAGTTTTTCTCCCACTTCTTTCAGATCTAATCCAGGATATACTTCGAAATGTAAAAGGAATACGGAGAATCCGTTCCCACTCAACACTCCGATCAGCCCGTTATAATCTCCAAGATACAAAGACTTTTTATTCACAAGGATAGGATCCAAAAGTAGGACCGGAGGATAATCAGAGCTATGTTTTAAGAAGTTGGTGAGATATACGTTAGACGCAATATTTGCGGTCTGATTTTTAAAAGTTTCTTCCGTGATCACCGCATATCGAGTGCAGGAGAAAAGCAGAAAAATGGAAAATAAGAAGAATATGATTTTATTTTTGAATTTCATTTTATGATCCGGAATTAATTTCTTTTGTTCAACCAATGGATGATCGTGGGGAATACTTCGTCATCCGCCTTCTTCCCTACCACTAAGTCAGTGTGACCATAGTCTTCCGAAAAACCTTTCCCTTTAGAAAGTACGAATAAGGTTTTATCTGTAGAACCTAACTGGTCGTAAACGTATCTGAGAGAATATGCAAATCCTAATTTGTCCCTTCTACCTGCAACGAGTAATACTGGGATCTTGATATTTCCGAAACTTTGCGAATAGATCAGTTTTCCGTCTTCAGAACGGAATTGTCCTGTCTCTACGATCTTATCCATTTGTCTTGCTTCTCTTTTGGAAACTGTAGCGATGGAATCTGTAAAGATCCCGGATACAATTTTAGGTTCTATATTCGGTGCGTGCCAAAAAATTTCTTCGAAACTTCTTTTAGGAAAGATAGGGAGCCCTGTTCCTCCTCTTACCCCTGACCAGGTTTCAGTCGGAACCGCCGGCCAAAGATTCATGAGCCAAGTAAAACTGGACCATAATTTTAGAACATCGGACGGCGGATCCATGATCGCAGGAGAACCGATCGCTACAAAGTTCGCAACTCTGCTCTCTCCTAAACTTCCGAGTCTTGCGTATTGGAGCATTCCTCCCATACTATGCCCGATCCAGTTCACCTTTTCCTTGCCGGTCGTTTTGAGAACATATTGGATCGCAGCGTCCGCATCTTGTTTTATATAATCGTCGATAGAATAATCGAAAGTTTTGTCTCCCCAGAATAAAGAAGGGGATCCTGCTTCTTGTTTTCCTCTCAACTCCAAAAGCCAAACATCGTAACCTTCTTTTTGAAGATGAGCTACTATGGACGACTTTTCGTTTATCTTAAGATAGATACGATTCGCTATGAATCCGTGACAAAGTATCACAGGAAATTTTTTATGAGAAGTTCCTTGAAGAGGAGGAAAATGTTCCAGAGTGAGATCCCAACCATCAGAGGTTTTAGGATGAAGGATCTCTCCTTTTAACGCGATATTCGCGGAACAAGAAACGATTAGCGGTACGCATACGAAGAATGCGAAAAGAAAACGAAGCATACCCGCGATCATCTTCCTTGCCGAAAAGGAATCAAGGAAAATTCAAGACCAAAAATGAAGTAAAGAACGATGTTCGTATTATCCGAGGTGGAGAAGACTTAGAAAGGAGTTCACCGACTTCTTCACTGCCGGAAAAAATCGGATCTTGTGTAGCAGCGGATTCCACCAACCTGTCGTAATACAAAAATACGTATCGTACGGAGCCGTATGATGTATTTTATGATGTTCCGGAGAAAGTATCCAACGCTTTTTTTGCATATATCGAATGAGTTTGTTCGGCTTATCTTGGTGGGCCCATTTGTGGATTTGGTTGGTAAAAAAGATCCCGACTAATACAAGGATCCAAAATGTCCTAGCCCAAGGAAAAACGCCGCTTTCTAGAGGAGCAAAAAAACAATATAGAAGAATGGGTAGAGAAACTAGACAATTATTTCCGTTAGTCTCCACGAAATCATGCCGGGTGATACCTTTGGGATCCACATGATGGTCCCGAAAAGGAAAAATAAAAGCAGGACCGATATAAGGAGTGAATTCATTCCCAAAACTATCACCCAAAAAATGAACAAAGCCGGAAAGAAAGTCCGCAGTAATATAAGCTAAGAATAAGAGAGCTACAAGTTCGGATAAGAAAATCCAGGGAGAGTCCTGTAGAATCGATAAAGATAATGTTCCGAATTCATACAGGCATAGTCCTGAAAAAACTAAGAATAAAAGTATACTTAGAACTTCCACGAGTCTATGGATCTTAAAAGGAGAAGGGAATAAAGTTCTCAGCAAGTCCATGGTTCTTGTTTATACCATAGCTCTCAGTTTGCAAAATTTTTTTTACCGGATCCTTTGCCTTGGTAAAAAAAGGATCCTTTCGAAACCGATACATAAGAGATAGATCGATTCAGAATTTAGATATTTCGGATTAACGGAATGTTCTCATATACTTGAATTTTATTTGGATTTCTAAATCCCGCTTTTCAATCTTACGCAAGAAATTCTTAATTGCAAGTCCACGGCATAAAGAATGATTTTACGACGTCTTAAAAGATCAATTTATCCTCCACTGTCCGCCGACCCCGAAAAAGACGTTTCGATCAAACTTCTTTATGGTCTGATGTATGTCACGTTTGCAGTTGCGGTCTTATATCGGATCATTCATCCGCTCATTTCTGAAAAACCTAAAAACGTTTATTATTCCTTCTATCTCATTCCGACTGCTGTAATCATTTGCCACCTTCTTGCGAAATCGGGAAGGGTAAAACTGGGCGCAAATATCATGATCTTTTTACAATGGTTGGCCCTTTGTATTGTATCTATGAGAGAAGGCGGAGTGTATGCCACATCATTCTCTCAGTTTATGATCATCATAGTGCTCGCCTCTTTGATCTTGGGAAAAGTTGGAGCGTTATTCTATACTCTATTATCCTTCTTTACAGGACTCTTAAGCATATATCTAAAATCCAAGGGATTGATACCGGCTCCGAATTATCCTGTAGGAGAATGGTCAGCATTCATAGGAAATTCCGTAGGCTTATTTATGGCTTGGATCCTAATGAAATTTGGTCTATCAGGATTATCTAAAATAAGAGAAGAATTATCCAGAGCGCAGATAGACGCCAAGTTGGGCGGGATCACCCTTAATTTGGAGACTAAGGAAGTAACCTTATCCAAAGAATACCGCATCATGTTAGGAGATAAAACCGCAAAAGGATCTACAACAATCTTGATGGATCAATTTTTGGAGAGATACGTAGAAGGAGATAATAGGGATAAAATTCTATCTGAACTTGCAGAAGGAGCAAAACATTTTAATGACCCTTCTTATTTTACAGAATTTATTTTTAGAGCAAAGGGAGATGACGGAAAGACTAGATATATTTTGGCCAAAGGTAAATATAAAGATTCCATAATGGGATATGGAACAGGCCAAGATATCACCGAGAAACATATTGCGGGAGAAGAGATTAAAGCAAGTCAGGAATTGTTCTCTAAAGTATTCAAACTGAGTCCTTACGCTACTTCTATCTCTAATTTCGAAGATGGAAAATACGTAGATATCAACGATGGTTTTACGGAATTGCTAGGGTATACAAGAGAAGAGGCGATCGGTCGAACTAGCGTGGAGTTGGGCATATGGTTGAGTTCCGCCGAAAGAAACTATTTTAAGGAAAAGATCAGAAAAGACGGATTTTTATATAACGAAGAAATAACGTTCAAAGCAAAGGACGGGCGTTTGATACAGGTAGAATTTTCTACACGATTTGCGATCATCGACGGAGAAACCCGTATGATCAATATGGTAAAAGATATTTCTTCTAAAAAAGAAGCGGCAGAATTAAGGATTCTGAATAATGAAATTTCCTCCCAGAACGAATTGATCGCAAAACAAAAAGCGGAATTAGAGTCCACGCTTGAATATCTTCAAAAGACCCAAAACCAATTGATACTTTCCGAAAAAATGGCCTCACTAGGACAATTAGTTGCCGGGATCGCACATGAGATCAATAATCCGATCGGAGTGATCCGAGCGGCAAATGAGTCCGTCAAAAATCATTTTGACCGCGTCTTAGAAAGAATGCAGGAAGCGGCTTCTGTCTTAGAAAATCTTGGCAACGAGGCCCAATTAGAATTCCAGACCTTATTAAAAAAAGGAAGAGCTTACCAAGAAATTCTTCCACCAAAGATAGTAAGAGCTAAAACAAAAATCCTAGAATCTAGGCTTAAAGAACTTGGGATATTAGAATCCAGAAATATGGCGGAAGGTTTGATAGAAGCCGGATTAGAAGAAGCGCTCGAAGAATTTCCCAAATTATTCACCGGAGAAAAAATCCAACAAGTCATCCAATATGCGTTGGATGAGATCCAAGCAAGCAGAAGTTCCAAATTGGTGGATATGTCGGTAGACAGGACTTCTAAGATCGTATATGCGCTTAAAAACTTCTCTCATTTCAGTAACGGTGGACCAAAAGCTCCTGTGGATATAAGGGAAAGTATAGATACGGTACTTACAATCTACCAAAATCAATTGAAGTCAGGTATAGAGATCATTAAAGAATACGAAGCAGGAATTCCTATTGTTCAAGGATATTCAGATGATCTATTACATGTCTGGACTAACCTGATCTATAATGCTGCACAAGCAATGGGCTTCAAAGGAATCCTAAAAATAAACGTAGGCGACAGAGAAAAAGATCAGATTTGCATTAAGATTTCGGATAACGGTCCAGGTATCCCGGATACGATCCAAGAAAGGATTTTCGAACCGTTCTTTACAACCAAGGCTCCGGGAGAAGGTTCCGGATTAGGATTGGATATTGTAAAACGTATTGTGGAAAATCACGGCGGTTCTATCGGTTTCGAAACTTCTCCCAATGGTACTGCGTTCTTAGTGATACTGCCTCAATAAGTTTTCTTTTTTAGGAATTTTTCTATCTTAGGACGGATCACGTAATGACAGTAGGGCTGCCCTGGATTCAGTCTGAAATAATTTTGGTGATAATTCTCCGCAGGGAAAAACTTCTCTAACGCAACGATCTCAGTTACTATTGGAGAAGCAAACTTAGGACCTGCCTCCGTTCTAGAAGCTTCCGCAATTTCTTTCTGCGTTTGATTTTCGTATAGGATGATACTTCTGTATTGAGGCCCCTCGTCGTTGCCTTGTCTGTTCCTGGTCGTTGGATCATGCGCTTCCCAAAAAATTTCTAAAATGTTTTTGTAGGATATCTTACTAGGATCGAATCCGACTCGTATCACTTCTGCATGTCCTGTCAGCCCGGTACAAATGGATTTATAATTCGGTGCAGGATCATGTCCTCCCGCATAGCCGGAGACAATGGACTCTACTCCATCCACCAATTGGTAGATCGCTTCGACACACCAAAAACATCCTCCACCTAAAACTGCATATTCCAGATCTTTTTGTTCCGACATTCCACCCTCCTTTCTTATTAGATTTGATTCAGGTCAGAAAGTCGGTTCTCGGAAACATTTTTCCGAATTTCTCCCGAAAAAACGTAAGCGCTAAGCCGGAACTGAGACCGGGACGGGTATGAAGTTCAAATTAATATTAAACCCCAAACCCATCAAAAGTAAATCTTGGAAAGCAAAATCTCCCCGAGAATCCATGCCAGTTTGCACCTTGATCCTGCCGGATAAGTTGTATAAAAATTACCTGAAAAACTGGAGTGGATCCAGGCCAGGAGCCAGATGTTTAAAGGATTTATTAGAATTATATGGACCGGATCTTCAGTTCCAAGAAAAACTAAATCCGGACTCCGCTTTGATGATGTATCAAAAAAAGGAAAAAGGTAAACAGAAAGACTGGAGCCGTCTGAATTTCAGGCCGGATCTAGAAGATTGGAACCTTCTCGGAAACTATTCGAGAAAACACGGAGTTTCAAAGTGTTACTTATTTACGTTTTTGTTAAGTAAGTACTTTTCGAATTCTCCTTCTTCGGAGGTTTACAAAAAGAAGAAGGTAGCCTGATCGGAAATTAATCCTAGCTACGGATCGGATGGATAGGTTGTCCTGAACTTAATTTTGAGATCTCATCTTCTACAGAAACCAATCTTTGGATCGTAGTATTTAGAAGGATCGAAAAAAACTTAGGGTTCGTTTGTCCGATCCTATAGAACATTTCCTGATCCAAGATCCCTATTTTTGCTTTTTCTGTGATCACTCTTGCGGTCGCAGCCCTAGGCACATTATTGATCAATGCGATCTCTCCGAAAAACGCTCCGGGCTCCAAATTTCGGATCACTCTTTCTTCTCCATCGTAAGACTTTCTGATCTCTAGGGCTCCTGTGAATACGAAGTACATCATCCCATTGGAAGGATCTTTTTCTTTAAAAACATCTTCTCCGGCTAGATAGGTCTTAACGGATACATTATTAATGAATTCTAAAATATTAATTCCCATCTTATGATTCCTTATTTCCTGCTGCTTCTGCTGTAGTTTCTTCTTGAGCAGTTTCGGAGTCTGTAGCTTCAGAAGTTTCTGAAACTTCTATCGCCTTTGTTGCTGCCGGTTCTTCTATACCTTTGGATCCTTCTTCCTTTTTGTGGATCTCTGTATATAGATTTTCCAATTTCATCTCTGCTCGATTCAATTTTTCGAAAGTGTTTTTGAGAAGTAAGAGCAAGAATTGAGGACTTGTTTTTTCCAGTTTTTCGAAAACACCTTTGTTCAGTACTCCCACCTTTGCAGAAGGGGAAAGAACTTGTACAGACATGGCTCTGGCTCGTCCGGAAATCAAAGCGATCTCTCCGAAAAATTCGCCAGGAAAAACTTCCTTAATGGATTTGTCTCCGGCATCCGGGCGATTCTTGCTGACCATTAAATGCCCTTGGAAAAGGAAATACATGTTTCCGTCGGATTCTTCTCCTTCTTTGAATATGAAGGAATCTTTGGGATACACCCGGGTAAAAACGCTATGAACGAAGTCCAGAATGGTCGGCATTTTATGTGAGACGGGAAAAAATCAATAGATCCAAACCGGATCTAAAATTTTTCAAAGATCGTTTTTAACGATCTGTTTTAAAATGGAGTTCGAGCAGATTTTAGTCGAATCCGTCCAGGCTAGCCATTGTTAGAAAAGAGAGCATAAAACTTATATAAACTATAATTTGGAATACAGCTGTAAAGATCAGATAAACCGATCTGAATTTTAAGTGAATCGTTTTGGTCAGAAAATTTTCCCAAGTTGCTACGAATAGGATTGGAACTGCCATGAGAAGTTCAGGAGTGCTAATCTCTGTTTTTAACAAACTTCCAAGTTTGGAGCCTAGTAAAAATAATACAAGGCTCACAACGCTGAAAAACATCGCCTTTGGACTTCCTAAACCTTCTTGGGCTTCCGAAAATTTTTCCAAGAATAGGTTCCGAAATGAAGCCAGTCCTGAATTATATAAAATTAATACAGTAATTACCAGCCAAATCAATCCTGCAATCTCAGTGTTTGTGGCGGATGCTTGGCTTCTTGTTGTAGGAGAAGAATAAGTCATCACAAAAATGAATATTGATACGGTAGAGATTATGGATAAAATGAAAAGAATTAGAACAGGATTTAAAATTTTGGACTTCAAGTGCGCCTTCCGATTTCGGAAAGGATCTAACTCTTTCTATTTTCAGGCAAGGAAAAGATTATATTGAAAAGTAAGACCGCCTATTTTGAGTAATGCGGTCTTATGTAAATAACGCTGCGAAGAAATTGTTGTACTGCGAGTATAATTTTCTCGAAACTTAGATTCAATTTCCTTTTCTTAAGATCAAAAAAGAGAGTCCTTTTCTGTCTAATAGAACCGAATGAAATGATTTATACGTATCATAATCAAGGATCGCTAGGTTCTTAGTTTGATCTGCGGCTGCATTTAAAGAAAATGGGATCCAAGGTCTAAACTGATTGGATTGGGTAAGTCCGAACTCCGATTGGTTGACTCCTGAAAGTACAGGGATCGGTTTTTCTATAAATGTAGAAAGACCGGAAGAGAATGGAAAAAGCGGAGCGGAATCCAAACCTGGAGAATAGATAATCGGCTCGATCGGAGAGACTAGTCCGTTATCCGCGAGGACTGCAATATCCAGATCCGACAAATGTCTGAGCACATCTCCTACTTTTCCACCAAGCAAATTTTCGGAAAATAAAGAACGTGCGGCGCCTAATAGAAGTAAATCGATCTCTTTACTTTTTGCGATCTCTACGATCCCTGGAACGATCCAGTCAGAAGGAAATCCTACTGTTTCAAAACTGAATTCAGAACCGGCAGCTTCTTCTCTAACCGCTTGGAAGATTTCATCTTCTTCTAATATTGGGAACCCTTCCGATTTGGATTCTACTGAAACGACGTGTAACGCAACTATGGAAAGATTCTCTTTGGATTTGGAGAATAGTGCCCTTGTTAGCCCGAAAAGTTTTGCTCCCATTTTGGGGTTAGCAAACGAAATTAGAACTTTCATTTTCGCCTCCTAGGTAATAATTTTCCCGGAACTATTTCACTGGATGAAAAAATCCCGAGATCAGAATGAGCCGGGAAGATTGGGAGGGACTCCTGTCTTCTCTCCATGCTTACGAAGTTAGCTGACGGGCTAGGAAAGAGAGATTTCCCCCGTGAGAACGGTTAGCCCCAAAAATTGGTTCCTCCGCTCCGACTTCTGTCGGATTAAGCAGACTCGAGACGAAGTGTAGCTAGAAAAACAGATTTGTCAAGTAGTTCAAACCTGTTTCTTCTTTCGAAAGAGCCAGGTAGTCGGGATCAAATACATTAAGATCAGTATTATGAATCCAGAAATACTCAACCATACATTTATAAATGCGAGAAGAGTGACAAAAGAATAAATATAAGGACCTTTTATAAAATGTTTGGAGATCACCTCGATTTCCGCAAGGTTCGCTTCCGGATTTCTGAGATATTCTTTCTTAACTCCATATCTCCAAACTAGATTAAAAGGAATGCCACCTAAAGCTATCCAACCTCCATAGATCAAAGCAGCAATTTTAGAGTTATCATTGCCAAGAAGAATGTATTCTCCTAACATTTCGGAACAGAAAGGAATGATGATTATATTCAATAAAAGTAAATTATTTAGGATAGTTAAGTTATGATCCACATACTTGACATATCTAAAAATAGTATGGTGATTGGTCCAGACAACAGTGATGATCATAAAGCTGATCAAAAAACTTAAATATGCGGGCCATGCTTCTCCCAGGGCGACTAATAGATTTTTGGCGCCGATCTGTTCCGGACTGGGGATCTTTATTTCAAGCGCCATTAGAGTTAAGGCTATAGAAAAGATTGCGTCGCTATAGGCTACAGTACGTCCTGATTCGCTCAAAACGGGAGCAGGTAGAGGAGTTTCGCTAGTTGTGATTTGTTTTTCGGGCTTAGGTTTTTTAGCTGCCATCGTTTTCCTAAAAGCCGGGTTTCCCCGGCATTAGTCGATTACTTAAGATAAGAACAGCAATAGTCGCTTAACTTTTTAACGTTCAGTTTGAATTTGGAATTTGCAGGGACCTCAAAAGATTGTCCTCCTTTAATCTCCTTCCATTCAGGATTTCCAGGCAGTTGGACTAAAAGATCTCCGTCTAAAATTTCCATAATTTCTTTTTCGTCGGTCCCGAATTCGTATTCTCCGGGCATTAGGATACCTAGTGTCTTTTTTTCTCCATTGGAGAATATTACAGTTCTACTGGTGACCTTTCCGTCAAAGTATACGTTCGCTTTTTTAATTACTGTTACGTTCTCGAATTGTTGCATTTTATAATATCAAGCTCCGAAACTAAAATTTAAAACGGAGCTTATAGCGAAACCAAATAATTTCTTATTTAGAGACCAACCAACGCATTCCTTCTTCTCTCGAAGGAGTATTGATTAAGTCTATGTTACCAGCTTTTAAGGATTTAGTATCGATAGAAAGTTCCGACAGTACTGATTGAGGGATCACGATCGCTATTTTTTTTAAAGGAGAAGCCATCGCTTTCGGGAACCAGGTTTCGTTAACCCAAGTTTGCGCTTCTGCAGAAACGATTCCCATATTAGAAGTATCTGCCATCCATCTGGATACCTGGAATTCTTTTACAATTTCGAGGCCCTTTTCCAACATTTCCCGATAACCTTCGTAACTGAAATTTTCTGTCCAGACGATCTCTACTAAATCGTATTTTTTAACGTAATATAATTTTCCGATCGCGGATTTGAACTTGAGCTCGTGGGTTTTTGGATCCAGAGCCTTCTCCGCTGCTCTTGCTTTGGAGGCGATCTTGAACATTCCCACAGTATTTCCTAGTTTGTTTGCAGTATTAGAAATTCCTAAAATTCTTTCAGCTAAGGTATCGCTGTTCTCGGAATTATTCACCGCCAAATTACTGATAGAAGAAACCGAATCGACAACTTCTCTGGTAGCCATATTATGCTCGGTTACCGCATTTCGGATCTCGTCGGAACGTTTGAAAACGAAGTCCGCTTCCTTTAAGACCGAGTTTCTGAGTTCTTGTTGGGAATTGACAGCGGATCTGACTTCTTTGATCTGAGTGGACATCCTATCTATAGTTTCTATAATTTCTTGGATCTCTTTCGTGGTGAGCTGAATTCTTTCTAAACCTTGGGACATATCTTCTTGGTTCTTCTTCACCAATTCGTTGATACTTCTCACGCTGAGTGCAGTTCTTTCTGCGAGTTTAGAAACCTCGTCAGCAACTACCGCGAAACCTCTTCCTGCGTCTCCCGCTCTTGCTGCCTCGATAGATGCATTGAGCGCTAACATGTTTATTTTTTCGCTGATGTCCGCGATATTCCCGATTGTTTTGGAAATCTCTTTGGAACTTTTGGAAAGATTGTCTATAGCCTGTCCCATGTAGGTTAAGGATTGTGAGCCCTTCTCCGCACGTTTCGAAATATCCTCAAAGGAACCTAAGGTCTCGTCAACTTGCCCTTTTGTTTTTTCGATCGCAGAAGAGAGTTTTTCCACTTCCGAAACCAAATTGCTCATGCTATTTGCATTCTCTCCTGCGATGGAAGAGATGGAAGTTGCCACTCCTGAAATTTCTTCAATGGATGCGGAAACTTCTTCTGTAGCTGCCGACTGGGATTGTATATTGGAGCCGAAATCTAAAACCACAGTTCTCATTTCCCCCGAATCGGTTGAAAGAGTTTCTGCAGTGCTTCTGATCAACCCGATCAACTCAGATTGGCCTTGGAGCATTCTATGAAAACTTTCGTAAAAATCGAAAAGTAGATCTTTTGAATTTGTTTCGATTCTCGCAGTTAGGTCCCCTTTGCTGACCTTTTTAAATGAATCTTGTATGGTTTGGAATGTCTTAGCAAGCCAGGTGCCTGAAAAAATTCCCATACAAAAGGAAAAGAAAACTCCTACTCCAGCGGAGACAGAAGCAGCGAATCCGAGTTTTTCAGCAGGAATCACTCCAAATATGGTGAATGTTCCGAGTACGGAACCTAGGACCAAAGAAGTAAAAATAGAATAAGAAATAAAGTAATAGAGCCTAAGTTTGAATAGCATCGAGATTCCTTTCTGTATAGGACGAGAGCATATTTTGGAACCTATTCTAAGTCAGTCTTAAATTGTAATTAGATCTGGATCCTACGGACCCAGAAGTTCCAGTGATTGAAAGCTCATTTATATCCCTTATGGGATGATTTTTGTTCATTTTTTCTGTCAGCCAGGCTCTCGGTCTGCTTAAAATCCAAAATTCTTGACTTTTTTGGAATCTTACGGAAACTTGAAAGGTGTTTTGGCACTCTAACTTCCAGAGTGCCAATAAGAATCAATATGGAACTATCCCAAAGACATAGGATGATCCTAAAGGCCACGGTGGACGAGTTTATCCAAGAGAACCGTCCTGTTGGCTCTAAGACCTTATTCGACAAACATGATATAGGTTTGTCACCGGCTTCTATACGCAGCGTTTTAAAGGAGCTGGAGGAGATGGGTTATCTTGCTTCTCGACATACTTCTGGCGGCAGGATCCCTACAGAGATCGGTTATCGATTCTATGTGGATTCTTTAGTGGTTCTTTATGAGTTAACCATTAAAGAAAAACAAAGGATCCAGGAAGAATACCTGAAGATGCAGTTCAAACTGGAGCAAATCCTGAAGGCGACTGCAAGCGTTCTCGCTAGTCTTTCCAATTCTGCGGGAGTGGTTTTAGGGCCGGCAAAAAGTTTGGACACTCTTAAACACGTGGAATTGATCCATGTGCATGGGGACGAGGTCCTGATGATCATGGTAATGCGCTCCGGAGCGGTGCTGAACCGGAACGTATTCTTGGATCGGAATTATAGCCAGGAAGAATTGTATCAGATCTCTAAGTATCTGAACGATAACGCAAAAGGTTATGATATGTTCGAGATCCAAGGGAAGGTGATACCTTCTCTCTTACTGAGAAAAGATGGACCATTAGATTTTTATAAAGTGTCCGGAGTTCTCGCCGCCGCTATGACGCCGGATAACTCCGAAGTTTCTTTATATATCGACGGTCTCAAGAATTTATACGGAAGATTTAAGGACGAAGAGGAAAAGCTCAACCAGGTTCTCTCCTTACTGGATGATAAAAGATTCCTTACCGGAATGTTCGGAGAATATTCCGAACACGACGGAGTTTATACCGTCATAGGAAAGGATGGGGACGGAAGAATGGGCGGAGTGAGCATCATTACTTCCGGATATAGAATGGGAGAGAAAAGGATAGGCGCTATGGGGATCATCGGTCCGCAGAGGATGGATTATCATAGAGCGCTTCCACTTGTGGATTTTACTTCGAAACTAGTTTCGGAGATGATTACGCGTATTAGTAAGTAGTAATGAACTATGCAAGGAAACGATAGAGAGATGAGTCAAGAAGAAGCGGTCGCAACGCCTACCGGAGAGAATTCGGATGATTCCCAAAAACCGGAAAGCGTAGAGGAAACTTTACGTAAGGAATTGGAAGTTGCGAAAAAGGAGATCGAATCCCTAAAAGATTCTTGGACCAGGGAAAGAGCCGAGTTTCAGAATTATAAGAGAAGATCTGCACAAGAATTTTCTAATATTAAAAGAGAAGCCGTCAAATCTTTGGTAACGGAATTTTTGAATCCGATCGATAATTTGGATCGTGTAGGTTCCGGTGTAAACGTTACGGAGGAAGTAAAACCTTTCGTAGACGGAGTGGCAATGATCTTGAAGGAATTTTATTCCGTATTGGAGAGATCTAATGTATTTAGGCAGTATCCTCAGGGAGAAGCCTTCGATCCAACTTTAATGGAAGCATTATCTTCGGAAGAAGGGGATCAGTACAAAGAAGAAACGGTGATCGAAGTCTATCAGGCAGGATTCTATATTAAGGAAAACGAAGATAAGTTCTCCTTAAGGCCTGCAAGAGTGAGGATCGGAAGACCCAAAGCTTGATGCTTTGGTCGTTAGGCGCAAAGACGCCTTGAATAGAACGAAATAAATCATAAATAGCCGCCAAGAGGAAGGACTCAGATGGCGGAAGGAGAAACTAAAATGTCAAAAGAGAAGATTATCGGGATCGACTTAGGGACCACAAACTCCTGCGTTTCCGTAATGGAAGGTGGAGATCCGGTAGTAATTCAAAACTCCGAAGGTGCTAGAACTACTCCGTCTATCGTTGCTTTTACCGCTAAGGGAGAAACTTTGGTAGGCCAGTTCGCTAAGAACCAAGCAATTACTAATGCGGTGAACACGATCCGTTCTGCAAAGAGATTTATAGGACGTAGATTCAACGAGACCGAGCAAGAGATGAAGCACGTTTCCTATAAAGTGATCCGCAGCGGAAACGACGGATTAAAATTCGAAACTGCTAACGGAGAATTTACCGCTCAGGAGATTTCCGCTCGTGTTCTTCAGAAAATGAAACAAACTGCGGAAGATTATCTTGGTCAAAAAGTGACCAAGGCAGTTATCACAGTTCCGGCTTATTTCAATGACGAACAACGTCAGGCTACTAAAGACGCAGGTAGGATCGCAGGTTTGGAAGTGGAAAGGATTATTAATGAGCCTACCGCTGCCGCGCTTGCTTACGGTTTCGATAAGAAGAAGAGTAACGCAAAGATCGCTGTCTACGACTTAGGAGGAGGAACCTTCGACGTTTCTATCCTTGAGCTGGGAGACGGAGTATTCGAAGTAAAATCCACTAATGGTGATACTCACTTGGGTGGGGACGATTTCGATATGGTCATCATGGAATGGATGATCGAGGAATTCAAAAAACAATACGGGATAGATATCTCCCAAGATAAAAATACCGTTCAACGTTTGAAAGAAGCTGCAGAGAAAGCTAAGATAGAACTTTCTGGAACCATGTCCACTCAAGTGAACCTTCCGTTCATCACTGCTGATGCAACCGGACCAAAACATTTGGACATGACTCTTACAAGAGCTAAGTTCGATCAGCTGACAAACCGTTTGGTGGAAAGAACTCGTATTCCATGCGAGAACGCGTTACGTGATGCTGGCTTAAAAGCTTCCGACATCGACGAAGTGATATTAGTGGGAGGATCCACTCGTATCCCTGCTGTTCAAGAACTTGTAAAAGGAATTTTCGGAAAAGAACCGAATCGTTCCGTGAACCCTGACGAAGTAGTTGCAATCGGTGCCGCTATCCAGGGTGGAGTTTTGGCGGGAGAAGTTTCCGACGTTCTTCTTTTGGATGTAACTCCACTTTCACTCGGTATCGAGACTTTGGGTGGTGTAATGACCAAGTTGATCGAGAGAAACACTACGATCCCAACTAAAAAATCCCAGGTGTTCTCTACCGCTGCGGACAACCAAAATGCAGTTTCTATCCATGTTCTCCAAGGAGAAAGGGACATGGCTGCCGGCAACCGTACACTCGGAAGATTTGATCTGATCGGAATTGCACCTGCACCTAGAGGTGTTCCTCAAATCGAAGTTACATTCGATATTGATGCGAACGGTATCGTGCATGTTTCTGCAAAAGATCTAGGAACAGGTAAAGAGCAAAAGATACGTATCGAATCATCTTCCGGATTAAGCGAAGACGAGATCTCTAAAATGGTAAAAGATGCAGAGGCTCATGCCGCTGCGGACAAGGCCGCTAGAGAACTTGTGGAAGCTAAGAACGAGTTAGACACTATCACTTATTCTTTGGAAAAAGCGGTTACAGATGCTGCGGACAAACTTTCGGACAGCGAAAAACAATTGGCGAATGACGAGATCAAACGTGCAAGAGAAGCGATCGAATCTGGAGATATCGGTCGTATCAATGCTGCGAAAGAGTCTATCACCAAGAGAGCTTCGGAAATAGGTTCCAAAATTTATTCCCAAGGCGCTCCAGGCCAGGAAGAAGGTCCAGGACCTAACGGTGCGGGAGCTGGAGAAGGTTCCGACAATTCCCAAGCTAAGGGAGAAAAGGTCGTGGACGCAGACTATACCGTAGTGGACGATGAGAAAAAGTAACTAAGACATGAGTGACAAAAGTTACTACGATATCCTCGGAGTTTCCAAATCCGCGACTGACGAAGAGATCAAGTCCGCGTATCGGAAGTTAGCTATCAAATATCACCCTGATAAGAATCAGGGTGATAAAGCTGCTGAAGAGAAATTTAAGGAAGCTACCGAGGCCTACGAAGTTTTAAGAGACGCTAATAAACGTCGCATGTACGACCAGTACGGCAAGGCCGGAGTGGGTGCAGGCGCTCAAGGCGGATTCGGCGGAGGAGCATACACTGACTTCTCTGATATCTTCGGTGATTTCGGAGATATTTTCGGCGACTTCTTCGGAGGCGGAAGAGGAGCAGGAGCGGCTGGCGGAGCACGCAGGTCCGGTCCTCAACGTGGCTCAGATCTTCGTTATAATTTAGAAGTTTCTCTTGAAGACGCAGCTCTAGGCAGAGAATACAAGATCGAGATCCCAAGACTAGAAACCTGTGTGGATTGCGGAGGTTCCGGCGCGAACAAGGGAAGCACACCTGCTACTTGTCCAGATTGCGGAGGCTCAGGTCAGATCCGTAGATCTCAGGGATTCTTCTCCGTGGCAACTACATGTGGTACTTGTCGTGGAAAAGGTACAATCATCTCCAACCCATGCAAGACCTGTCATGGACAAGGTCTGGTAGAAAAAAGACGCACCATCAATATTAAAATCCCTCCTGGTATCGAATCCGGTAGCAGACTAAAAGTTTCCGGAGAAGGGGAAGCAGGACCTAACGGAGGTCCTCACGGCGATCTATATGTGGTAACACATATTAAGAAACATGAATTATTCGAACGCCAAGCAAACGACTTGATCTTAAACAAAAAGATCAGCCTAACCCAGGCTATCTTAGGCGGGGATATAGAAGTCCCAACCATAGACGGCAAAAAGGTGAAGATGAAAATTCCGGAAGGAACCGAGTCAGGCCAAGTGTTCCGTTTAAAAGGTCATGGAATTCCGTATCTAGGCGGGTATGGAAAAGGGGACCAACATGTGATCGTTCGCATAGAGATCCCTAAAAAACTGACCAGACGTCAAAGAGAATTGATCGAAGAATTTGCTCGAGAGTCCGGAGAATCAGTTTCCGGTTCCAAGGGTAAGATTTTTACCAATAAGTAATATCCACAAAAGGAAGTTTCATGACTAACAAAGTCAAGATCGGGGTAATCGGAACTGGCCATATGGGCCAATACCACGTAAACGTGGCGAAAACGTTAAGCGATGCGGAGCTGATAGGTATTTACGACTCCGATTCCGAAAGAGCGACACAGATGGCGGAAAAGCATAAGACTTCTGCCTTCTCCACTGTAGACGATTTGATCAAACATACTGATTCTGTGATCATCGCGGTGCCTACATTCTTACACCATGAGATCGGTAAGAAGGCGCTTCTCGCAGGCAAACATGTTTTGGTAGAGAAACCGATCGCAGAAACTTTAGAACAAGCGAAAGAGTTAGTGGAGCTTGCTTCTAAAAATAATCTGGTCTTGCAAGTTGGTCACGTTGAACGCTTTAACGGAGCGGTTCTGGAACTCGGAAAGATCGTGACTGAACCTCTGTTAATCGAATCCAGAAGATTAGCCCCTTTTAATCCTAGAATTAAGGATGTTGGGGTAGTTTTGGATATGATGATCCACGATATAGATATCGTTCTGAATCTGGTAAAATCTCCCGTCAAATATCTAAGTGCAGTGGGTACCAAAGTGGTTTCCGGTCACGAAGATATTGCATCCGTTATTCTTCATTTCGAGAACGGCGCGATTGCGAATATTTCCGCGAGCAGAAATACACAATCCAAAATTCGGACCCTGAATATCACTCAAAAAGACGTGTACATTACATTGGATTTTAGCGACCAAGAGATCGAGCTTCATAGACAAGCCACTTCGGATATTCTACTTAGGACCGGAGAGATCAAGTATCGCCAAGAATCCATTGTGGAAAAGATCTTTGTTCACAAGGATAACCCTTTAAAACAGGAACATGAACATTTTGTAAAATGTATCCTGAAAGAAACGGAACCTTTAGTAGATGGAAGATCCGATATCCAAACTCTGGAGATCGCGTACAGAATTTTGAATGAGATACATAAAAACTGATCGGGCAGCATGGAAAACGGATTCAGCGGAAAAGTATTAATCTCTAATTCATCAATCGTAACGGATTATTTCAATCGAACAGTGATCCTCATGGTGGAGCACGATCAATCAGGCGCATTCGGCCTTGTATTGAACAAAAAGATGGATGTAGCGTTGAGCGATGTGATCCAAGGAATTCCGGAAGGAATAGACGGTTCTTATCCGATCTACTCTGGAGGTCCAGTTGATCCTACGTTTGTCTCTATTCTTCATGATAATCCTAAATTAAAACAACCTGGGATCGAAGTTATTCCTGGAGTTTTTCTCGCCAGAAGTTTTGAAGCTTTGGTGGAATTATTAGAACATCCTGATAAAACCAAGTTTAATGTGTACCAAGGATATTCCGGTTGGGGAGCTTCTCAATTAGAAGGAGAGATGGAGCGCAAATCTTGGGTGGTTCACGATCCGAATGCTGAGTGGATCTTTACGGAAGATCCCGAAGCGACCTGGCAAGAAGCCTTAAAGAGTAAAGGTGGATTGTATAAGTATTTCGTGGAACATACAAAAGACCCAATGTTGAACTAGCAATTATGATCTCTTCTTTGGACGGAATGGAAATTTTAGCCGGCATGATCGCTCCGGCCGTTTTGATTTCGGCCAGCGCTAGTTTAATCTTTTCTACTGCGAATCGTTTGGGTAGAATATTCGATCGCGTTAATCTACTTAAAACCGAGATAGAAGGTGTCGTAGACGGAAGACTTTCCTTTCCTGAAGAGAGACTTGCGTATCTCAGAAGACAATTAAAGGTCCAAAAGAAAAGAGCAAATCTGATCCAAAGATCCATGGCTGCACTTTATACTGCTACTTTGTTTTTTGTTTCTTCCAGCCTAAGTCTGGGGATCATAGTGGCGATGTCGAGTTCTGCGTCTTGGGTGGCTACAGGACTCGCTTTGGTAGGTGGGATTTTCTTGTTTATCGCGAGCAGTCTTTTACTGTACGAAAGCCGTTATAATTTGGCCTTTATCCAAGGCCAGATAGAATTTGCGGAATTTCTGGAAGATAAAATGGAGAAGAAGGTGGACGATCCTTCCTCCAAAGCTAGATAGGAGTTTCATTTGAAAAAGGTACTATATTCACTTTCTATCATGTTCTTTTTTGCGTCTTTAGGATTTGCCCAAAGCGTATCTGCAGACGGTTGTTATCTTTGCTCTGTAAATAGTTCCGACGCTTGCAGAGATTATTGCAGATTTTCCGGATCCGATTCCTTTGACACAAGGAAACGTTGTGAAAATAAAGGATGTAAGATCACAGGAACTGCGGCCTGTCCGACCGCTTCCAATTATAAGGTCTGTTCCGTGAGATTGGATCCTAAGCCGGAAGATCTTCTTGCACGCATGACTCGCGCGAAATAATTTAAACTTCCTTTAGATACAGAGTAGGGCTTCTTCTCCATTCGTTCCTTAAGGCAGCGAAATACATTCCAACAACTGCAAAGTTCAGAGAAATATAAAAGATACCTATCTCTAACCAAGGAACGCTGGCTTGTATCTCGAATATGATCTCCGACATATAAGAAGAAACTCCCCAAACTAGAAAGAACGCAAGCATGAAAGATATATTGGCTAAGAGCAAAGACTCCGCCAAAAAATATTTTCGTAAGAAGGTCTTTGTCCCACCGATGATCCTGAGAAGAGAAGTCTCTTCTAATCTTTCCTTTCTACTCAATTCCAAAGAAGAAAGGATCAATAACAGAGAAGATAAAACGATCAGCCCCGTCATCCAACGGATCGCAAAGGACATCTTTTCTAAGATCCCGACAAAGGATTGAACTGCCTTCTCGGTATCTACGATAGTAAGATTCGGAAATTCATTCGATAATTCTTTTTGGAGAGAATATCTGGAGTCGGAAGATTCCAGTAAAAACGAGCTTAGGTAAAACTTAGGAGCCTTTTCCAAGATCCCTTTAGAAAATAGGACCACGAAGTTCGGTCTCATGTCCGACCAGTTGACCGTCCTGAAATTTCGGATGGTCCCGGTGACTTCTACCCCGCCTATGGAGAAAGAAAGTTTATCTCCTAAATCCACTTTTAAGTTTTTAGAAAATTCCTTTTCGACGGAGATTTGATCCTCTTCTCCCTTTCTCCAAAAGTCTCCGTCTGTGACTTTTTCGGTAGGATATAAATTCTCTCTATAAGATAGGAAGTATTCTCTGGTCCTTGCAGTGGATCTCCAATCTCTTCTGAGAGCGGAAAGTTCCATATCTTCTTTTTTAACAAGTTCACCGTTCACGTGGGTGAGTCTTGCTCCGATTACGGGCGCAGTTAAGAGTTTTTCTACCTTATACTTCTCTGCGGTTTGCTGGAAACTTTCCAGTTGTTCCGGTCGTATATCCAACACGAACATATTCGGTCTTCTTTCCTTGTCCTTCGCTCCACTGTATTCCAATAAGCTATCGCTTAAAAATATACTGAGCAATAGAACGAAAACGGAAGAGCCGAGTCCAACAGAAACCCAAGAAAGTCCCGTTCTAGGTCTATCTAGTTTTCGTAATGCCATTCTTACACTTGCGGAGAATTCGGATCTTTGTAATAGAAATCTGATCGCAAAACGAATTCCTAAAATTCCAAGATACACAACCACAGGTAAGAACAGTAATGTAGCGCAAAGGATCAACCCTTTGATCCAATCTCCAGTTTCCCACCAAGCTAGCAGGAAGAATAATCCGAATACTGCGATAAATGAGACCGATTGTTTTAATTTCAGCTTAGGAACAGAAGAAAGTTCATTTGCAAAGTCAGATTTAAGAGCGTAGATCGGACTTAAATTTCGAGTTGTGGAAAGACTTTCCCAAGTAGAAACTAATGGAACTACCCAAGCCAATACGAATGCCCAGAAAAATGCTTTTAAATCCGGGATGAGTTTAGGTTCGAAAAGGAATTCCTTATCCGCCATATTCGGGATCTGCGTTTGTAAAAAGCTTCCGAATAAAAATCCTAAAAACGCCCCAATCGTGGACAATATTAGAAGTTCAGAAAGTACAAGACCTAAAACAAGGTTCGGTCCTGCTCCTAAACATTTATAAACGGCAAATGTATTCGATTTTGCTCTAACAACTGCTCTGCTTGTGAGAAGAATGGAGATCCCTCCCAAAAAGAATGCACATAATGCCAATAAGGAAAAGAAATCCAATGTGTTTGTAAGGAATTTTTGGGACCCTGAATTCGCTTCTGTGCTCTCGTATAAGATCAGATCGTTCTTAGCAAATTCGGAAAATTTACTTTTTTTGAATACGTTTGCATCCGTTCCGTTAGGAAGAAGGATAGGCACCTGGTAACTGATCCTAGAACCTCTTTGTTCTAACCCTGTTTCTGCCAAAGATCCTTTTCGAATGATCGAGCTTGGAGCCATCGAGAGAAAATTTCCCGCCATTCCAGGTTCTTTTAAGATACTTCCCCTTAAAATGAAGTTACTTTCTCCCAATTGAACCTTGGAACCGATCTTAAGTTTTAGATTTTTGATCAGCCCGCTTTCTAAGAGTATTTCTCCCGGTTTTAATTTGCGAAAAAGACCTTTTGGTTCCGTTTCTAACTCTCCAAAATAAGGATAATCTCCTTCGATTGCCTTGATCAAAGATAAGCTGGAATCTTGAGAATTCGGGTTTCGAAGCATAGAAGGGAACTGCACTAATTGGGATAATTTGCTTCCTTTTGGCAATTCCTTGGAAAGAAACGCTGTTTGTTCAGAAGTTAAAGGAGAAGGACTGGTAACCACCAGATCCGAACCCATGATGTTTTTGGCCTCTTTGATGATAGAAGTCGTAAATTGATCCCTATAGGAATGAACAGCAAGAACAGCACCGGTTCCAATAGTGATTGCTAGAATGATCTGTAAGGAAGAAGTCTTTTTAGAGAAAATCTCCCGGAACATTACCCTTAGAAAGAATCTAATATTCATTTTTTCTTCCTGGATACGGTCTTCTTAACGCCAGTATTGGGCTTTGCTCCGTTTAAGATCACTCCATCTCTCATTTCTAAGATCCTATCCGCCATCGATGCTACCTTAGGATCATGTGTAACAACTAACAAAGTGGATTTACGATCCCTGTTGAGTTGTTTTAGAAGAGACATGATATTCTCACCATTCTTCTTATCTAAGTTTGCAGTAGGTTCGTCTGCAAAAAGAAGTTTAGGTTCATGTATAAAAGAACGAGCGATCGCCACTCTTTGTTCTTCTCCACCTGAAAGTTGGCTTGGGAAGTTATGTGCTCTGTGGGCGATGCCGACCTTCTCCAACCAATACATAGCTTTTTCATGTATCACTTTTTCCGAAAGGTTTGTTGTCAAAGCAAGAGGAAGAGAAACGTTTTCTAAAGCGTTTAACGTCTTGATGAGTTGAAAATTTTGAAATACAAAGCCAATTCGTTCTCCTCTGATCTTCGCTAATTCGTCTTCGGACTTTTCAAAGAGAGATATTCCGTCCAAAAGTACTGTTCCTGAATCAGCTTTATCTAATCCTGCTGAAACTGCGAGTAGTGTGGACTTACCTGAACCGGAAGGGCCGATCACAGCAACGAATTCTCCGGACTTTACCTGGAATGAAACATCTTTTAATACGTTAAATGTTTGGTCTGCAACCGTGTAAGACTTGTTTAAGCCTGATATAGATAACAAATGATCACCTTCCTTTTGTTTTGACTGACCTAAACTCGGCACTTGATAGGAAATTTATTTTTACCTGAAAAAAACCGCACTTGAAAATCTATTCCAAATAAAACCGCGCTCAGAATTTTTTTAAAAAAAATTGCAGTCATTTTCACAAACTTCCAACCTAATTTTTTTTGACTCTAGAGTGAGCCGATTTTATAAAGTAACTCTCGACGTACGGAGAGAAGTTCCGAAAGTACTTATCAATCTTCGGACTTATTTACACTCCGTAAATAAAAAGACATTCAGTGGAATTTTCTGGGAGCAAAATGCAATTATTAGCAGTGACGGATTTGAACGAAGAAGAAGCGGAACTTACACAAGCGCAAAGTAAGCAATATACATGCAAAGGATGCGGTAAAGAAACACCGAATCTCTTTCAGTATGACCTATGTCGAGATTGTTTGAACCAAACATTTCGTCGACTTATCAAGGTTATTGACTCAGTACGTAAATAAGTCAGATTCTCATCCAAAATTTCTGTCCGTTTTCTAAGCATGAGCTTAGAATTTCACTCCCAGAGAAAGCCGGTTTCCCTCCGGCTTTCTTCATTTCGGACCCGAATTCAACTCATAGGTTCCCTAGAATTTAAAAACACTTCTTCTAGTAACAATTTCTAATGACTTTTTTCTTCCTAAAAGGAAGGAAACCTTTCTAATTCTAGACTTTTCACCACTATAATCACCTTCCACTATCACAAAAAAGAATTGGATTCTAGGCCGGAGGAAAAAACTTCACGGTATGGACTATCCGTTTCGGAAAATTGAATCAAAATGGCAAGATTATTGGGAAAAGAATTCTTCCTTTCGAACGGATCTGCGCTCTTCTAAACCAAAGTTCTATTGTTTAGATATGTTCCCTTATCCCTCAGGTGCGGGATTGCACGTCGGTCACCCTGAAGGTTATACCGCTACAGACATTATTTCTCGTTACAAGAGAATGAAGGGTTTTGAAGTCTTGCATCCAATGGGTTGGGATGCGTTCGGTCTTCCTGCAGAAAGATACGCAATGCAGACTGGCATCCATCCTGCGATCACTACAAAGCAGAATGTGGACAATTTCAGAAGACAGATCAAATTGATCGGTCTTTCTTATGATTGGGATAGGGAGATTTCCACCACAGACCCGAAATACTACAAATTTACCCAATGGATCTTCTTGAAATTATACGATTCCTGGTATGATTTCAAGGCTTCTAAAGCAAAACCAATCTCAGAATTGGTCCAAAAGCTCGAATCCAAGGGCTCAGAAGGATTTGAGGACCTTGAAACCTTCTCCGCAAAAGAATGGAAAGAATTTTCTAATGAAAAGAAAGAAACCATTCTCTCAGGATTTCGCTTAGTATATCAGGCTGAGATCCCAGTAAACTGGTGCCCAGGCCTCGGAACAGTTCTCGCTAACGAAGAAGTAGAAGAATGGGTCGGAAAAGGTTACGAAGTAGTTCGCAAACCGATGAGACAGTACATGATGCGTATCACTGCATACGCTGAAAGATTGTTAGAGGATTTATCTTTAGTAACTTGGCCAGGTTCTACTCTTGAAATGCAGAAGAACTGGATCGGAAAGAGTGAAGGTTTGGAACTTATATTTCCTTTTGATCCTTCTTCTCCGCAAAACGGGATCAAAGTGTATACAACTCGTCCTGATACAGTATTTGGGGTAAGTTATATGGTGCTTGCTCCGGAACATCCTTTAGTGGATTCAATTACTTCCAAAGAACAATGGGAGAAGGTGCAGGAGTACAAAAAGATTTCCGCTTTAAAGAGTGATCTGGATAGAACGGAACTTTCCAAAGAGAAGTCCGGTGTGTTCACTGGTGCTTATGTTGTCCATCCAGCGGATCCTTCTAAAAAAATCCCAGTGTGGATTGGTGATTACGTTCTATATGGTTACGGAACAGGCGCAATCATGGCGGTGCCAGCTCATGACCAAAGAGACTATGAGTTTGCAAAAGCTTTCGGGTTGGATATCCTACCTGTGATTGAAGGAGATCTTTCTCAAGGAGCTTTCGATTCTAAAGAATCAGTTTGTATCAATTCTTCTTCTTCCGAAGTTTCTATTAATGGTCTGAAATATAAAGAAGCGTTCTCTAAAATTTCTGATTGGGCGGAGAAGAAAGGAATCGGCAGAAGAAAGACCCAATTCAAACTTAGAGACTGGTTGTTCGCTCGCCAAAGATACTGGGGAGAGCCTATTCCTTTGGTTCATTATCCTTCCGGGGTCACAAAGCCGATCCCTGAGTCGGAACTTCCATTAGAACTTCCTAATTTATCTGAGTTTAAACCCTCCGGGACCGGAGAATCCCCGCTTGCGTTAGCAGGAGACTGGTTGAAATACAAAGATCCTGAAACAGGCGAGATCGGGACCAGAGAAACAAATACGATGCCACAATGGGCAGGTTCTTGTTGGTATTATCTACGTTATATTGATCCCGAAAATCCGGACAAGTTTGTTGATCCAAATTTGGAAAAAGCTTGGATGCCGGTGGATCTATACGTTGGCGGGGCGGAACATGCGGTCCTTCACTTACTCTATTCTCGCTTTTGGCATAAGGTATTATTCGATCTAGGTTATGTAACCACTCCTGAACCTTTCAAAAAATTGGTTCACCAAGGTCTGATCTTGGGCGAAGACAAAAGAAAAATGTCCAAGTCATTAGGAAACGTGATCAATCCGGACGAGGTGGTTACGAATTTCGGAGCGGATAGTTTACGTCTTTTTGAAATGTTCATGGGACCATTCGAAATGGTAAAACCTTGGAGCACCAGGGGTGTAGAAGGTGTTTTCCGTTTCTTGAATCGTGTCTGGAGATTATATCATTCGGGTGCAGAAGAATCTTTCCGTTTGGAAGATATCGAACCGAACGAGGACGAATTAAAGGTACTTCATAGAACCATCAAGAAAGTGGACGATGATATCAATAATTTCTCATTCAACACTGCTATCTCTCAGTTGATGATCTTTGTGAACGAGTTAACTCCAAGCTCTCGTAGATCTCGTAAGATCCTGGAACCTTTCATAGTATTGATCGCTCCATTTGCTCCTCACTTGGCGGAAGAACTTTGGTCCTTAGCAGGAAAGTCTGATTCTTTAACCTACCAAAGTTTTCCAGGTTATGAGGAGAAATACCTCACTGACGACGAGATAATGATCGTAGTCCAGGTAAACGGAAAGTTAAGAGCGGAATTCAAGGCAGCAAAAGAGATCGCAGGAGAAGAAGCGATCCAAATCGCAAAATCTTTGGACAAGGTGCAGGTTTTCTTGGATGGAAAACAGATCCGAAAAGAGATCTATGTTCCTGGAAAATTGGTAAACCTAGTAGTCGGATAATGGGATCAGAACTTTTTTACAATCAGGAAGTTCAAAGATTAGATCGAAAATTATATCCTAGAAAAGAGATCATCAACAGGATAATCCGATCCAAACAATTTATGGATCAGAACTTTCATATTAAATTAGATCTGGATTCCGTTGTAGGAAAAACATTTCTCTCTAAGTTCCATTATATCCGATTGTTTAAATCCTGTTATGGAGTGACACCTCACCAATATTTAATCTCTGTACGATTGAGGAATGCAAAAGAATTACTTTTGCAAGATAACTCTGTTTCAGAAGTTTGTGTTGGAGTAGGTTTTGAAAGTCCTAGTTCTTTTGCCGGATTATTCAAAAAATTCACCGGTTTGAGTCCTTCTTCCTTTCAATCCAAATATAAAAAAGCAATTTTCGAGAAGTAAACCTTCTCCATAAAAATTGACCTTATTTCCGATATATCCTTAAGATATGCAGAATGAAGGCTTTTAAAATTACAATTTTCTCTCTCGTTGGACTTATTTCCGTATTACTTATTGTAGCGGCTTTTGCCTCAAAAGATTTTCAAATACAAGAAGAGATCGTGATCGAAAAACCGAAACAGGTAGTTTTCGATTATATTAAAATTCTAAATAACCAAACTAATTACGCTAAGTGGTTTCTGTTAGATCCTGAAACTGAGTTCTCTTCCAAAGGTTTGGATGGAGAAGTCGGTTTTATCCATTCTTGGAAAAGTAAGAACGAGAATGTGGGGATCGGAGAACAAGAGATCACGAAAAAAATAGAAGGCGAATATCTGGAAGTGCAGATCAGATTTGAATGGCCCTTTGCCTCCAAGGATTCTGCTTTTACTAAACTGGAAACTATTTCTGAAAATAAAACCAAACTCATTAATAGATTTAATGGTAAGATGGTTTATCCGATGAATCTAATGATCCCGATCATCTGCGGCGATCTGGGAAAGGATATGAAAGATAATATGGTTCGTTTGAAAGCTATATTAGAAAAGTAAAAATATCTAGAATAATTTCTGCTAAAGAGAGAAATATGAAATTAACTGTAATGAGCGTGATGGTAGACGACCAAGAAAAGGCTCTTAAATTTTACACACAAGTTTTGGGATTCGAAAAGAAAACAGATATTCCAATGGGAGAAGGAAGATGGTTAACTCTTGTTTCTCCGGAGCAAAGAGATGGAGTAGAATTATTATTGGAGCCAATGGGTTTTGCGCCGGCTAAACCGTTCCAAAAAGCTCTAAAGGATGCAGGAATTCCTTGGACTTCTTTCGGTGTAGACGATGTGGATAAGGAATACGAAAGGCTCAATAAACTAGGAGTAGAGTTCACAATGAAGCCAACACCGATGGGACCAGTAAAACTAGCGGTATTGAACGATACTTGTGGGAATTTGATCCAAATCGCGCAATTTATTTGAGAAGAATAAACGCAAGCAATCCAACTAACAGTACGACTCCCACCAAGATTACATAGTTAAGAGTATTGCTACCTTCGGATTGTTTTGCGCCCATTCCGGCAGGACGAGGAGCATTCGCCGCGGTTTTAGGTCTCGCTAAACGAACAGGTCGTTCTTCGAATGCTTGTAAGAGAACTCCCGCAGGACCTTTTGCAAATATATGATATTCGTTTTTGCCGGAAGCGATCGCTACGAAAGATCCTACCACAGGTTTTACGTTCCCATCCTTGTCCATAGCTCCCAGAGTTTTGGCTAATGCCTTCTCTTCAGGAGAAACAGAAGGAAGTTGTAATAAGATCTTGTCACCTTCGTTCAGATCGTCGAAATCAATTCCGTTTACTGGAGAAAGGATCGTCTTTGCTTGAACCACTCTTCCGAAACTTTTTCGAATGGTTTCGATCTGACGCATTACTGCAGCTTTTTCCGGATCTAAATTTTCCACAGGGGCAGCTCCGTCTGCAGATTCTTCGGGAGGTTTAGGAATGGATTGGATGATACCTGTAAAAAAACTTTTGCCTCTACATTTCAAACTGGATACATATTCTACATCCGCCTGAACACGGATCATATTGATCTTCATACTACTTTTGATCTGGTTCTCGAGCATGTTGACCAGAGCCGCAGTATCATTGCGATCCCACATTGGATAATATTGTTCTAATATTTGTTTTGTTAATTTAGTATGAAGAATTCTTCCTACCTGGTCGGACAAACCTGGATCTGGAGCTTCTTGTCTAGCAGCTTCTGCGATGTCGTGCGAGATTTGACCGAAATCTTCGAATGTCCTGATCTTTCGGATCATGGAAGAATTGGAGAATAAGGAATACAATTCCAGAAATTCGTTTTTATATCTGGATAATAATCCTAAAACTACGCCTGCCTTGTTCTCAACATCGATCCTTAATTTTAAAAGATAGGCGTCTTTGATTTTTCCTTGGATAAGTTCTATTGCTTGTTCTTCGGTATGAACGGATTCCAAGGCAAGGTTCATTTGGTTTGCCTGTTCTTGGAGTTTACTTGTCTGAGGATTCTGTTCCATATTTCTAAAGACCTAACCGTCGTAAGGAGAACTTTAGGTCATGTTAGGCCGCTAGCCTTTTCTTGTAACCATTTTTGGTATCTTTGTCTTCTGGGCACATAATTCTGATCCAAGGGGATTTCGACTCTTGCAACAGTTTTATTCTCAGATTGGCGACTATAGATCGTAAACAAATGTCGGTCATAGCCGCTTTGAGCTACCAAGATTTCAACCATTGTGATACCCATACCTGCACCTTCTGTGGTATCACCGTATTTCATATAGTACTCGAATAGATTGTCAAATTCTTTAGAGTGAACGAACTTCTCTCGGATCCGTTTCTCTTCTCGGACTGCTAGAGTGAAATTATTTTGTACGAATAGAATGATCCGGTCCGAACTGAAGCTCAGAGTAACTTTTACAAATAGACCATGCTCTTTCATTTTCCTACGATAATAGGGAAACTTTCTACTAACTAGATTTTCCTTAAAAGACTCCATCCCCAAATCGTACTGGGAAGGATCATCGATATTCAGTCCTAGTTCCTTGAATAAAACCCGCTTAATTGCTGCTTTGGTCGCGTTTACGATCAGTTCTTTTGCCGAGGTAAATATAAGTTCGGTCAGATCCTCTCTTTTGTATTTGGAAAGGACGGTTTGGATGATATGTTTGAGCTTATTTTCGCCCCGAGTACTCAGGACGTAGGTAATGATAGAAATCGGCTCTTCTTTTTTTACGGCCGTCTCGACCTCGAAGAGGAATTCTTGGGGAAGTTCCTCGATTCCCTCGTACATTTGGATTCTCGATTATATGGACCCCGGCACGCTTACGAGAAAAAAACGAAAAACGACCAGGAAAAAAGAACAGGAATTTCGAGTCGAAAATGAGAAATTTTAATCTTTCAAGTGTAGGAAACCGCTGATTTCGTCCATGACAGCCCCCACTTCCGGCTTGCAGGATCGAATAACGTTAACCAATTTCGGGTCGGTTCCTGGGATTTTCCCTTCATGGAACTTAAGTTTAAATTCGGTGAATTTTAGCCCGTGGGCTGTGGAGATTACGACCACCTGATCACCTTTGGAAATGGTACCTTTGCCCATAAGCTTGTATAAAGCGGCAAGTGCCACTCCGGTATGAGGGTCATTGTACAATCCGAATAGATCTGTCTTGGCAGAAGCTTCCGAAAGTTCCGCTTCGCTTGCTTGCTCTACGATCCCATTGAATTTTTTTAATGTACGAATCGCTTTTTGGACGGAGACCGGATTTCCTATTTGGATTGCAGAAGCAAGGGTAGGCTTCGCGTCTACAGGGTTGAATTCCTCAAAATTTTTCAGATACGAAAGGTAGAGTGGATTCGCATTTTCCGCTTGGGCCAGAACGATCCTAGGAAGTTTGTCAATCAGTCCCAATTCTTTTGCCATCTCGAAACCTGCTCCGAGTGCGGAAACGTTCCCTAAATTTCCTCCGGGGATGATTACCCAATCGGGGACTTTCCATTCCAATTGCTGGACGATCTCAGGTGCGATCGTTTTTTGACCTTCGATGCGAAGACTGTTCATCGAGTTTGCAAGATAAATCCCGGCTTCTTTTGTAACTTCTTTAACGATCTTCATACAACCGTCAAAGTCTGTTTCGAGTGCGATTACTTTTGCACCGTTAGAAACAGGTTGGATCAGTTGTGCTTGGGAAACTTTTCCTGCAGGAAGAAAAATGATCGCAGGGATGCCGGCTTTGGCAGCGTAAGAAGCTAGGGCCGCAGAAGTATCTCCTGAACTTGCGCAAGCTACCGCTCTGATCTTAACTCCCTTGTTCAACATATGTTTTACTTGGGAGAGAAGAACGGTCATACCCAGATCCTTAAATGAACCTGTGTGGGAGATCCCACATTGTTTGATCCAAAGACCGCCAAGGCCGAAATGTTTTGTAAGTCTCTCGGAATTGAATAGATGAGAAAGACCTTCTCCTGAACTTATGATCTCAGAGTCATCCACATGAGGAAGAACCCATTCTCTTTTATTCCAGATACCTGAGCTGTTCGGAAATTTTACCGAGCCTAATCTGGAATCGAATAGGTCCTTCCATTCCTTACCTGATTTTTCTTTGAGAGCTCCCATATCGTGGGAAACTTGGAGAAGGCTTCCGCATTTACGACATTCATATACGATATCATTTAGATCGTAAGTTGCTCCGCAAGAATCGTTGATACAGCGGAATTCCGCTTTCAACTTGGTGAAGGTAAGGCTCATACTTTAGATAGAATTTAAAATGTCCTTTTTTTTGGCATCAAATTCTTCCTGGGAAATCAGGCCTTGGTCCAGCATGCCTTTGAGTTTTGTGAGTCTCGAGGCAGCATCGTTCTGGTTGGAATTCCCACCGGCATTGTTCTGTCCCATCATCCCGGCCATCATATTACCCATATTCATTCCCATTCCGAGTCCCATACCTGCGGACATACCTTCACCGGCATTCCCGCCTTCGTTCTTGGCTGCGGCTTCTCCAATATCCAACATTCTTTTTTGTTGGTACATTCCGCCTAGAGCATCGATCTCGAATTTTTCTGTGAGAACTTTTTGGATCTTTTGGAAATTCGGATCGTTCTGATCGAAGTTGATGGATTGAACAAAAAAATCCAAAACTTCTATCCCATATTTGGAGAAGTCCGGTTGGATCTTTGTTTTTCCTGCGGAAGAAGCTTCTTCCAAATGTTGGTTCAATCGAGTGATCGGTTCACCGGATTTTAAAACTACTTCTGCCAGAAAATCGCTCAGCCTAGTCACGATCATCGGTCTTAGAAAATTATCCACTTCGTCTTGCGAATAAGCCCCTCTTGCACCGACTACTCCCACTGCAAATGCTTTGGAGTCCACGATCTTGATATTATACGCGCCGTTTGCCCTGACTCCCAAAGTGATCGTGTATTTAGGATCTTCTACTTGGATAGGTGCTGGAGTTCCCCATTTTAATTGGATGAGAGCCTTATTGATATAAACTACTTCCGCAGTAAAAGGAGTTTGTCCTCCGAAAGGAAGGTTCACTAATTTTTCTAAAATAGGAACGTTCCCTGTTTTTAAAGTATGAGTTCCAGGTCCGAAAATATCCAGAGCCTTACCTTCTTTAAAGAAGATGGCTTCTTGGCTTTCGTTCACTACCAATTGACCGAAGGTACTGATATCGTTACGGGGAAATTTCCATACAATCTCTCCCGGTTTCCCTTCGTATTTTATTACGTCTATTAATGCCATAAGAACTCCTTGGAAATATATTATTCACTACTCAACTTCAGGCAAATCAAAAAAAGACTATCGTTTTAAGAATACATCCTTTCTGCTCTTTAGGGCGGAATCGAACTCGTCCAATTCGGATCTAAAACTACTGACCCAATTCCTTACTATCTCTACCGAAACATCGGGAGGGAAGTTCGGGGCTTTAACCTTCGTTAATAATTCTTCAGAATGATGGATCAAAGAATAATCCCACTCTGCCAAAGCTTCCAACTCAGATTCGGTTGCCTTAAATCCAGTGCCCAGTCCGTTCAGACCGTAACTTGCTCCAATAATTTCGTTTTTGAGTCTTTCTATGATAGAGAGTAAGACCTCAGTGGAACTGATTAGGTCCATTCTTCTTTCTCGGACGAAATTTTCTTCGATCCTACGGATAGGTTCTTTGAGAGAATCCAATTTTTTGGATAATTCGTTTCGAGTGATTCTGTCCGCTTCGTAATATTGATGGTTCTTTAAGACTTCTCCATAGAAAGGAAATGCGGAAAGAAAGGATAAGATCTTTCCCTTCTCCGCTTTGAATCTGGAAACATATTGTGATATCGGGCTGTTCGAAGTCATATATAGAAGAATGAGCCGGAATTTCTTTCCAAGCAAGACAAATACTTCTCTTTTCGTATCATATCCATGAAATCGTAACTCAGGTCTTTTAGGTTCCCCGGATTTATTTCTTGATAGCAGATCCCTGAAAAGTTTTTAATTCAATTCAGGAAATAGAATCTTTTCATTATGAAATCCTATATACTGTCTATCTTTGCTTCCAAAAAGGGAGAAATAGAATCATTAAACGGGATCAGGGCGATCGGAATCTTGATGGTAATGACCAACCATCTTTGGGTTTCCAAACAGCCGATCATGGGTGAAATGCCTTATTGGTTATCCTGGTTTGTGGAGAATCAAACCACCATCGTGGATGTCTTCTTCGTATTAGGAGGCTTCCTGAATTACG
Organism: Leptospira johnsonii; assembly: GCF_003112675.1. Lineage (NCBI taxonomy): Bacteria > Pseudomonadati > Spirochaetota > Leptospiria > Leptospirales > Leptospiraceae > Leptospira > Leptospira johnsonii. The sequence goes on along the minus strand of NZ_BFAY01000011.1, from coordinate 719,873 downwards.
GAGGTATACTCCAGTCTTATAAAAGGGAAAATAGTTTTCCTTACCGCAAATTTATCACCAATCGTTCTTTACGGATACTTCCCGCTTATTATGCTGCATTAGCTTTTTCTTATTATTATTTTTTCAAACAGGTACAAGGTCTGAAAAATATACCGAATCCGAGTGCGGATCTGCTTTGGTTGATAGACAAAGGTCAAAAGGCTTTGGACTATGTCTGGGCGGATGGGGTCTTCTTATCCAACTTCTATCCAAGAGTCTTAGACGTTGGTTGGTATATTTCCTTAGAGCAGCAGATCTACTTCTTGATGGTGGTTCTCGGTCCCTTCTTCCTATTTTCCAAAACTAAAAAAGTCAGAGTTATTATATTATCGATCATATATATTATCCCTTTCTTATCTAGATGTTATCTCTTTTCAAAAGGGCAGATGAATGCAGAGGCTCTTTTCTGGACAGAAAACAGATTCGATTCCATGATCGCCGGGATGCTTTTGGCGGAATATGTGGATTATAAACCGGTGGGAGAAAGTTTAGGGAAACTGAAATATTCTCTGATCGGGATCACAGCAATCGTATTCATATTGATCTCTTATTCATTCGATTGGAACCATTTCATCCGATTGACCCTCGCAAATAATTTTTATAATATCGCCTTGGCTCTGATTATCTATCTTGCAATTCAGAAAGAAGGTCTATTCAAAACTATCTTAGGATTACCTATCTTCCGTCCATTATCCAGGATCACATTTACGGTTTACTTATGGAATATTCCTTTGATGGGAATCGCAACTAGATGGGCCCTAAAAGGAGAAACGTTAGTTACTCTGAGCGTATTGCCTAAACTCTACTTGATCTGTTTCGGGTTTACGATCCTCGCGGCTTGGCCGATCTTTTTACTGATAGAACAACCTTTTATCTGGTGGAAAGAAAAACCGAAAGTTTTGGAAAATAAGAACGAGACTAAGACTGCATAGTCTCGTCCAATAAACTCGAAACCATACTATGAAATTTGATTCGGAAATAATTCGTTCGATCCGGCATTCTGCATTTCACTGGATCAAACTTTCTTTTCCGATCTTATTTGCAATATTCTTCATTTTATATTTTAGGATCTTCGTGATCCAATTCTATCTGATCAGCGGCACGAGTATGATGCCTAGCTATAAAGAAAACGATTGGGTTTTGGTTAAAAAATGGGGCTTTCCAGCGCAGATCGGTCCTTGGGTTTTATATATCTTAGAGCCGGATGTGGATCGATTCGATGTATTGGTCTTGGATGGGATCGGAGCAGAATTAAGTTTAAAAAGAGTAGTCGGACTTCCCGGCGACTTTTTTAGATTTTCGGAAGGAAGGATTTTGATAAACGATTCTTCCTTAGAGGAACCTTTCTTGAATTCGGGTTATAAGACCCAAGCGCCATCGGCATCTATTTTACCTGTGATCGGAGTCTCGGGAAATATAGGCATCGGAGATTCAGGCAGGATCCCCCCAGGTTATGTTTTGGTATTGGGAGATAACCGAGAATTTTCCACGGATTCCAGAAATTACGGTCTAATTCCTTTCAAAAAATTGAGAGGAAAGGTTATCACCAGCTTTTAAACCATTATCCGAACTCGGATTTCACTTGTACTAGAAAAGCTCTTTAATCATTCTGAAAAAGACCGAAATATATAAAAGCGGTTCACTCATCGATGGATTATAACCCTCTTAATCGAAAAAGATTCACCATCTTATTCGTTCTATTATGTGTATTCTTCTCCGGGCTTTTGGTCCGAGTGGGTTATCTAGTATTTTTTAACGATAGAGAGATCGCATTCAAGAATGGAGAAAGGATCGGACGAGGAGCGATCTACGATAGGAGAGGGATCGAATTGGCATTGTCCATAGATTCTTCCACGATCGGGATCTATCCGGGAAATGTTTACGATCCGAATTTTACCGCAGTACAAATTTCTCCTTATCTGGACATTCCTCCTGAAAAGATAGAATCGTTGATCCGTGAAAAAAGCAGATACTTCCTTTTGAAGAGGGAGATAGACGATACTACTGCAAGCCGTATCATGGAGATGGCCCTTCCAGGAGTCAGAAGAGAGAGAGAATTTAAAAGAGTTTATCCTCACGGAAGTTTGGCGGCAAGTCTTGTAGGCTTTACAGGAATGGACGACGATAAGGCTCTCTCCGGTTTAGAATATTATTATAACCAAGAATTGATGACACCTACGGAGGTAGATTCTGCTAGAGGTGCAAATGTCCATTTGACTTTGGATGGACTCATTCAATTCAAATTGGAAAAGGCTCTCGGAAAAAGATTCGAAGAAACCGGCGCCAAAAGAGCTGTAGGGCTTCTTATGGAGATCCATACTGGAAGGATATTGGCAATGGCCAGCTTTCCTTCTTTCGATCCGAATCGTTACTCTTCCTTCGAGGAAAATTCACATACAAATTGGGCGATCCGACATGTGTATGAGCCCGGATCCACCATGAAAATTTTTTTGGCGAGTATTCTTCTTAACGAAAACCTAATACATCCGAATGAAAAATTCGATTGTCCGGGATATGTGGACTACGGAAAGACCAGGATCAAATGTACACATGTTCACGGAAAAGTGAATTTAGAGGAGATCCTACAATATTCCTGCAACGCAGGGATTATTAAGGCGGCTGCAAAGATCCCGAACGATGTACTTTATGAATATATGAAACGATTTCGTTTCGGAGATAGATCCGGACTTCTACCCAATGAATCGGTGGGCTATATGCCTGTCTTAAATAAATGGACTCCGACCACTCCTATGTTCATGGCAATCGGCCAGGGAATTTCGGTAACTCCAATTCAGTTAGTTGCATCCGCAGCTTCTATCGTAAACGGAGGAAGATTTATCACACCTAGAGTGGTTTCTCATATCACCGATTCCTATGGAGAAGTCCTACAGGAATTCCAATCCGACGAAACTCCTGTGGGCATCAAAGAATATTCCACCGAAAGATTATTGAAGGCGATGACTCGAGTCGTGCAAGCCGGAACAGGAAAGAACGCATACATACAAGAATACTCCATTGCGGGAAAAACAGGCACAGGGCAAAAGGCGGTATCTGGCCGAGGTTACCAAGACGGATTATGGTCCGCTTCCTTTTTAGGATTTTTTCCCGCGGACAAACCAAAAGTGGTCGGTCTCATCCTTTTTGATGAGCCAAGAGGAGATAGCCATACCGGAGGCGGACTTGCTGCTCCGGTATTCAGAGAGGTTGTGGAGAATATCATTCCGATCATTGAACAGGGAGAAAGAACGGTTAACGTAATGCTCCCGAAATTGGAAAGAAAACCGCTTACAGGCAAATCTGAACGTATTCCTGATCTGATTGGAAGAAGTAAAAGAGAAGTAGTGGAATTATTAGCTCCTTTAGGAGTTCCTTATAAACTTCACGGCAGTGGATTTTGTTATGAGCAAGATCCTTCTCCAGGTGCTTCTCACGAAGGAAAAAGGATAAACGTGTTTTTCCAATGAAAGAATTCAGGTCGGATTTGCTCGAAAAAAATTTGGCCTCACTTCGCAGTTTCGCGCCGGAAGCCTCCGAAAGAATAGGATCTTCCCAGATTAATTTCGATATCGTTCCTACAAAAACAGAAGATCCTAATTTAAAGATCGATAATGTTCTTTTGCATAGCTCAATGGATCCACGCAAGGAAGCGGAAAGGCAGCTTGTGGATCTGAAAAAAGGGGACGAAGAACGAGCGTTTCTATTCTTCGGTGCAGGCCTCGGTTATTCTATACAATATACATTAGGATTTGATAAAGTAATATGCGTATGGATGGAGCCTTTTCCGGAAATCATCAAGGCGGCTTTCTCGCTTTTCGATTTTTCTTCCATGATCCTTTCCGGGAAGTTGAGAATATTCCTTTCTCCTTACGATGAATCTGCGTTTTACGAGGGCTTTAAAGGAATCTCAGGATATCCTGTAAGCTTTATTCCTCATAGAGGGAGTTTGCAGTGGAAAAAGGAAGAATACCAAGAACTAAGATTTTTAGCCGAGACTTTCTTTCATAAGAAGGATGTTAATACCGCTACATTGACCAGATTCGAGAAGGTTTGGACCGGTAATTTTATCCGAAATCTTCCTGAACTTGTGGATATGAGCCCGATAAACGAATTATTCGGTTTATGCAAATCCAAAGTAGATGTGGTCGTTTGCGGGGCCGGACCTTCTCTTTATCTTTCCTTACAAGAACTGAAAGAATATAGAGAGAACTTTATATTGATCGCGGTGGATACAGCTCTTCTCATCCTTCAAAAGTCGGGAATAGACCCGGACCTTGTGTTTAGTGTGGATCCCCAGCCTTTAAATTCTAAATACTTAGAAGGTTATTTCGGAAAGGCGAAATTCATATTCGATCCCACTACTTCCTATCATTCATTAAGAATGCCTTATATAGGTAAAAATCATTTTCTGACTTCTTCTCCTTTTCCCTGGATTAAACTTTTGGAAAATGCTTCAGAAAGTGGGCTGGGGTCGGTAGACTTTGGCGGCTCCGTTTCTACAAATGCTGCGAGCCTTGCGGAGAAGATGGATGCAAGGTCCATTTTGCTGTTAGGACAAGACCTTTCTTTTCCCGGTTCCCAGGCTCATTGTAAGGGAGCGATCTTAGAAGAAAGACTCAACTTTTTAGAAAGTCGGACACACAGAAGAGAGCATCATAACTATAAACAGATGACTGCTTTGCCACCCAAGTGGATCGAATCTATAGAAGGAAAAAAAATTAGAACCAACGAAAAACTTCTGATCTTCAAAAAATGGTTCGAAGAAAGACAAAAAGACCGTCCTTGGGCCAACTTAGGTAAAGACGGAGCTAAGTTAGATGGGATCCGAAATATTACATTTAAAGAATGGTTCAAAGAAAACTCATCGAATAGCGAAGAGGTTTCCGAGATCAAAAAAAAGATTCGGGCCCTTCTTCCTTTAAAGATCAACGGAAAAAAAGTATCGGAAGAATTAAACAAGATTCGCAACGAGTTAAAGGAATTCGGAGTTCAGGTGTCCACGGGAGAAGCGCTTTCAGAAAAAATTTATACTCTTATCCAAAACGGAGAGAAGGACAAGGAGTCTATTCGAAAAGCATTACATGATATTTCTATAATAGACGATCGCATCAGTTCTAAAAAAGGACTCACCGAATTTTTAGGGATCAGTTTGCAGAGAGTGATCTTGGCAATCACGGAAGGGTATGATACGGAACTAACATTAGAAGAGAAGAAGAACGAAAGATTAGCCGTTGCGAAAAAGAGCCTTCTTCTCTATTCCGGACTAAAAAAAAGTACCGAAATGAATCTCCAGCTCTTAAGTAAGACGGTGAGGCGTTTTTCTTCTTAAAAAAATCGAACTTTTTCCTCCTTTAGAAGAGTTCGATTGTGCATAACCTGTAAATAAGCCTAGCAGAATCCTCTCCAAACGCCGCTTCATGTCAGACTTCCAATGAAATCCTGCCATAATTGCGTCACATACCTTTAGTAGACTTAAAAATCACTTTTGAAACTTTTTTTCGTTTTTTTGTTGACTCTGTTTGTGCTATGCACTACAAATGGATTGTGCGCCGCACAACGGTTCACCGAGGAGCTAAAAATGGAAAAACAAATTCTAGATGTACTGAACGCAGGTCTTGGTTTGGTTAAAAGTGGACAAGAAGGTCTGGATAAAGCGAAAGCAGAATTTACTAAGAGTTTTCAAGAACTCGCAGCTAAAGGCGCTTCCGACAATTCAGAAGCATCTGTTCGTGTTCGCGAGTTTGTAGACAAATTCTTAAACGAAGCTAAAGAATTATCTACTGCTGCTACTAAAACCTACGAAGATTCTCGCGCTAAGGCCCTTGAAATCTATAGCCAAATTGCTGAAGAAGCTAAGAAATTAGTTCCTGCTGAGCAAATCGAAGCTATCAAGGCTAAATTTAGCGAAGTTACGGAGTCAGTTAAAAAACCTGCTGCTCCAACTAAAAAAACTGCTTAATAAAAGCCTTTTGAACCTCCCAATATCGGCGGGAGATTCCTCCCGCCGAAAATTTTTTCCTCTTCTCTGTCTCTTATTACTCTCTAAATGTTCTTCTATTTTAGGAGATTATGATTTAATCTCGAAGGGACTTGATACTCGCCAGCAACTACATTCTAACGGTGAAACAAAATACTTTGATTCTTTATTAGTAAATGGAGGAAATTATTCTTCGGAAGCTTTCTTTATCGAGAAGGACCAACTGCCATTTCTATTACAAGATCAGAATAATATGGAAATAATCTTTCATGATAATCTCACCGATCTAGAAAAAGATGCTGGTTATTTATTGTGGGAGATTTGCGGCAAAGACAAGGATCGTTCAAAACAATATTCCTTTTCTTTAAATGGTAATACTGCCAAGCTATTCATATCTTATGGTTTTAATTATCCATATACAATACTTGGAAAAGGAAAACGAAAGTTTTTTCCACGTAATCCTGCCGAACAATATGTTGATGAGGGTAAAGCTGCGGGAATTATTCCATGTACTCGGTATTTAATAGTTGTTGATGAGAAAATACAAATTGAAGGGAAAAATTCTTTTGAAATCAAATACCTACCGAATAAAATTTATCTTTTTAGTTATTTTTATAAAAAGGGTTTTGTTAAAAATTACAAAAAATTTCTTTGAATCAACTTCCCTCCACCATCTCCGCTAATTTCTTAGGCGCAAGTTGGCAATAGCTTTCCTTCAATAGAACTTCTAGTTCTTCCCAATCAATTGAATCATCGATTACTAATCCTATGATGTCTTCCCACCAAACCGGTTTAAAAAAAGGGTATTGTTTAAAACGGGATACATCCATCTTTTTGGGAGAAAAACGAAAAGTTAATAAACAAGCAATTCCTTCTAGGCCGGAGGCCTTCGCATAAGCGGGAGGATAACCATTCTGTAACATCAGAACATGTGCAAAGTTTTTCTTTTTGATACACCAACGAATTCCGATCCAAGCCTGTTCTTCATATGCTTCCGGAAGATCCAAACAGATAAGTCTGAGTTTCGAGAGTATTGTCTCTGGGACTGAAATATGATCAGACATTTTAGCACCTGGGGAGAAGGATTATATTTCCTTGGATGCAAGCTAGCAATCTAAATTCGAACGAGAATTTAGAAGAAAGAAAACTTTATACTTCGGTCATCTCCATATATACCGCAAATAATCTTTCTATTCCTAGTTTTGTTTCTTCTTCGGAAGCATTTGAAAAGTTCCAACGTAGATGATTTCTTTCCGGTTTGCCAACGAAGAAGGAAGATCCTGGAACTGCTGCGAGTCCTTTCTCCAAACATTTTTGGAAAAGAAGATCTGTGTTTATCTCTTCCGGAAATTCCAACCAATAGAATAATCCTCCTTTAGAAATTTGTAAAGGAAGAGATTCGCCGAAATTTTTACGTAAACAAGCAAACGTATGCTCGGACTTCTTCTGGTAGGTCCTTCGGAGCAAAGAAAGATGTTCTTCATATTTGGAAGATGATACGAATCCGTAGACTAATTCTTGGTTTAGAGTTGGGGAATGTAAGTCCATAGATTGTTTTTGAACGACTAGATCTTTTAGGATCTTTTTAGGAGCCTTGATCCATCCGACTCTCAATCCAGGGGAAAGCGTTTTGGAGAATGTTCCGATGGAGATCGTATGCTCCGGACCTAGTTCACATAAGGAAATCGGAAGTTGCTCTTTGAAATACAATTCTCTGTAAGCAGTATCTTCTAAGATAGGGACCCCGCTGTCTAAAAGTAATTTAGAAAGTGAATTTCTGACTTCTAATGAATAAGAATAGGCGGAAGGATTTTGGAAATCAGGAATGCAGTAAAAGAATTTAGGCTTTTCCGAAGAATTCTTTAGCGCGTACTTTAATTCTTCGATATCGGGACCTTCTTCTCCATAATTGATCCCTAAGAATGTCGGTGCATAAGAAGAGAATACCTGAATGGCTCCTAGATAGCTTGGCCTTTCTAAAAGAATGGGAGATCCTTCTTCTATAAAATATCGACCGAGTAAATCCAATGCTTGTTGGGAGCCAGAGGTCAAAAGGATTTCGTCGGCAGAAGAACCGGGATAATATCGATCTGCAAGCCAGGCACGTAAGTCGGAATGTCCCTGTGTATCAGAGTATTGGAATAATTTTGCACCCTTTTTAGAAACTGAGCTTTCGAAAATATTTTTTAGATCCTCAATAGGAAACAAGCTATCATCCGGAAGGCCTCCGGCAAATGAGATCATTCCAGGTGTATCTATCACTTTTAATATATCTCTGGTAACTGATGCAGGAGTTCTGCCAGGCCTTGCGGAAGGTCTGAAAATTTCGGATCTATTTTCTAGAATTAACTTGCTCATCTTCTTATTTGGTTTATACATTAAATTGGGAATACCATACAGATACAGAAATCGTTTTTATGACCAATACAGATAGACTTCTTACTAAATATTCTAAGATCGCAAATTCTTTGATAGGCAGAATAGAATCGGGAGAATTTCCTCCAGGTTCCAAATTACCTTCTCTTAGAAAGATCTGTTTATTCGAAGAATGTAATCTTTCGACTGCTGTGGAGGCTTTCGGCATTCTTCAAGAAAGAGGCTTTATCAGCGGTAGAGAAAGATCTGGTTATTTTGTTCTTCCTAGACCGGAACTGTATCCTAAATATAAATTGGAAAAACCTGTAAGAGTTCCGAATCCTTCCGTTCCGGAAGAGGTAAGTTCCCTTATGTCGGAACTTGCGGATCCAGGTTTTATTCCTTTCGGAGCAGCGGTACCCGACCCTCAGTTTTTGCCGTATTCTTCTTTACAGAAAGCATATAAGAAATCCCTAAAGGACTCACAGGTTTATAAATATTCGGACGCTGCTGGTATTTTGGAGCTCAGGAAAAAGATCGCGATCCGTTCTTCCGGTCCAGAAAGAAGAGTTCGCCCTGAGGAGGTTTTTATCACCTTAGGTTGTTCGGAAGCTGCGTTTTTGGCTTTGAGTCTTTCTACCAAACCGGGCGATAAAGTTGCTGTGGAGAGTCCTCTCCATTTTGTTTTGTACCAAATTCTTTCCGAATTAAAACTAAAAGCGATCGAGATACCGACGGATCCTTTTACCGGCTTGGATCTACAATCTTACATTTCCGTCATTAAGAAAGAATCGCCTAAGTTTCTGATCACAATTCCTACTTTTTCGAATCCTACCGGAAGTCTTATGCCATTAGGATCTAAAAAAGAACTTTTGAAAATATCCTCTAGGTATGGCGTGAAAATTCTTGAGGACGATATTTACGGAGACTTGCAGCATAACGGAGGCATTCGTCCTTCTTCTTTATTGTCTCTAGACGCCGAAGGGATTGTGACACATGTTTCTTCTCTTTCTAAATCTGTGAATCCAGGTCTTAGGATCGGTTGGATGATCAGCGATCAAATCAAAGTCGAAAATGCTAGGCGTCTTCGTTTAGCGGAAGCAATCTCTTTGCCCGCGATCCCTCAACTTGCAGCTTCCTATTTTATAGGCTCTCTCGCTCATGAAAGGCATTTGAGGGAATTTAGAAGAAGGTTAGGAGGTCTGGTACTTTCTTATGCGGATTCTTTTTTGGAATATTTTCCGAAGGGAACCAAGGTCGCCATTCCGAAAGGAGGATTTCTTCTTTGGATAGAACTCCCTAAAGGAAAAGATTCCAGAGTTCTCAGATTTCAAGCCGTTAAGAAGAAGATCAGCTTAGTCCCGGGGAATCTTTTCTCTCTTTCCGGAAAGTACGTAAACAATTTTAGAATTAATGCGGGAGTTCTCATGGGACCTAAGGTGATCTCTGCCATCCAAACTCTGGGAAGAATTGCAAAAGAAATTTAGATTGTGGGTCGGTACAGGCTCAAGGTATTGTCCTATGCGAGCATGAATTTAGAAACAGAAATCCAACAACCTACCATTTTATGCGACCCTTCCGGAAAAGTGAATCGGAATGCGATCGGCTGGTCCAAAACTCCCTTACATAGATGTAATGTAAAAGGCCATTGGCTTCGTAAGAAAAAATGGAATTATTGGTGTTTTTACGATCAAAACTTTTTGGCTTCCTTCACTGTTTCGGATATCGATTACGCAGGTGTGATCTTTTGTTATTGGTTGGATAGAAGGACCGGAGAATTCCAAGAAGCTACCGTCATTACTCCTTTTGGAAAAGGCACCTTGCTCGGACAGACTGTTTCCAGCAACGCCCGTTACGAAGGTAAAGAAGGATTCTTGGATTTCAAAATGGACGAAGATGGAAATTACCGAATCAAAGTAGACTTCCTGAAAGGAACCCGCAAATCCATCCAAGCAGATCTTATATTAGAAGTTCCTAATCAATGGGAAAGTCTGAACGTTGTGGTTCCTTGGAATCGAAATCGTTTTCAATTCACTCATAAATTATTCGGATTGGGAGCGAAAGGAAAAGTGACTACCGATTCTAAATCTTATGAGTTCAAGCCTAAAGATTCATTCGGGGTTTTGGATTATGGGAGAGGGGTCTGGCCTTATTTCAGCAAATGGAACTGGGCGTCCATGTCCTATCGTCCCGGCGGAAATGAAGTATACGGAATGAACTTAGGTGGTGGCTGGACTGACGGAACAGGAACCACTGAAAACGCTCTTCTTATCAATGGTAGGATTTATAAGATCCCTTCCGTGATTGCTTTTGAATTCGATAAAAAAGATCTCAAAAAACCTTGGATGATCTACTCCAAGGAAAGTAAAGCAGTCGAGCTTGTGTTCACGCCTGATTTTCGCAGAAAGGCATATTCCAATATGGGTATAATTGCTTCTAAGGTAAATCAGATGATCGGAAGTTTTGACGGTGTTTTCCGAATAGGTAAAAGTGAATTTAGGATTGAAAGCGGACAAGGCTGGGCAGAAGATCATATCGCCCGCTGGTAATATAGAATGATTGAACTTTCCGAATATCCCACTGAACCGGACGAAGATCTTTCCAAAGAAAAAGCAGAAGAACTTCGTCTCAAGGAATTGGAAAGGATAGAAGAATTACAGATCCGTCTTTTTGCAGGCAAAAAGAAATCATTGCTTATCATTCTTCAGGGAGTGGACGCATCCGGAAAAGACGGGTCGGTCAAAAAACTTTTCTCTGCATTAAATCCATTGGGTTGCACTTGCAAGGCCTGGAAGGCACCTACTTCCGAAGAATTGAGTCGAGACTTTCTCTGGAGAATACATAAGGAACTTCCACAAAAAGGTTGGATCCAGATCTTTAATCGTTCTCATTACGAAGATATTCTGGTCCCTTTCGTTTCTGAAAGTTTATCCAAGGACAAGCTCAAAGAGAGATTAGAATTTATAGATTCTTTCGAAGAGTTCGTATCTAAAGAAAATCACACTCATATCCTGAAATTCTTCCTACATATCTCACAAGAAGAGCAGATCAAAAGGATAGAAGAGAGATTATCCAATCCGGAAAAGAATTGGAAGTTCGATCCAAGCGATCTAGAGGCTCATAAAAATTTCAAAAAGTATCGGACAGCTTATGAGTGGATATTCTCTCATTCTAAGGATCGTTATCCTTGGGTGATCATTCCTTCTAACAAGAAATGGTATAGAGATTATCTGATCGCTAAGTCCGTTCGCAAGGAATTGGAGGATATGGATCTCAAATATCCTAAATTGGAAGTCCAACCTGGCGAGATCTGACCTAGTTTTCTTTTTATATTTTTTCCAAATTTTTATAAATTAGAGGTTGACCGCTTTGGTGCGGTGCAATATGAATGGATTGTGCGCTGCACCAAAAGTGCTGCGAAAAAGGAGAGAAAAATGGAAAAACAACTGTTGGACATTCTTAACGCCGGAATCGGACTTTTGAAATCTGGACAAGAAGGATTAGACAAAGCGAAAGTAGATTTGGAAAAAACCTACGGAGAGCTAGTAGCTAAAGGTGCTGCAGACAATTCTGAAGGTTCTGTAAAAATTCGCGAATCTGTGGATAAACTTTTGAATGAAATCAAAGAAGTTTCCACCGTTGCTGGTAAAAACTACGAAGAAACTCGTGGTAAGATCGTTGAGAAGTACAATCAAATCTCCGAAGAGATCAAAAAACGCGTTCCGGAAGGACAATTAGAAGCTGTTAAAGCTAAATTGACCGAAGTGGCTGAGACTATCAAAGCTACTGCAAAAGGAAAAGCTTAATTTCCTACCGAGCGGGCGAAGGGAAACCTCGCCTGCTAATTTCTTCCCCCTCCTCATTTTCCACTGCTTGACATTTTCTTTTTTCGGGTGTCTTTGCTAGGGATGTTCTCCTTTCAAAAACCGGCCTCACCGTTTTTTCCGATCTTATCCGTTCTTCTTCTATTTATTCTATCTTCCCAGGTTTGGACCCAAACTACGGAACCTTCTTCAGATAAAACTATAGAGCCGGCGCCAGGTCCTATGAATGGACTTCCTCCTGAAAAAACTCCTTCGGGACCAAGCCAGCCAGAACTTAGAGAAAAGTTCAAGAACCAGATCGGCGGTTTTGCACTCGAAAGATATTCTTCTTTTCAGATTGCAAGAATGTTGGATTCCCAATGGGCAATTGGGCTCAACGGTTACGTTAACTCTTATGTGAACCGTTTTGATAATGATACTGCTTATTCTTATTTTCTTCCCCCTCATGATTTTTACGGAAGGTTGAGAAATTACCAGGAGAGATATTGGGGAGGAGCATTCTTCGTCCAAAGGTTCGTGGCAGATTCTCCTTTTTTTGTTTCTCTTTGGTTAGGACGGGAACATTACCAAAAGAACCAAACCGCTTTTTACTGGGAATCCGCGGGTAATACTTATCGTTTAGAAAAAGATTCTTATAGTTCCGGGCCAAGGAACTATGCGGGTTTTGGAGTTGGGTTCCGATTCCAAACTACTTCCGGTTTGTTTTTCGGATGGGAAGGTGTATGGAGTTGGTATTCTCCTTATCACAATTCATTCTCCGTTTCGGATCTTTATTATTCGGATAGGACTGCAAGTATCGGAGATCTATTATATAGAAAGTATGCATACCAGAATGGAGAAAGATTGCCAGGCTCTAGCTTCGGACTGAATCTTTTTGTAGGCTGGGCTTTCTAATGAATTCGGATCCTTTCCTTCTTCCTAAACCTTGGGTAATCGCTCACAGAGGAGACAGCGGAGAATATCCAGAAAATACTATGAGCTCGTTCCGAAACGCCTGTGAACTAGGCGCGGATTGGATAGAGCTGGATATCATTCACTCTTCCGACGGAAAGATAGTAGTCATTCACGACGATACCTTGGATAGAACTACGGATCAAAAAGGAGAAGTGAAACATCTTCCTTTTCATTTTATCCGTAAGGCGGATGCGGGGTCTTGGAAAGACCCAAGATTTAAAGGGGAGAAGGTGCCGGATCTTTGGGAGGTCTGGGATTATTTAAAGTCCAAGAATATCGGTCTAAATGTGGAGATCAAATCCGGTGCTTACGAAGAAATCCCGATCGAAACTCCCATCGAACAAGAACTGATAGACTATACAAAACAAAATTCTCTCTTTCATAAAACGTTATTCTCTTCTTTTTGTTGGGACTCTTTGATACGTCTTAGGGAATTATCCGTAGAGGCGAGACTTGGGATCTTGATCGGAGATGAATCTTCTTCTTGGATAGAAGCCTTGGAGTTGGGTTTTAGATTGAACGCATTCAGTTTGAATCTTTCTTCGAAGGGTTTGGATAAGGAAACGGTTTCCAAAATCCAGAAAGAAGGTTTTAAGGTTCTAGTTTATACTTTGAATACGGAAGAAGAGTTGAAATTCGGAATAGAATTGGGAGTGGATGGGATCTTTACGAATTATCCTAAAAGAATGAGATCACTTCTTACTTGATCTCCACTCTTGCAAATTGGTCCAGTTCTACCTGCCAACGATCTATCATGTTTTTTAGGACTGCTACTACCTTTTCGGAAGGAACATCGTAATTGTCGGAGGAGAATGCGTCCGCTTCTTTGAAGCCGGTAACATTCTTCAAATCTTCTCCTTCGGCTCTGAATCTATAGATCTCGAATTCTTCTGCACCTCTTGCTTCTCCGTTCTTAATGAAAAAAGGTTTGATCAGGCTCATTCTATATTTTCCGAAACGAAATCCCTGTAAAGATTGCAGGAATTTATAGGTACCGAGAGCCAATTCTAATTTCATATGATCTGAATATTTTTCTGAACCTAAGAATGTAAGCGCAGAAGTTCCGCCGAATCCTAAATAGACTTCGAATTTAGGCCCTTTTTCATCTTGGGTTTTTACTAGATCTATTTCTTTTAATCTTTCGCCGAATAAGGCGAATGCTGCCATTTTGATCTTTTCTTCTTCGTTTAATTGAGCATCTGAAAGTATCGTTCTTACTTTTTCTTGAGGCGATTTGGAACAGTAAGTTAATTGGAAGAAGGCCAGAAAGAGCAATAATATGTGAACAGTTGTTTTCATAAAGATCCTAAAGTCGAAAACTAATCTGCCTTCTAATATGACTTATTTTCCGAAAAAAATCTATCGTTAAAAATGCAATTTTGGCGTTCAAGCCTTCAAGTAACGATTTTTTAGTAAGTAACAATATTCGTTTCCCTATCCCTTAAGGTTAGGCTTTTCATCGTTAGTTTAAATCATTTTGTTTTGCTATAATCGCCTAATGCATTCTCCGTTATATGTCAGAGCCATGGAAATAAATTTCCATATTTATTGAGAATTGGTGTAAAACGACTTAACGTTGCCTCGGGCGAAATAATCGATTATTTTAATTGTTAATCGTTAGCCGAAACAGGGAAGTCCTCTGACGAAGAAATTTATTAAAAAAACAGTAACCTAATACTAGTTTTGTCAAAAAATTTTATGTTGTGTTATGCGGAAAATTAAAAACACTTTACTACTTTTGTAAGAATATAACTGTTGTTACGTCAGTTAACATGTATGAAACCAAAGAAAGTCACTAACGATGATTTGGAAAAGATCATCGCCGGGGTAAAAACTCAAGCTGTTGAAGCTATTGGTAATTACCTCTACAAAGGATTTCGGATTCAGGTTAGTAAGTACAACCTGTCTGGGGCGGAGAGGGTTCAGCTCCTTTACCAAAGGAGAAGGAAAGAAGGTCTTTGTATCGTCTGCGGCACTAAAGTAGGTAAAAAAAATCCGTCTACTGGCAGGTTGTATCGCCTCTGCGAATTCCACCGGAAGAAAATAGATAAAAAAAAGTAATTCATAAAATCCGGGAAATGACTGATAATCTATATAGAGCGTAGCTCTGGTAGGTACACTTGTTTTCCGGATTTTATTTTAAGGGCATACGTTTTCCTTTCTTTTCTAACTCAGCTTTAAGAGTACTCGGCCTCTCCCGAATCCTAGTCTTCTTCCTTCTTATTTTTTCATTTTCCTTCTCCACATTTGGCCAAGGGGAAAATCCTTCCAAACAAGGACCTTCGGATCCTGACATTCTCTTTAGGATAGCTGAAGAAGCATATAAGGACCGTCGCTTTTACAAGGCTGCGGAAAGTCTTCGTAACTTCCTGGTTCTCTATCCGGGGAATTCTAAAAAAAACAGGGTGCTTAGCCTTCTCAAAGATTGTTTTCTGAAGTTGGATCGTCCCGAGAAAGCTTTAGAAGTCAGTCTGGACCTTTATAAAATGGAACCGACTGGAGAATTCGGGTTAGAATCCTACTTGGAAGCCGGGCGCCTACTGGCCAAGATGGGAGAAATCGACCAGGCGAAGCAGATTTTCTCTTCTATTTGCAGACAATCTTACTCCAGAGCCATGGCAGAGAAAGCCGCCCTGGAATTCTCCGGCATCGATCTACTTTCGGATGGGGAAGAATCTTCTCCGGAAGGGGAATCTTGTCGCGAAAAATAAGGAAATACTCGGATTTCGGTCCGAATTCCCTGATTGCGAGCCGATACTAGTTTATAGTTGAATTCCCACGGAAGAAATTTTTAATCTCTGGTAAGTATGTCCAACGGCTTCTTTCAAATCGTGAATTACCCGAAAGGGTCCTATGTCATCGTCGAAGGCAAGAAAGAAGCCCATAATTTCTTTATCATTCGACAGGGCAAGGTCAGGGTCACCCGCGAAAACCAAGTAGTAGGCGAGGATCCGAACCAACTTTTGGGCCCGGGAGATTTTTTCGGAGTGGTTGCTGCGATGAGCCAGCACGCTCAGATCGAATCTGCGATCGCTTTAACTGATGTTTCCTTAATTCAGGTTAGCTATGATCAGTTCGGAACTCTGATCCAAAAAAATACTCCGGTAGCGATGAAGATCATTCGCTACTTCTCCATGAAACTCAGACAGTTTGACTCTACGATCACTCGTCTGTCTTTCCGCACTGCTATAGAAGAAGATCCGAACCAATTATTCGCGATCGGAGAATATTACTTTAACCAGAAGAACACTCTTCACGCTGCCTACGCTTTCCAAAAATATCTGCAATATCTTCCGAATGGTCAATTTGCCACTCAGGCAAAACTGAAATTACAGACTGTCAACCAACCGGTTGCTCCTCCTCCGATCGATTATACAAAGTTTAACCGTTCTTACGGGGATAACGAGATGATCTTTTGCGAGCACGAGCCTGGTAGAGAACTGTATATCATCCAACACGGAAGAGTAAAGATCACAAAGATCGTGGACTCTAACGAAGTTCTACTCGCGGTATTACAGAGCGGGGACATTTTCGGAGAAATGGCGCTCTTAGATAATAAACCTAGATCCGCTTCTGCAATCGCTTGGGGCGAAGTGCAGTTGCTTGCGATCAATAAAGCAAACTTCGAAGGAATGGTCAAGGCTCAGCCGCAATTGGCTACTAGGCTGATCACTCTTCTTTCGGAAAGGATCTGGACCGCTTATAAACAGCTTGCTAACTTGCTGATTTCCGATCCTCAAGGAAGGGTCGCAGATACGTTACTCACTCTTGTGGAGAAAAACAGGGTCAAAGTTATTCCTAAGTCTACCTACAATTTCGAGATCGGTACCAAAGACTTGATCAAGATGGTGGGATTGACCTATCCTAAAGACGAGAACTTGGTCTTGGATCTGATCTCTAAAAATAAATTTATCAAATTGGATCAGGGAAAAATTTCCTGCACGGACCTTGTCGAATTAGAGAAATTAGTACAAGCATTCCGCAAAAAATCCCAGATAGACGCTAAGATCAAAAAACGTGCCTAGTACCGATCGAGAGGCTCGCTTGCGTAAGGCGGTCCTCTGGCTCAAGAAAAAAGACTTAATTACGCAAAAGATCATCCAAACCATAGGACCCTGTACTCATAAGATGATGGGGACTCCTTATTACGTTCTTCTTAGATCCGTGATCAGCCAGCAGTTATCCGTCAAAGCTGCAAGAACAATGGAGAATCGAGTCAAAGAATATTATGGAAATGGAAAGCAATTCCCTAAACCTGATGTTCTTGTTAAACTTTCCAAATCACAATTGAGAAAAGCAGGACTTTCATTCGCAAAGATAGAAGCGGTGAAGCTGATCTCAAAGGCTTATCTGGATGGAAGTATCTCGGATAGAAAACTTTCTAAGCTAGATGATCAGCAAGTTTTGGATCTTCTTTGTAGTATCAAAGGTGTGGGACCCTGGACTGCGGAAATGGTTTTGATGTTTTCCTTGGATCGTTGGGATCATTTTTCTTATAACGATCTGATCCTACGAAAATCTATTGAGAATAATTATGGGATCGCTATGAATTCTAAAAAAGAAATTTTAGAATTCACCTCTGGATATTCTCCTTATCGTACTATTTTTTCTTGGTACTTATGGAGAGCTGCAGCCGGGATAGAGAATTTATAAGATCGAAATCGGATCGCGATTAGATATTGATCCCGAAAGCTTTACAATCGGACTTGATCATGATCTCTACTAATTCTTTGAACTTGACCTTGGGTTCCCAGCCTAGTTTTGCTTTTGCCTTTTCCGGATTTCCGATCAAAAGATCCACTTCGGTCGGTCTGTAAAAAGAAGGATCTACTTCGATTAAAAGTTTTCCGTCCTTCTTATTATAACCTTTCTCTTGGTCTCCTTTGCCTTTCCATTCTAGTTGGATGTCCAGATGTCTGAAGG